>DASSUD010000032.1:0-5517 GCA_035707385.1 Acidimicrobiales bacterium
CCACCCGCCGGCGGGCGCGGCGGGCGCCGCAGCGGCGCCAACCCGGCGCCGGGAGGCCGGCGGCCGAGCGAGCCGCCGCCCGGGGGTGGGCGCCGGCCCGACGGGCCGCCCCCGGCAGGGGGCTCCCGCCGCCAGCGACCACCGGGCCCGGGCGGGCCGCCCCCGGGCGGCCGCCGCGACGCCAGCCACGGCCCCGGCATGCCGCCGTTCGGCGGCGGGTGGGGCTGAGGCGTAGATCCGGCCCGCCCGGCGGGTCCGGTACGGTGCTGCCATGGCCGACACGCTCGATGTCGACGCGATGATCCAGCGGTTCCGGGAGCGGGCCCACGCCGTCCGCAACCGCACGCTGCCGCCGGTGGCGGGGGAGGAGCGGCTGCGCTTCATCCGGCAGGCGGAGACCGACTACCAGGACTTCGCCATCATCGGCGACGCCGACGGAACGATCGAGGACGGCATCCTGACGCTGCGTGTGGACCTCCGGCCCCCGCCCGCCTAGGGCGAACGGGCGTTCGACGCGACCGGGGGGACGCCGGTAGGCTGACGGGGTGGCGCTGGCATGGCAGCCCTCGCTGCTCGGCGACGAGCCCCCCGGGTTCGATCCCGGTCTCGGTGGCCTGGTCCGCCGCGACCTGGCCGGCGGCGCCTGGTACGACGTGGCGGAGGGGTGGGCGCACGGTGCCGACCGGCTGTTCTCGCTGGTGGCGGGCGCCGCCCCGTGGGCGGGCCACGAGCGGCGCATGTACGACCGGGTGGTGGCCGAGCCCCGGTTGACGACCCGGCAGTGGGCCGATCCGCCGGACCCGCTGCCGGCGATGGCGCG
This sequence comes from Acidimicrobiales bacterium, assembly GCA_035707385.1. Classification (GTDB taxonomy): domain Bacteria; phylum Actinomycetota; class Acidimicrobiia; order Acidimicrobiales; family VFJN01; genus ZC4RG19. Next base: position 821 of record DASSUD010000032.1, read on the forward strand.
GGCGCTCTCCGAGCACTACGGCGAGGACCTGTCGACCGTGTCGGCGAACCTCTACCGCGACGGGCGCGACAGCGTCGCCTGGCACGGCGACCGGGTCGGGCGGGGCCGGGACGAGACGGTGGTGGCGATCCTGTCGCTCGGCCGCCCCCGGCGGTTCCTGCTCCGGCCCCGGGGTGGGGGGCCGTCGCTGCGGCTCGCGCCCGCGGCGGGCGACCTGCTGGTCCTCGGGGGGACGTGCCAGCGCACGTGGCAGCACTGCGTGCCCAAGGTGGCGGCGTCGGGTCCCCGCATCAGCGTGATGTTCCGCGAGGCGTACTGAGGCGCGCGAGGCTGGGGCCGATGGACGCGCCCGCACCCGGTGCCGGCCGGTTGGCGGTGGCCCTGGCCGCCGTCGACGCCGCCAACGCCGACGACCCGCAGACGATCGTGGTCGGCGGGATCGCCCGTCCCAAGGAGCTGACCCACGCCGAGATGATGACCCGCTGGGTGCGGCGCCTGTCGCCGGGCTGCAGCGACGAGCAGCTGATCGCCGCCCGGGCCCACCACCTGCGGCGGTGGGCGATCCCGCGGGACACCTACCCCCGCGACCGGGCCGGGTACCTGCGCTGGCGGACGGCGCAGCAGCGCCAGCACGCCGAGGACGTGGCGTCGATCATGCGGGACGCCGGCTACGGCGACGAGTCGGTCGAGCGGGTGCAGGCCATCGTGCGCAAGCGGGGGCTCGGACGAGACCCCGAGGTGCAGGCCCACGAGGACGCGCTGTGCCTGGTGTTCCTGGAGACGCAGTTCGACGAACTGGCGGAGTCGCTGGACGACGAGGCCAGGATGGTCGAGATCCTGCGCAAGACCGCCGCCAAGATGAGCCCGGCCGGCCTGGCCGCGGCGCGGACCCTGCCGCTGTCGGCAGACGGGGCCGCGCTCCTCGGCAGGGGGCTCGCGCCGGCGTAGCGGGTGTGCCCGGCGGGCGCCGGGCAGCCACTAGGTTGGCCCGCTCGGTGAGGCGTGCAGCCAGGTGAACCGGAGGACGATCGCCAGTGAGCGACGAGGAGCACAACGACGTGGACGGCGAGGGGGGCGGGTCGCCGGCGAGAGCCCCGCTGCCACCGCCCCCGGGCGTCTGGGAACCGACCCCGCCGCCCGGTGCGGGCGGTTCGTCGCCGGCCGAGCCGGCCTCGCCGCCGGACTCGCCGCCGGGCGATGCGGCTCCGGTCGACACGTCACCGCCGGAGTCGCCGTCGGGCGATGTGGCCCCGGTAGTTGCGCCGCCGCCGGAATCGCCGACGGGCGAGGCGGCCCCGCCAGTTGCGCCGCCGCCGGAATCGCCGTCGGGCGATGCGGCCCCGGCAGTTGCGCCGCCGCCGGGTGCGGGTGGGTCGTCGCCGGCCGAGCCGGCTTCGGGCGATGTGGCCCCGGCAGTTGCGCCGCCGCCGGGTGCGGGTGGGTCGTCGCCGGCCGAGCCGGCCCTGGGCGGCCCGCCGTCGCCCGGCGCCGCGCCCGACGCCGGCTGGTCGTCCCCGCCCGCTGCGTCGGCTCCGCCGCCGCCCCCGCAGCCTCGACCGTGGGACGCAGCCAACGACCCCGACGACTCGGGTGCGTCGGTCGACTCCGAGCCGCCGACCGAGCCGCCGTGGCAGCTGACCCCGACCCCCCCGTGGCCGCCGGCCGGCGGGCCGGGCGCCGCCCTCGCCTCGCCCGGTGGTCCGCCGCCGGCCCCGCCGGGTAGTCCGTCGCCTCCGGCCGCTCCGCCCGCTGGTCCGCCGCCGGCCGCGCCCGGTGGTCCGCCGCTGGGTGGTCCACGCCCGGGTGGTCCGCCGGGGGGTGGTCCGCCGCCGGGTGGTCCGCGCCCGGGTGGTCCGCGCCCGGGTGGTCCGCCGCCCGGCGCCGTCCCGGCTCCGCCGCCGTTCGCCCCGCCGGGATCCCCGCCACCCCCGGGCGCCTCGGCCCCTCCGCCGTATCCGCCGATCCCTGGCGGTCCGCCCGGTGCGTACCCGGCGCCGCCCGGCGCCACCCCGTCCGGCTACCCAGCCCCACCAGCGGGGTTCGGCCCGCCACCGGGACCGCAGTCCTACGATCCCCACGGCATCGGTGCCGCCGCGTCGCGGCTCACGGCCGGGCCCCGCCGCACGGGCAAGGTGGCCCTGGCGGTGCTCGGCAGCGTCCTGGACGAGGGTGACGTGGTCACGATGCTGGTCCAGGGCGGCGTACGGGGTTACGCCGGTGTGGCAGCCCTGCTGCCCGGCAAGGTGGTGCTGGTGAACGAGCGCCAGTGGAAGCCGGACGTGGTGGTCCTCCCGCTGGACGCGTCGCTGACGGTGCAGGGATGGCAGGACGAGCGCTCGGCGGCCCTGACGTTCATCGTCGACGACCGCCACGACGTGGTGGAGCGCATCCTGGATCGCGGCTTGGCCATCGAGATCGCCCGGCGCATCCGCGACATGGCCGGCGGCCACCGGGAAACCGGCCCGGCTCCGGCCGGTGCCCCCCAGCCGCCACCCCCGCCCCCGCCACCGCCGCCGGCCTGACCAACGGGTTGGTGGGCGGCCCAGGGGACCTTGCTAAGGTGGTTCCCCACGCGGACGTGGCTCAGCTGGTAGAGCATCACCTTGCCAAGGTGAGGGTCGCGGGTTCGAATCCCGTCGTCCGCTCCATCCGAACCCCCAGATCAGCGCCGGTTCCGACCGGCGCTGATGCGCGTCTCGACAGGTCGACACCTGGCCAAACTGGAACCGGACACCTACGTGTGCACGGTGATCGTTGACCCGTAGTCCCTACTAGACCCCAAACCGAGAACGCCGGGTGTTCAAGCGCCCGGCCTTCCTCATGCCGACGCCCGTGTCGAGCGGGCCCTCCACGCCCGGTACCCGGCCAGCATCGTCGGCGGCCACCTCTCGGCTCACTATGGACGTCGCCCGACCCAGACGGGACGCGTGGGTGCCACGGGAGGTAGCTCGTGGTCGACCGGTTCGGGGAGCGCCACGGCTCCAGCGCCGGCCAGGGACGAGACCGACGCGGCGCCAGACGCCCGCGCTGCCGCCACGGCCTCGGTGCACCAGCAAGCCGCCCGCGGGATCGGGCAGCGCGTCGACCGCAGCAGGTACTGCCACCTGGGCCAGGAGACGTTCCCAGGCGAACTCGTCGGGCAGTTCGACCTCGACGACGACCGGCGGTCGATACGGTCCAACCACGAGCAGAGCGGCTGCGCTCACGCCTGATCCGCAGCATCCTCAGGAGACAGGTGCCGGGCCCGCACCGGGCACGATGCGGGATGATCATCGCACGGACCGTCACTGGATGCAGTTGTTTGTGCGCGGAGAGTGTTGCCTGTCCTGTCGGCTCGGCGTAGGGTGCCGCCCGAGTAATGACGTGCCGGGCGGGCAACCAGGGCACGACGTTGCGCCAGGCCGACCCGCCCACAAGGGAAGGCGGGACCGGAATGACTCACCACAGGGCAGACAGGTCCAGGTGGATTCTGAGACGAGCGCCGCGCGTGTTGGCGGTGATCCTCGTATCGGCGAGCATGTTGTGGCGAGCCGCTCCGACGGACGCAGCGAGCGGGTCGGACTCCTACTACCTGTCGGTCGGTGACTCACTGGCACAGGGCTTCCAACCGATCGGCGGCCCGCACAACAACAGCGCAGCCGTGGGCTACAGCCAGGGATACGCAGACCAGCTGTTCAAGCTGGCGCGCGACGGCGGCCAGGACCGGCTGCGCCTGGTGAAGCTGGGCTGTGGGGGCGAGAGCACAGCAACCATGATCGAGGACAGTCGGTGTGCCTACGACACCGGCTCCCAGTTGGGTGATGCCGTCGAGTTCCTCGATACCCACCCCGGCGAGGTCGCGTTCATCACAGTCAACGTGGGGGCGAACGACATCTTCGTGGACTGTGGGGGCGACCCGAGCTGCTTCATCCCGCAGATCGCCACCAACCTGCCGTTGATTCTCGACACGCTCCGCGACCATGCCGGACCGGACGTCCCGATCGTCGGAATGAGCTACTACGCCCCTGACGTCGTCCAGTGGTTCGACGACCCCGCGGCCGGTGAGGCGGCGGCCGCGTCCGCGGTCCTGTTCAACAACTTTCTGGAGTCGCTCTACGCCGGCGCAGGAGTGCCGATGGCCGACGTCGAGTCGGCCTTCGCCGTCACCGACTTCACGACACTGGTCGATCTCAAAGGCGCCGGCCTGGTTCCCCTCAGCGTCTTCAACGCCTGCGAACTGACATGGATGTGCCCCCCTCCGCCGCTCGGCCCCGACATCCATGCGAACAAGGACGGCTACGGCGTGATCGCCCAGGCGTTCGCGACAGCACTCGGCCTCTAATGGCCGCCACGGGATCCGCCGGTCGACCATCTGAAGAGTGTTGACCAGCAACTGCAGCCAGGCTGGCTCACCGTCAACCAGTCGCACAGGTAACACGAGATCGGCTGGTGAGAATTCTCTGTAACTCGGTCAAGGCGCCCGGCTGACGCCGGCCGCGAAGACGCCCGGCCTGCGGGCGGCGCCTCCGGCGCCGTCCTCAGACGGGCCAACTACCTCCGGAGGATGTTCATCTAGCCGGCGTTGAAGTCCGTCGTGTGGGGGTGTGTCCGGCAAGGAGCCCACGTCATGCTCAGCCTGTCGGGTAACGGAGCTGTCGCAGCGTCGCGTGACGGGCCTGCGTCGCAGGCCAGTTGTGGCTGCGGCGGAGGTGGACGTA
>DASSUD010000033.1:0-8203 GCA_035707385.1 Acidimicrobiales bacterium
AGCATCCGCACCTTGCTCTCTACCTGGCAGGCCGAGGGAAAGATTTGGGTCGTTGGCGATCTCTCAAGGCACACCGTCCACGCTCCAATCACCTTCCGAGCCGACCACACCGCAGTCGTGCCGGGCTGTGATGTGACCAACGACGCCTTCGTGGATGTCGGTTCCACCGAGATCGCCTTTCCGGAACCAACTACCTCTGAGTCGACGACCACCATGGTTCAGCACGACGGGGTCTGGGTGGTGCAGGACTCCCAGCACGTACGCGACTGGCAGGGGGTCTCTGATTGCACCGGGTGAGCCTCGCTGTTGTCGTTGCTGTCGCCTTATGTGTCGATGTGTTGCCAGTTTCGGCACAAGGCGAAGCACCGACTGGTTCGCGCTGGCGTGCCTTTACGACGAGTGACGACACCCCTGCGGTCGCCGTCTCGTACACCGATGTGGTGGCGCAGCCGGACGCTCTCGCGGTGGCGCCCGCGGTGCGTCAGCGGCGGTGTGAGTTGTGGTTGGCGCCGGGTGGGCCGGGGTCGCAGCTGAGCGAGAACATGCCCTTCGCCACCGCGGTGGAGCCGCTGGTGGCGGACGGCTGGTACTACCAGACGTGCCGGTACGTCGACGACGACACGCTCGCCAGCTCGCGGTACTTCCAGTACCAGCCCGGGAGTCCCGGGTTCGGGGTCGACCTGGCCGCCCTGGCGATGTCGGCCTACGACCAGATCCCCCTGCCCTATCCCGTGCCCCACACCGCCCCCGGGCTCGAACGGCCGCACATCGTGGGGCTGCCGACGTGGTTGTGGATCGACCCTGGGCAGTGGCAGACCCGGACCGCCACCGCCGCCATCCCCGGGTTCTCGGTCACCGTGACCGCCACGCCCGACCGCGTGACCTGGAACCTGGGCGAGCGTGATCCCGACCAGCGACGGACCGGGCGGGCCGTGACGTGTCGGGGTCCCGGGGAGGTGTACGACTTCGCCGGCGGCGACGGCCAGCACTCCGATTGTGCCTACACCTACCAGTGGATTTCCTCGCACCAGCCCGAGGGGCGGTACCACGCCACGGCCACCCAGGCGTGGGCCGTGACCTGGCAGGCCAGCACCGGCCAGACCGGCACCCTGGCCGAGGCGACCCGCACCACCAGCTTCGACCTCACCGTCGACGAGATCGAGGCCACCATCTGCTACCAGCCCGACCCCGACGACTGCGACTGACTGACTTCGGGGTTGCCGGCGTGGATCAGCTGGTGGGGGCGGCAGCGGGCATCGCGGTTGCCGTGGCCAGGAAGTTGCGGAGGAGGTCGTGGCCGGCGGCGGTGAGGATCGACTCGGGGTGGAACTGGACGCCCTCCACCGCATGGTGGCGGTGGCGCAGGCCCATGATCGTGCCGTCGTCGGTCCAGGCCGTCACGATCAGCTCGTCGGGGACGCTGGCCCGGTCCACCACCAGGCTGTGGTAGCGGGTCGCCTCCAGGGGCTCGGGCAGCCCGGCGAAGACCCCCGTGCCGTCGTGGTGGATCAGCGACGTCTTGCCGTGCATGATCTGGCCCGCCCGCACCACGTCGCCCCCGTACACCTGGCCGATGCACTGGTGGCCCAGGCACACGCCGAGCACCGGGCGCCGGCCGGCGAAGTGGCGGATCACCTCGTTCGACAGGCCCGCGTCCTCCGGGCGGCCGGGCCCCGGTGACACCAGGACGGCGTCCGGGTCCAGGGCCACGATCTCGTCGAGCGCCAGCTCGTCGTGGCGGTGCACCAGCGGCTCCGCCCCCAGCTCGCCCAGGTACTGGACCAGGTTGTAGACGAAGCTGTCGTAGTTGTCGATGACCAGGACCCGGGGTGCCACGAGCCCCGAGGGTACCGGCGGGCCCCGCCGACCCCCGAACCGGTTAGCGGTGCCGTCGGACGGCGCGACCGCTACGCGGGCACCGGGCTGGAGGAGGCGGGTTCCTCGGCCGGGGCCGCCCCGTCCTCCACGACCTCGACCGGCACGCCCAGCGCGTCGGCCAGCAGGTCGGACCGGGTGCCGGCGGCGTGGAGCTCCAGCGACACGTCCTGCCCGTCGGCCGGCACCGCCGCCACCACCAGCGTCTCGTCGCCGGACCGCACCGAGAGCGCCGACACCCGGGCACCATGGTTGCGGTCGAGGCCCACCGCCACCCGCAGCAGCCCGGCCAGCACGCGCACCCGGCGCTGGTCGTCGCGGTCGAGGGCGGCGAACTCCGCGTGCTTCCTGCGGGGCGCGGACTTGCGGTGGTAGCGGGCCACCTGGGCGATCAGCTCGATCTCCCGGTCGGTGAACCCGGTCAGCAGCTCGCTGTTGCGGATCACGTAGTAGCTGTGCTTGTGGTGGCCGGCGTGGGACACGAACAGGCCCACGTTGGCGAGCAGCGCGGCGGCCTCCAACACCTCGCGGCTGTCGTCGCCCAGGCCGTGGCGGTCGGCGGTGGCGTCGAACAGGTCGAGCGCCAGCCGGGCGACGTGGGCCGAGTGCGCGGTGTCCTCGTCCATCTGGGCGGCCAGCCGCAGCACGCTGCGCCGCCGCAGGTCGGACAGGTGGTGCAGCGACCCCCCGTGGACCCGCCGCCAGGTGTCGAGGAGCACGCCCTCCCGCAGGGCGTAGTCGGAGAACGTCAGCTCCTCCGCGCCCAGCTCGTGGACCACCTGCTCGAGGATCAGCGCACCGGCCAGGATGATGTCGGCCCGGCGGGGGTCGAGCCCCGGTATGCGGGCCCGCTCCTTGACCGTGGCCGCGGCCAGGCGCCGCACCACCCCGTCGATGTCGGCCCGGGTGACGGTGAAGTTGTTGAGCGTGCGGGGGACGCCGGCCTCCTGGCGGGCGGCCACCATCTGGCAGACGGCCCCGATGGTCCCCGACGACCCCACGGCCACGTCGAACCCGGCCCGGCGGATCTCCCGCACGGCGGGCGCCAGCGTGGTGCGGATGCCCCGGCGGCACGACTCGACGGCCTTGGCGGTCGGCCTGGGGGTGTCGAAGTAGCGCCTGGTCAGCCGGATGCTGCCGAGCTTGAGGCTGCGGGCGGTGAGGATCTCGCCCTTGGTCCCCACCACCAGCTCGGTGGACCCGCCGCCGATGTCGCACACCACGACCTGGCGGTCGAACACCGGCACCGCCTGCAGCACGCCCAGGTGGATGAGCCGGGCCTCCTCGAAGCCCGAGATGACCTCGACCTCGACGCCGACGGCCCGGGCCCGCTCGATGAACACGGCGCGGTTCTCGGCCTCCCGCACGGCGGAGGTGGCCACGGCCCGTACGGACGCCCCCCTGATGGCGGCCACCTGCTTGAAGCGGTCGAGCGCCTCGATGCCGCGGTTGATGGCGGCCGGCGTGAGCCGCTTCATGTCGCCGGCCGAGGACCCCAGCCGGACCATCTCGCGCTCGCGATCGAGGACCTCGATGCGGTTGGCGTCCACCCGGGCCACCACCAGGTGGATCGAGTTCGTGCCGATGTCGACGGCGGCCAGGACGTCCGTCACCTCTCCACTCTCTCGCACAAGAGCGGCCATGGCGACGACTCCTACCCTGTCAGGCGCCGCGTCTAGTCTGGCGGGCCATGACCAAGCCCGCGAAGCGCCACGTCCCGGGTGGGCGCGTGACGCCCAAGGGGACGACGCCGTCCGGGGCGCGCCCCTCGCCGTCGACCCGGTACACGCCGCCCGTTCCCCGCGAGGTCAAGGTCAGCCCCCGGTGGGTGCCGATCGTCATGTTCGGCCTGCTCGGCATCGGGCTGGTGGTCATCTTCCTCAACTACCTGGGGGTGCTGCCGGGCGGGATGAGCAACGCCTACCTCGGTCTCGGGCTGGCCGCCATCTGCGGCGGGATCATCACGGCCACCCAGTACCGCTGACCGCGGCGACGCGACCCCGTCGCCTCTGCCGCTGAGGGCGCGCAACCCGCGGTTGGCCGACGCGCCACCCGCCTGTCGCTTTCCTGAAAGTCCCAGGTAGCCGGCAGGCGTCGGAAGTTACATCGCTGTTACTCTCCCCAACCTTGTCCACAGCCTGTGGGTAGACCGGGCAACCTGCGTACGCCGAGCGAACAGCGGGGCGACGGGCCGTAGCGGGCCGGTCATCCGTCGACGGGAGCGACCAGCTCCATGTCCTCCTGGCAGTGACGGGGCGGTTCGGGGACCTCGTCGTTGGCGCTGGTCATGCGCACCTCGGTGCCACAGATCGAGCAACGGAAGGTGAGGCGGACCTTGCGCAGCTCGCCCGGCGGCGGGGGCGGCGGCAGCGGCGTGGCCAGGCTCGACAGGACGGCGAAGCCCAGCTTGAGGATGACCCAGCCGGCCACGACCGCCACCACCACCGCCAGCGGGGAGGCCCCGGTCAGCCACCACGCGACCAGCCCCACCAGGGACATGACCAGCAGCGTCGGCCAGGAGACCTTGCGTCCGCGCACGCCACGCATGGTACGTGCCGCCGGCCGCTACCCCTCCTGCGCCTCGGTGTTGGGCACCGGCTGGTAAGGCCGGCATGCCTGCCCCCGCAGGCCCGGACAGGGCAGGGGGCCGGCAGCCGGCGGCACCGTCACGCCGCCGAGGGTGGACAGCACCAGCGCCGACGGCATGGCCCGGGTCCGGGCCACCTGGTGGGTCGGCACCGCGGCCCCGTGGTCCGGGTTCTCGAACTCCCAGGTGGCGTGGTTGCGGCCGGGGGTGGCCACCGACAACCGCAGGCGGGACCCGGCCCGCACCGGGTGGCCGATCGACGGGATGCCGATGCGGGCCTCGACGAACTCGCCGGGCACCATCGGCTCCCGGGCGCGCTCGGTGAAGGGGTGGACGATCTCCAGCCCGTCGGTGCGCCGCCGGTCCTCGGCCCGGTGGGCGAGGTCGAGCCAGCCGTTCTGGAGCAGGACCTCGGTGCCGTCCGGCCTGATCTCGGACACCGACACCTGCACATGGACGTCCTCGGCGTCCGAGGCCAGGTACAGCTCCGCGTAGCCCGGCCCCGCGAGCACGGTGTCGTCGGCGAACGGTTCGGTCACGTAGGACAGCTCGGTGCCCGCCGGGAACCGGGTCCAGTCGGTGTCCCAGGTGCGGGAGAGCAGCGGGTAGTCGCCGGTGCCGCCGAACAGGGTGGCGCCCCCGGCCTCGGGGTCGAACCGGAACGAGTCGACCCCGCCCGCGCCCCGCTCGGCGCGGTCGGGCACCAGGGCGCCTCCCTCGCCCAGGTACCAGGTCACCGGCTCGGCGTCGGGTGCGGGCCACGCGTCGAGCGCCAGCTCGAACGTGCCGCCCGGCTCGCCCACCTCGTTCTGGCCCAGGCCGCTCTCGAACACGGCCCGCACGGGCGGCTCCGCTTCGTAGGCGGCCCGGGCCGCGTCCAGGTCGTCGCCGAACGAGGCGTAGTGGTCGGGCTCCAGCGCCACGTCGGCCAGGTCGAACTGGTCGGCCAGCACGAACGGCAGCACCGCCCGCAGCACCGGGTCGAGGACCGGGACGCGGTCGGCCACGTACAGCTCCAGGAACTCGTACCAGCGCACGAGGTTGGCGGGCCCGAAGCCGTCGGGATGGCGGCCGTTCCACAGGTTGACCCTGGCCAGCGCGGCGCGGTCGAAGTCGTCGACCATGGCGGTGAACTGGGGTCCGGTCTGCTCGTCCTGGAAGGCGCCGGTCAGGTACACGGGGGCCTCGACGTCGCGCACCAGCTCCCGCAGGTCGCGCGCCTCGGCCGTGCCGCTGTAGGTGGTCAGGCTGTGGGCGAGGTTCTCGAAGTCGGGGTTCTGCGTCCGCAGCACCAGGTTGTCGGCGCACGTGGCGTCGCCGCCCTCGACCCGGGTGGTGACCCAGCTGGTCCCCCCCGGGGCACTGGCCTCGTCCCGCTCCTTGACCCACTGCTGGGTGAAGCCGGAGTTGAAGATGCCGCCCGGCCACGCCTGCAGCCACGGGTCGGCCAGGACCGACTGCGGGCTCACCGCCGCCAGGTGGGGCGGGTTGGTGGTCGCCGTGTACAGCTGGGTGATGCCCGAGTAGGACAGCCCGACCATGCCGACCTTGCCGCCCCGCACCCAGTCCTGGCGGGCGACGATCTCGATCACGTCGTAGCCGTCGGCCATCTGGGCGGGGCTGAAGATGTCGAACACCCCACCCGAGCACCCGGTGCCCCGCAGGTTGACCGACACGGTGGCGTAGCCGAAGGCTCTGGCCAGCCGGGCGGCCGGTTCCTCGGAGTCGGGGTTGGACGGCGAGTAGCCGGAGTACTCGACGACCGTCGGGTAGGGCCCCGGCCCGTACACGCCCTGGTCGGGGAACCGCACCATGGCGCTGAGCCGGACGCCGTCGCGCATCTCCAGGTACTGGAACCCGTCCTCCGGTGCCGTCCCGGGTGCGGGGGTGCCGAGCAGGTCGAGGCGGGCGCCCACCAGCTCCTGGCCGTCGTACAGGTCGGTGCCCGGCACGTCGTCCCGGCCGGGGACCCGCACGACCTCGCTGGCCAGGCGGGGCTCGGCGCTGTCGTCGACCACCACGTAGCGGCCGGGGGCGACAGAGGTCCCCGAGGGGGTGTCGAGCTCGCCGTAGTCGAGGTCCGGCCCGGACTCGAGGGTCATGTGCTCGGGCGGGAGGTAGGCGAAGTGGGCCTGGCCGGTGTCGTCGGCCCGCAGCGTGAGCAGCCGGTGCTTCCCGGAGCCGTACAGGGTCAGCGGCTGCCCCGGCTCGGCGCCGGTGACCGTGACCTGCTCGACCCCGGTGCGCACGTCCCACGGCGCCGGCTCGGCCCCCCGGCGCAGGGCCCCGAACCCGGGCCCCGAGGCACCCCCCGGGCTCGCCGTGTCACAGGCGGCGGCGCCCGCCACCAGCGCCAGCACCGCCAGCGCACGCTGGGCGCGGGCGGCCAGAGTCGCTCCCCTCATCCTTCCCCCTACTGTCAGCGGGCCCCGGCCACCCCCTCGGCGGCCGGGGCCCGCGGCCGATCAGTCCAGGCGCTCGATGATCGTGGCGTTGGCCATGCCGCCGCCCTCGCACATCGTCTGCAGCCCGTAGCGACCCCCGGTGCGCTCCAGCTCGTTGAGCAGGGTGGCCAGCAGCTTGGTCCCCGAGCACCCGAGCGGGTGGCCGAGGGCGATGGCGCCGCCGTTGACGTTGGTCTTGGCCAGGTCCGCGCCGGTCTCCCGCTGCCAGGCGAGCACGACCGAGGCGAAGGCCTCGTTGACCTCGAACAGGTCGATGTCGTCGATCGACAGACCCGACCGCTCCAGCACCTTGTGGGTGGCGGGGATCGGCCCGGTCAGCATGGTGACGGGGTCGACGCCGGCCAGCGCGAAGGTGTGGAAGCGGGCCCGGGGCCGCAGCCCGAGGGCGGCGGCCTTCTCCTCGCTCATGACGAGGGCGGCCGAGGCTCCGTCGGTGATCTGGCTGGAGTTGCCGGCCGTGACCTTGCCGTCCGGCTTGAAGGCCGGCTTGAGGTTGGCGAGCGCCTCGACCGTGGTGCCCTCCCGGATGCCCTCGTCGGCGGTGACCATCTCGTCGGACTCGGTGACGGCGCCGGTCTCCTTGTCGCGGTGGAGCGAGCGGACGGCGACGATCTCGTTGTCGAAGCGTCCCTCGGCGGTGGCCTGGGCCGCCCGGCGCTGGCTCTCGGCCGCGAAGGTGTCGAGGTCCTCGCGGGACAGGCCCCACTTGTCCGCGATGAGCTCGGCCGAGATGCCCTGGGAGACGAGGCCGCCGACGTCGGCGTAGCGCTGGTTGACCCGGGGGCCGAACGGGAAGCCGAACTTGCCGTCACCGATGGAGGCGCCCATCGGCACCTGGCTCATGACTTCGACGCCGGCGGCCACCACGACGTCGGCGGCGCCGGCGATGACGGCCTGGGCGGCGAAGTGGGCGGCCTGCTGGGACGACCCGCACTGGCGGTCGACGGTGGTGGCGGGCACGGCCTCGGGCCAGCCGGCGGCCAGCACGGCGTTGCGGCCGACGTTGACCGACTGGGCGCCGGCCTGCATGACGCACCCCATGACCACGTCCTCGACGATGCCGGGATCGATGCCGGTTCGCTCGGCGAGGGCGTTGAGGACCTCGGCCGCCAGGTCGGCCGGATGCCACCCGGAGAGCTTGCCGTTGCGCTTGCCCCCCGCGGTGCGGACGGCGTCGACGATCACAGCAGTGGGCATGGGCTGCTCCTTTGTCACGGGTCGTCCGCCCGGGCGGCGCACTTGACCGTTCGGTCAAGCCAGTCTGCCCACCGCCCGA
>DASSUD010000034.1:0-7123 GCA_035707385.1 Acidimicrobiales bacterium
GAGGACCACCTGCGCCGGGTGTTCAGCGAGTGGGTGGTCGAGGTGGCGCACTCGGCCAACCTGGTGGTCCTGCGCACCCCGCCCGGGTCCGCCCACGTCGTGGCCTCGGCGCTCGACCGCACCGGCCTGCCCGGGGTGCTCGGCACCGTGGCCGGCGACGACACGATCGTGGTGGTCGTCACCGAGGACGTGAGCGGCGCCGCGATCGCCGCCCGCTTCGGAGAGCTGGCCGGCCTGTAACCGCAAACCCCGACACGAAGGAAGCAACGTCATGGCGAAGCGAGTGGTCCTGGCCTACAGCGGGGGCCTCGACACATCGGTGGCCGTTCGCTGGATGATCGACAACATGGGCGTCGAGGTCGTCGCCCTGGCCGTCGACGTCGGGCAGTCGAGCGACGACTGGGACGTGGTGCGCCAGCGCGCCCTCGGCGCCGGTGCGGTCGAGGCCGTCGTGGTCGACGCCCGCGACGAGTTCGCCCACGAGTTCTGCGAGCCGGTGCTCAAGGCCAACGCCCTCTACGAGGGCCGCTACCCGCTGGTGTCGGCCCTGTCCCGGCCGGTGATCGTCAAGCACCTCGTGGCCGCGGCCCGCGAGCACGCCGCCGACGCGGTGGCGCACGGCTGCACGGGCAAGGGCAACGACCAGGTCCGCTTCGAGGTGTCGACCCGGGCGCTGGCTCCCGACCTCGACGTGCTCGCCCCGGTGCGGTCGTGGGGCATGACCCGCGAGCAGTGCATCCTCTACGCCTACGACCACGACATCCCGATCACGGCGACGAAGGAGAAGCTCTACTCCATCGACGACAACCTGTGGGGCCGGGCCATCGAGTGCGGCGAGATGGAGGACCCGTGGGCGGTCCCGCCGCCGGGCGTGTGGCTGCTGACGAGGCCGACGGCCACCGAGCCCCGGGACGTGGTGGTGGCGTTCCACGAGGGCGTACCGGTGGCCCTCGACGACGCCGAGATGGGCATGCCCGATATGGTGGCCCGGCTGAACGACCTGGTGGGCTCGTACGGTTGGGGCCGCATCGACATGGTCGAGAACCGTCGGGTCGGGATCAAGAGCCGGGAGACCTACGAGTGCCCGGCCAGCCTGGCGCTGATGCTGGCGCACGCCGACCTGGAGTCGATCTGCCTGGAGCGGGACCTGCAGCGGGAGAAGTCCCGGCTCGAGCCCCGTTACGCCGAGCTGATCTACGACGGGCTGTGGTTCAGCCCGCTGCGCCAGGCGCTCGACGCCTTCGTGGACGAGAGCCAGCGCCACGTCACCGGCGAGGTCCGGCTGCGGCTGGCGCCCGGGTCGTGCACGGTGACCGGCCGGCGCAGCCCGGCCAGCCTCTACGACTACTCGCTGGCCACCTACGACGCGGGCGACAACTTCCGCCACGAGGACAGCGAGGGCTTCGTCCGGCTCTGGGGCCTCGGCATCCAGACGTGGTCGGGGATCCAGGGGCCCGGAGCCCCGTGAGCACCCTCTGGCACGGCCGGTTCGCCGGCGGGCCCGCCGACGAGCTGCTCGCGTTCACGGTCAGCCTCGACTACGACCGGCGGCTGGCGGCCGACGACCTGACCGGCAGCCGGGCCCATGTCCGGGGCCTGGCCCGGTCGGGGCTGGTCACCGAGGAGGAGGCCGGCCTCGTGCTCGCCGCGCTCGACCGGGTCGAGACCGAGCTGGCGTCGGGGGAGTTCGCCTTCGCGCGGAGCGACGAGGACATCCACACGGCCATCGAGCGGCGGGTGACCGCGCTGGCCGGCCCGGCCGGCGCCAAGCTCCACACCGGGCGCAGCCGCAACGACCAGGTGGCCACCGACCTGCGGCTGTGGGCCCGGCGCGAGCTGGCGGGCGTCGGCCGCCGGGTGCTCGGCCTCCAGCGGGTGCTGCTGGACCGGGCCCGGGAGGTCGGGACCGCCTACCTGCCGGGCTACACCCACCTCCAGCGGGCCCAGCCGGTGCTGCTGGCCCACCACCTGCTGGCGCACGGGTGGGCGCTGGCCCGCGACGTCGACCGGCTGGTGGACTGCCGGCGTCGCCTCGACGTGTCCCCGCTGGGCGCGGGCGCCCTGGCCGGCTCGTCCCTGCCGCTCGACCCGGACGGCACGGCCGAGGAGCTGGGGTTCGCGTCCCGCTTCGAGAACAGCCTCGACGCGGTGAGCGACCGCGACTTCGTGGCCGAGGCCCTGTTCGCCCTCAGCCTCCTGGCCGTCCACCTGTCCCGGATGGGCGAGGAGATCGTGCTGTGGTCGACCGACGAGTTCGGCTTCGCCCGGCTGGACGACGCCTACGCCACGGGCTCGTCGATGCTGCCGCAGAAGAAGAACCCCGACATCGCCGAGCTGGCCCGGGGCAAGGCCGGCCGGGTGATCGGCGACCTGACCGGCGTGCTGGCCACGCTCAAGGGCCTGCCGCTCAGCTACAACCGCGACCTCCAGGAGGACAAGGAGCCCCTGTTCGACGCCGTCGACCAGACCTCGCTGGCGCTCGGTGCCCTCGCGGGCCTGTACGCCTCGCTCACGTTCTCGCTCGACCGGATGCAGGCGGCCGCCGACTCGCCGTACGCGGCGGCGGTCGACCTGGCCGAGCTGCTGGTGGAGCGGGGCGTGCCCTTCCGGGAGGCGCACGCCGCGGTGGGCGGGCTGGTGCGGGACAGCCTGGAGCGCCACGTGCCGCTGGCCGAGCTGGTCGAGTCGCACCCGGACCTGGGGGCCGAGGGCGTCGCCCTCCTGGAGCCGGGCCGGCCGGTCTCCCGCCGCACGACGCCGGGCGGCGCCGGGCCCGACCCGGTGGCGGTCCAGGTCGAGCGCTTCGCCCACCGGCTCGATGCCGACGGCGAGCGCCTCGGCTAGCGGGAGCGCAGCCCCCGTGCCGGTCCCGCTCGACCGGGGCTTCTACGCCCGCGACCCCCGGGAGGTGGCCCCCGAGCTGCTGGGCAAGGTGCTGGTCGCCACCGGCGACGGGAGCACGCCGCCGCGGTCGGGCCGCGTGGTGGAGGTGGAGGCCTACTGCGGCGGCGAGGACCCCGGCAGCCACGCCTACCGGGGCGAGACGCCCCGCAACCGCACCATGTTCGGGCCGCCGGGCGGGCTGTACGTGTACTTCACCTACGGCATGCACTGGTGCGCGAACGCCGTGTGCGGCGCCGAGGGGGAGGGGCTGGCGGTCCTGCTGCGGGCGCTGGCGCCGCTGGAGGGCCTGGACGCGATGTTCGCCGCCCGGCCGGCCGCCCGTCGCGAGCGGGACCTGTGCAGCGGCCCGGCGAAGCTGTGCCAGGCCCTCGGCCTCGACGGCGGCTTCGACGGCGCCGACCTGGTGACCGGCGACCGGGGGGTGGTGGTGGTCGACGACGGCACGCCGCCGCCGGCGAACCCGGTGCAGACCACCCGCATCGGCCTGTCGAACGGGGCCGAGCACCCGTGGCGCTGGTACGACCCCGACGACCCGCACGTGTCGGTCCGCGTGCGGGGCGGGGCTTGACGATCTGGCGTCCCTCACGTCGCAATGCGGACGTGAGAGACGCCAGATCCGGGGTGGTCGTCCACCCTCCCGGCCCCCCGCCCCCGGCCCCGGCGCCGGCGAGGGGCCTGCCGGCCGCCCGGGCCGCCATCGTGGGCGCCCGGCCCGGCGAGCCGTCCCACGAGGCCCACCGGGCGACCATGCTGGCGTTCCTCGACGATCACCCCGATGCGCTCGACCGCCGGTGCCCCGACGGGCACCTGACCGGCTCGGGCATGGTGGTCGACCCGGTGTCGGGCCGCTTCCTGCTGATGCTGCACGCCAAGCTGGGCCGCTGGTTCCAGCCGGGTGGTCACGCCGACGGCGACGGCGACCTGGCCGCGGTGGCGTGGAAGGAGGCCACCGAGGAGACCGGCATCGCCGGCCTGTCGCTCGCCACCCCCGCCGTCGACCTCGACGTCCACCACGTCGGCCCGCCGCATGGCCCCCACCTCCACCTCGACGTCCGCTACCTGGTGGTGGCGCCGCCGGGCGTCGTCCCGGCCGGCAACCACGAGTCCCTCGACCTGCGCTGGGCGACCTACGACGAGCTGCCCGGCTTCGACGTCGACGCCGGGCTGCTCCGCCTGGCCCGCACGTCCCTCGCCGTCCTGGACGGCCGCATGACGGACCGGTGACAGCCTGGTCGCCGGGGGGCCAGGATGCCGCGTTCGCAGCGGCCTCGGCCTCCAGCCCCGCCCCTGACCCCGATCCGCCGGGCGGCGCAAGGGTCCGCGCCGCCGTCAGGCGTCGGTGGGGGTGGCGCAGGACTCCATCCGGTTGGCCAGCGCGAACTCGTCGATCCAGCCGGTGATCTGGCGCCCCTCGCCGGGCTTCTCCGACACCAGCAGCCGGGCCCCGGGGTCGGCGCGCAGGGCGTCGGCGTAGGCCTCCCGGTCGCCGAGGTAGGTCCGCCAGTCGGCCAACCACTCGGTGGCCCGCCGCCGCTGGTCTCCCGCGGGCGCGAGCCTGAGCATGCCCTCCAGGTCGTCGAGCATGGCGGCGAAGGTGGCGTCCGCCTCCTCCAGCACGGCCGCCCGCTCGGCCGCCGTCGGCGCCTCGCTGGCCACCGGCAGCTCCTCCACGGACGCCACCGCCGCCGCGCACCGGGCCTCGGCGGCCTCGGCGAAGGCGGGGTCGTCCAGCCGGTCGATGGGAGGCTGGCGCCCGGGCCCGAACGCCAGGTACAGCACGTAGACCCACATCGCCACCAGGGCCAGCACCACGCCCGCCAGCACCACCCGGGTGGGCGTCCAGCGCCACCCCTCCGCGGCGTCGTCGCCCGCAGGCTGGCCGGCGTCCGGCCGCGTCTCGGTCATCACCGCACCAGGCTCCCCGGCGGCCGTGGGCGCCGTCCAGTCGGGCGCCGCCGGCCAACCGGCTGGACCCGCGCCCCCGGGGCGGGGACCATGTCGGGCGTGACCGCAGCCGCCACCATCCTGGACGACCTCGACGCCCGTGACCTCGTCCACGACAGCACGGACCGCACCGCCCTGGCCGCGATGCTGGCCGGCGGGCCGATCTCGCTCTACTACGGCTGCGACCCCACCGCCGACAGCCTGCACGTCGGCAACCTCATCGGGCTCCTGGTGCTCCGGCGGTTCCAGGACGCCGGGCACCGGCCGGTGGCGCTGGCCGGCGGGGCCACGGGGATGGTGGGCGACCCGAGCGGCCGCTCGGAGGAGCGCAACCTGCTCGACGACGAGACGCTCAGCGCCAACGTGGCCGCCATCAAGGCCCAGATGGCGCGGATCATCGACTTCGAGGACGGCCGGGCGCTCCTGGTCGACAACCGTGAGTGGACCGCCGGCATCGGGGTCCTCGACTTCCTGCGGGACGTGGGCAAGCACGTCACGGTCAACCAGATGCTGGCCCGCGAGTCGGTCAAGGGCCGCCTCGCCGGCGAGCATGGCATCAGCTACACGGAGTTCAGCTACATGCTCCTGCAGGCCCACGACTACCTGCATCTCCACCGCCGGCTGGGTGTCACCCTGCAGATCGGCGGGTCCGACCAGTGGGGCAACATCCTGGCCGGCATCGACCTGATCCGCCGGTCGGACGGCGCCGCCACCCACGGGCTGTCGTGGCCGCTGATCACCGCGCCGGACGGGTCCAAGCTGGGCAAGTCCACGGGCGGTGGCGTGTGGCTGGACCCGGCCCGCACGAGCCCGTACCACTTCTTCCAGCACTGGATGCAGACCGACGACCGGCAGGTGCGGGAGTTCCTGGCGAAGTTCACGCTCCTGCCGCTGCCGGAGGTGGAGGCGGTGGCCGCCGACCACGCCGAGCACCCGGAGCGCCGGGTGGGCCAGCGCCGCCTGGCGGAGGAGGTCACCCGCCTGGTGCACGGGCCCGGGGCGACGGCCGCGGCCGCCGAGGCGACCGGCGTGCTGTTCGGGGGTTCGCCCCTGGCGGCCGGGCCGGACGCCCTGGCGGTGGTGGCCGAGGAGGTGCCGACGGCGCCACTGCCGGGGGAGGGCGAGCTGGCCGCCGGCGTCGACGTCGTCCCCCTGCTGGTCGAGTCCGGGCTGGCCTCGTCGAAGGGCGACGCCCGCCGGGCACTGGAGCAGGGCGCGGTGTCGGTCAACGGCGAGCGGGTGGGCCCGGGGGCGTCGATCGGCGCCGGCGCCGTGCTGCACGGCCGCTACGTGCTGCTGCGCAAGGGCAAGCGGAGCTACGCCCTGCTGGTGGCGCCCCCGGCCTGAGATTTTTCGGGCCGCGGGAACATCACGGGCCTCGCGCCGGTTGTTCCCTGTCGTCGACGGAGGACCGCGGTCGGACGAGGCTCGCCGGTCCCCGGCAAGGCCCTCACCAGGGCCTCGACGTTCTCCTGTGGTGCCCGGGTGAGAAATTTCCCGGAAACGCGACGCTCAGGTTGACGCCCTATGGGCGGCTCGTTAGATTGACCCTCCGCCCCGCACGGCCCCTCCGGCCGGCGCCGGGCCCGCCAGACCGGCACCGAAGCTCCGTCGTTGAGCATGTGCCGTGAGCGCGTGTCGCTCCTTGAAAACAGAAGACAGGACGAGAGAGCGAGTGCGGGCGGCCGCCTCGGGGCTTCGGCTCCGGTGTGGTCGTTTGAAGTAACGCACCGTCAATATCCGAGTGGTGCTCGCACCACTCGATGGTGCCAGTGCCTCGTGTTCGAGAGATTCCGCTCGATACGAGGCGTCTCTATCGACGGACGACATCGCTTGCGATGACGTCCGGGTTTTCGACGGAGAGTTTGATCCTGGCTCAGGACGAACGCTGGCGGCGTGCTTAACACATGCAAGTCGAACGAGGTCCAACCGGTGGCAACACCGGGGAAGGCCTAGTGGCGAACGGGTGAGTAACACGTGAGGAACCTGCCCCGATGTCTGGGATAACCCTCCGAAAGGAGGGCTAATACCGGATGCCCTCATCAGATCGCATGTTCAGATGAGGAAAGAATTTCGCTTCGGGAGGGCCTCGCGGCCTATCAGCTTGTTGGTGAGGTAACGGCTCACCAAGGCGACGACGGGTAGCTGGTCTGAGAGGACGATCAGCCACACTGGGACTGAGACACGGCCCAGACTCCTACGGGAGGCAGCAGTGGGGAATCTTGCGCAATGGGCGAAAGCCTGACGCAGCAACGCCGCGTGCGGGATGACGGCC
>DASSUD010000035.1:0-8720 GCA_035707385.1 Acidimicrobiales bacterium
CCACCCGCCGCCGGCGCCGAGCCGGGCGCGGCCGGTGCCGGGCCCGCCACCCCACCGGCCGAGGCAGCACCCCCACCCGCAGCCGCCCGCACCGACCCCGAGCCGGCCACCGCAACACCCCCGACCCCCGGCCAGCCGGGCACGCCGCCCGCTGGGGGCACCAAGCCCGGCGCGGGGGCCGTCACGGCGTCGTTCCCGGCCCCGTCCACCAAGCCGGCGGGCCCGCCGCCCGCGCCGGGCGAGCCGGGGGGCGCGCGGACCACCGTTCCCGACCGGCCTGCCGCGCCCGGACCCCCGCCCTACGGTGCGGGCCTGGCACGGGGGCCGATCCTCGAGCGGCCCGGCGAGGCGCGCGCCACCACGTCCGGCACCATCGTGCTGGGCGGGGCGGCGGCGGCCGAGGGCCGCACCACCGGGCCCACGCCCCGCATCGGCGGGCCGGCGCCGGCCGAGGCCCGACCGCCGGGGCCCGAAGGCAAGGACGACGGCCACAGGCCCGACGAGCCCGGGGGCCGGCACTTCCGGACCGGAGCGACGGGTCCGGTCCCGGCCGCGGACGAGGAGGGCCGCCGCCGGCTGCCGTCCTGGAACCTGCCGTCCTGGAACCTGGTCGCCGTCGCGGCGCCGATCGCCGTCCTGCTGCTGCTCCTGGCCGGCTGGGCGGTCGACACCGCCGCGCTGTCCGGCCAGGTCATGCGCAACGTCGAGGTGGCCGGCCGGCCGGTCGGGGGCCTGGGCGAGGCGTCCCTCCCGGAGGTCATGGCCGAGATCGGCGACGAGCTGGCCGGCCGCAAGGTCCGGGTCGAGGCCGAGGACAAGGTGTACGAGACGACGGCGGGCGAGCTCGGCCTGTCCTTGGACGCCGAGGCGACGTCGGAGGCGGCGCTCGACGCGGGCCGGAGCGATTCGCTGCTCACCCGCCCGCTGAGCTGGATCGCGTCGTTCTTCAACCCCCGCGAGGTCGACATGCGGTACTCGGTGACGCAGTCGCAGGTCGAGGCCAAGATGTTCGAGCTGCAGGGCGCCGACCTGACCGCCGCCCACCCGCCCACCATCCAGCTCACCGAGGCCGGGTTCGCGGCGGTGGCGGGCATTCCCGGCCGGGGCATCGACACCGGGGACGTGGCCGACCAGCTTCCCGCGGCCGCGGCTGCCGCCCCCGAGGGCACGATCGTGGTCCGCACCGACATGGTGCCCGTGCTGCCGCCCTACACCGACGAGGATGCCGAGGCCCTCGCCGACCGGGCCAACCAGCTCACCGCCAACGGCATCGCCCTCACCGCCGGCGACGTCACCACCCAGGTCGACGCACCGACGCTGCGCAGCTGGATCGGGCCGACCACGGCCAACGGCAACCTCGACCTGGCCATCAACCCCGACGCGGTCACCGCCACCCTCCAGGGCCTGTTCGCCGACGTGTCCGCGAACGCGGTCAACGCGAGCTTCGACCTGCAGAACGGCACGCCGGTCGTCGTCCCGTCCCGGCAGGGCGTGACCTGCTGCGGCGCCAACAGCGCCGAGCTGGTGTGGCAGGGCGTCCTCGACGGCCAGTCGCCGGTGGCGCTCGAGGTCGAGGTGACCGAACCCGACTTCACCACCGAGGAGGCGCAGGGTCTCGGCATCGTCGGGCCGGTCGGAGGCAGCAACGCCTGGCGGAACGGCGCTCCGTCCACGGCCGGGCCGGGCTTCACCACCTACTACACCGCCGGAGAGCCCCGGGTCACCAACATCCACCGCATCGCCGACCTGGTGCGGGGGGCGGTCATCCTCCCGGGCGACACGTTCTCCGTCAACGAGCACGTCGGCCCCCGCACCACCGCCAAGGGGTTCGTGGAGGCCGGGGCCATCCGCGACGGCATACACGTGCCCGAGGTCGGCGGCGGGGTGTCCCAGTTCGCCACCACCACCTTCAACGCCGCGTACTTCGCGGGGCTCGACATCCCCACCTACCAGGCCCACACCGAGTCGTTCTCCCGCTACCCGCCGGGCCGCGAGGCGACCATGGGGCACCCCCACCCGGACCTGCGCATCCGCAACAACACCCCCTACGGCATCCTGATCTGGACGTCGTACACCGCCAGCAGCGTGACCGTGACCCTGTACTCCACGCCCTACGCCACCGGCGAGCAGACGGGCATCTCCACGTCGATGAACGGCAACTGCCAGGTCGTGACCACGACCCGCACCCGGACCTTCCCGGACGGCCACACCGAGAACGACACCTTCCGCGCCCAGTACCGCCCGGGCGAGGGCCTGTTCTGTTGAGCGCGACCGAGGTCGTCGTCGTCGGCGCCGGGCCCGCCGGGACGGCGGCGGCCGTCACGCTGGCGCGGGCCGGGCGCGCGGTCACGATGGTGGACAAGGCCCGCTTCCCCCGGGACAAGATCTGCGGCGACGGGCTGACCGCCGGCGCCCTGCGGCTGCTCGAGGGGCTGGGGCTCGACCCGGGCGCCGTGCCGTCGTGGCAGCGGGTCGACGACGTCGTCGTGCGGGGCCCGGCCGGCCACGAGGTCACCTTCCCCCTGCCCCGGGGCCAGGGGACGTACGCGGCGGTGGCCCGCCGCGCCGACCTGGACGCGGCCCTCGTCGCGCTGGCCCGGGAGGCGGGCGTCACGGTGCTGGAGGGCCATGCGGTGACCGCGGCGGCCGAGCACGGCGGCGGCGTGGTGGTCGGCGTGGAGGGCCACGGGGAGATCGAGGCCTCGTTCACGATCGCCGCGGACGGCATGTGGTCGCCCGTGCGCCGCCACCTCGGCCTGGCCACGCCCGGCTACCGGGGCGAGTGGCACGCCTTCCGCCAGTACTTCCGGGGCGTGGGAGCGCGGGCGGCCCGGGACCTGGTGGTGTGGTTCGAGCCCGACCTGCTCCCCGGCTACGCCTGGTCGTTCCCCCTGCCCGACGGGCGGGCCAACGTGGGTTTCGGCATCCAGCGGGGCGGCCGGGTGGCCCGGGTCCGGGACATGGCCGGCATCTGGCGCGGGCTCGTCGACCGCCCCCACATCCGGGCGGTGCTGGGCGAGGGCGCCGAGCCCGAGTCGCCTCACCGGGCGTGGCCCATCCCCGCCCGCGTCGATGACGTGATCCTCACCGGCGGGCGGACCCTGTTCGTGGGCGACGCGGCCGCCGCCACCGACCCGCTGACCGGCGAGGGCATCGGCCAGGCCCTGCTCACCGGGGTCCTGGCCGCGGCGGCGGTCACCGGGGCCGGCCCGGACCCGGCCGCCGTCACGGGCGCCTACCGGGACGCGGCCCGCGCCGCGCTGGTGGCCGACCACCGGATGTCGATGCTGCTGATCCGGGCGGTGCGCCACCGCAAGGGCGTGCGGGCCGGGATGCGCCTGGCCGGGGCCACGGGCTTGACGCGGCGCAACTTCGGGCGGTGGCTGTTCGAGGACTACCCGCGGGCGCTCCTGGTCACGCCCCGCCGCTGGCACCGGGGGATGTTCAGCGGGGCCGGCGCCTGGGCCGGCAGCTGAGCCCCGCCCGTCACCGCGACTTCGCGGCGGCGACGCTGCCCGTTCACCTGCTCGCCACCTGATGGCCACGGACGCCGCCTACGGTGGCGACGCGGACCTGTGGCGGGCGCCACCTCCCCTGGTAGCGCCACGACCCGTTCCGTCGATGGCCGACTGCGGCGGTCCGGCCATCACCAGCAGCATCCGGCGCCCCCCGCCCCCCCGGGGTGCGCCGGGTGCGCTTGCGGCCACGGCCGCGCCGGCCCGCCGCGCTTGACCGCCCGGTCAAGGCCCGACAGCATCGGGTCATGCTGCGCACCCGCCTGACCGACGCCCTCCAGATCGAGCACCCGGTGATGCTCGCCGGCATGGGCGGCGTGTCCTACAGCCGCCTCGCCGCCGCGGTCAGCGCGGCGGGCGGTTTCGGCTGCCTCGGCGCGTCGACGATGGCCGACGACCAGATGCGCGACGAGATCGCCGCCGTGCGGGCCGCCACCGACAAGCCGTTCGGGGTCGACCTGCTCACCGCCCTGCCCCGGGGCCTGGAGGCCAAGGTCGACGACATCGTCCGCGGCGGCGCCGCCGCCTTCGTCGCCGGGCTCGGCGTGCCCCGCGAGGTCGTCGCCCAGTGCCACGCCGCAGGCCTGGTGGTGGTCAACATGTGCGGCAAGGTGCGCCACGCGGTCGACGCCGTGGAGGCGGGATGCGACATCGTCGTCGCCCAGGGCACCGAGGCCGGCGGCCACACCGGCCGGATCGCCACCATGGCGCTCGTCCCCCAGGTGGTCGACGCCGTGGGCGACCGGGTGCCGGTGGTGGCGGCCGGCGGCATCGTCGACGGGCGGGGGCTGGCGGCGGCGCTGGCACTCGGCGCCGACGGCGTGTGGGTCGGCACGCGCTTCATCGCCACGCCCGAGGCCCGCAGCGTGACCGGCTACAAGGACGTGCTGCTGCGCAGCCACGAGGACGACACCACGGTCACCCGCGCCTACACCGGCAAGACGTGCCGGGTCATCGCCAACCGCTACACCCGGGCCTACGACGACGGCGAGCGCGAGGCCGAGCGCTTCCCGGCCCAGGTCCTGCGGTCCATGGAGGACGGGGCCAACCACCTGGGCGGCGACGAGACCACCGAGGGCGTGGACGCCGAGCGGGAGTTCTTCCCCGCCGGCCAGGGCGTGGGCGCCATCGACAGCCTCGTCCCGGCGGCGGACCTGGTGGCGCAGTTCGTGGACGAGGCCGAGGCCGTCCTGGCCAAGCTGCGGCCCTGAGGGAGCCGCCCCTGAGTCGTGGGCTCAGGCCGCGCTGAGGCGCTCGCGGGCCCGGCGGGACCGCTCCAGCAGCAGGGCCGGGACCACGACCCCGTTCACCGTCTTGTCGGCGCCGCCCGCGGCCGCGGCCTCGCCGCCCTCCTCGCCGGCGGTGGCGGCGGCCCCGACGGCCTTGGCGGCGGCCTCCCGTCGATCCAGGGCCGCCGCGTAGTCCCGGGGCCGGGCGAGCGCCGAGCCGTCGAGCGAGCCGACGTCGACCCCGTTGTCGAACAGCACCCGGTACCGGGTCCAGGCGAACCCGTCGACCAGGTAGACGCGCCCGGCGCTGCCCGCGGGGACGCCCGGCAGCGGGTCCAGGGTCTTGACCGTCTCGCCCCGGCGGAACTCGCCGGGGGGCATGCGCTTCGCCATGGGCCAGATAGTGCCAAACCGCACGGCGGGCGACGAATCGGCGGCGCGGCTCCGACCGATTTGGCGGCTCATACGTCGCATATGCGACGTATACGCCGCCAAATCGGGGTGGTCAGCCCTGCGCCCGCCCGCCGGCTGCCAGTGCGGGTGCACGAGCCGTCAACGACACGACCTGTCCCCTGCCGGACCGGTGGTGGCCGATCTCGACGTCGGTGAAGCCGGCGTTCCGGCACAGCTCTGCGAAGCGCTGGGCGTGGTCGCCGGTCCAACCGTGGCTGGCGTGGCCGGAGGCGCCCGGCTCGATGCGACGCTCGATGACGAGCAGGCGCCCGGCGGCGCGCAGGACCCGTCGAGCCTCCCCGAGGCCGGCGTCGAGGTCGCGCCAGTGGTGCACAGTCGCCAGCGACCACACGACGGTGGCCGAGTCGTCGGGAAGGGGCAGCGACTCGGCTGCGCCGAGCAGGTAGCGCACCCCCTGCCCGCCGCGCCGGCTCGCCCCGCCGAGGGACCGGGCCACGCGGAGCATCACCGGCGCGGGGTCGACACCGACGACCGATCCCGACACGGCTGCGGCGCGACGGGCGGCGACGCCCGGGCCGCACCCGATGTCGACCACGTCATCGTCGGGACCGAGGCCTGCGAGCCGGACGGCAAGGTCCGCGGTGGCGCCGCGTCCGATGGAGAAGCAGGCAGCGGCGGCGAGACCACGGACCCCTGCGAAACCCGGGTGGTCGGCGTGGTGGTTCGGTATCGCCCTGGCGGGGGCGGGCGCGGCGGTGTCGCCGGGTGAGGGGGTCATGGATCGACCTTGACAGTTGAACCACAGTTCAAGTCAAGTGGGTCCGTGAACGACGCCAAGCTGACCATCGGCGACGTCGCTCGGCGGGCCGGCGTGCCCACCTCGACGGTACGGTTCTACGAGCGGCGAGGCCTGCTCACCGCCGACGCCCGCCGCTCGGGGCAACGCCGGTACCGGCCCGAGACGCTGCGCCGCCTCGTGTTCATCGGCATGCTCCAGGACGCCGGGCTGTCCCTCGACGACATCGCCGGCGTCCTCGGGGCGGCCGACGTCGCCGAGTGGAAGGCCATCGCTCGGCAGCGGCTCGCCAGGCTGGACGACGAGATCGCCCGCCTCCAGCGAGCACGCGGCTACCTCGAGGGCGCCCTGTTGTGCCGCTATGACCACCCGGCAACCGACTGCCTGATCATGGGCGAGGAGATCGATCGACGCCTGGGGCTGTCGGCGCCCGCCGCCGGGTGAGCCGGTCGGGCCCCCGCCGCGGTCACCGGGCCCGGTCCTGGCGGTCAACCGTCCGTCGCGTTGGCACGCGCGATGGCGCCGAGGTACGAGGCACTCGGCTTGGGTGCCCGCTCGAAGGTGGTGCGATCGACGGCGACCAGGCCGAACGTGGGCCGGTACCCGTACGCCCACTCGAAGTTGTCGAACGACGACCAGTACGTGTAGCCGAGCACGGGGATGCCGTCGTCGAGGCAGGACCGGACGCACCCGAGCGCCCGCCGGACGTACTCGACCCGCCTCGTGTCGTCGGCGGTGGCGACCCCGTTCTCGGTGACGAGCACCGGGGTCCCGCCGGTCATCGCATGGGCACGCCGGATCGTCGCCCCGAGGGCCTCGGGGTAGAACTCGTAGCCCATCTGGGTCGTCTCGGCCCCGTCGGCCACCGGGAGCGGCCCCCCGGGACCGACGAGCTCGCGTGAGTAGGTCTGCACGCCGACGAAGTCGTCGCCCCGCGCCGCATCGAGGTAGACGTCCTCGTAGTTGCGCAGCAGGCGGGCCCGCCTCTCCTCGCCCCCGTCGACCGCCTGCCAGTCCTGCATCGCCAACGTCAGACCGACGGGCAGGCCCGCGTCGCGGGCGATGCTCGCGGCGCGCTGGTGCGCCTCGACGAGGCGGCTGTTGACGACCCGCCGGAGCGCGGGGTCGCGCCTGCCGGGAGGGAAGACGCCCGCGAGGTACCCCATCGTGGCGACGATGTTCGGTTCGTTCAACGTGCACACCCGCGTCACCACGTCGGCGAGCACCTCCAGGGCCTGGTCGGTGTACCGGACGAACCGGTCGACCGCCTCGGCCGACTCCCACCCGCCGAGGGCGGCGACCCAGCGGGGCGTCGTGAAGTGGTGGAGCGTGACGATCGGCGCCATCCCCTGGTCGCGGCACGCCTCGCACAGGCGCCGGTAGTGCAGCAGTGCCGCGCGGGAGAGCTCGCCGTCCTCCGGCTCGATCCGCGACCACTCCAGGCTGAAGCGGTACGCGTTGAACCCCAGCCCGGCGAGGAGCGCGAGGTCCTCGCCGTAGCGGTGGTGGTGGTCGATCGCATCCCCGCTCGGCTCGACGCAGATCGAGCGGGGATCGTGCTCCCACGCCCACCAGTCGTTGTTCCAGTTGCCCCCTTCGACCTGGTGCGCCGCCGTGGCGGTCCCCCACAGGAAGCCGGTGGGGAAGACGAATCGATCGGCCATCGGGTGCGCCCCTCCTTTGCGATGCGTTCGCCCGTGCTCACGGCGACCCTGCCATCCTTGCAGGGGAACGGAATCCTGGATCGCCCGCAACAGCCCGGCCCTCTCGTGCGTGTAGGACGCGATGAACACCATGCCGAAGGCCGAGCCCGTGGACCTGCCGGCGCCCAGCGCGTGGGACGCCGACCTCGTCGAGGTCTACCGCGTGGGCTACGGCAAGCTCGTACGGCTCGCCTACCTGCTCACAGGCCACAACGCCGTCGCCGAGGAGGTCGTCCAGGACGCCTTCGTCGCCACGCACCGCCTCGGCGAGCGCCCCCAGGACCCCTATCCCTACGTGCGGCGGGCGGTCGTCAACCGGTGCCGCTCGTGGGGGCGCAGGTACACGGTCGAGCGGGCCCATCGCCCGCACCCTCCCGACCCGGCGGAGCTGGCCGCCGACGAGATGTGGGACGCCCTCGCCACGCTCACCGACCGGCAGCGGACCGCCATCGTCCTGCGGTTCTACGAGGACATGCCCGACGACCGCATCGCCGAGATCGTCGGCTGCCGGCAGTCCACGGTGCGCAGCGCCATCCACCGGGGCCTCCAGTCGCTGCGCCGGGTGATCGACCCGTGACCCCGCAGCCCGCCCACCGCCCGCCCCTTCGCCGCCAGGAGACCTCCCGATGACCCTGCTCCACGACCACGACCGAGCCGACTTCGAGGACGGAGTGCGCACCATGCTGCACCGCCTCGCCGCCGGCGCCACCGAGCGACCCCCGGCCTGGGCGGACCTCGTCGCCCGCCACGAGGCGGTCATCGTGCCCTTGGGCCACCAGGGCACCAAGGCCGGCGCCCGCGGCCGCCGGGGGGCGCACGGGCGCCGTGCCCGCCTGAGCCTGGCCGCCGCGGCCGTACTCGTGCTCGCCGCCGCCGGCGCCCTGGTGGTCGACCGCACCGGGCCCGAGGCGGTGGACAGCCGCGCCGCCGAGACGATCGCCGCCGTCTCGCCGAGCGATCCGTCCTTCGACGCCAGCGCGGCGGCCGCCGTGTGGGCCTCCGGCGTCGACGAGCCGGTGGCGGCCACCCTGGCCTACCTCGCGGCCATGGGCGTCCCTGTCGA
>DASSUD010000036.1:0-19135 GCA_035707385.1 Acidimicrobiales bacterium
GTGCGCACCCCGTCCGACGCGGCGACGGACGCGCTGAGGCGCAGCTCGCGGGCGTGCTCCCACGTGCCGTTGCGCTCGCCCTTCGTCCACTGCGGCTCGAAGGTCGGATGGATGGCGAAGGGGACGTCGAGGTCCTGCGCGGCGGCGAACACCGGGTCGTTGTCCGGGTGGCCGAGGGGCGTGGCGCTGTGGGTGAACGGGGCGACGAACCCGCCGCGCGCCCCCTCGCCGACGGCCCGCTCCAGCTCGTTCGCCGCTGCGGCGGGGTCACCGAGGGACAGGTGGGCGGTGGGTAGCA
The DNA here is from genome assembly GCA_035707385.1 of Acidimicrobiales bacterium. Classification (GTDB taxonomy): domain Bacteria; phylum Actinomycetota; class Acidimicrobiia; order Acidimicrobiales; family VFJN01; genus ZC4RG19. The sequence continues at coordinate 299 of DASSUD010000036.1, forward strand.
GCCGGCCCTCGCCGTCGGAACACCACTCGCAGATCCACCGGTTGTACGCCCGGCAGTAGGCCTGGGACAGCTCGACGTCGGTGAGCTCGGCCTCCCACAGCAGGCCGGTGGTGGTGTATAGGACGGCGGCGTCGATGTGCTCGGCGTCGAGCAGCTCGAGCCGGGCCTTGGCGACCGTCGCGCTCGGCGGGGCATGGTTGTCGTAGGTGATCTCGGGGTCACGAGCCATCGCCCCCAGGTTCCCGCGGCCCATGGCAGCCAGGGTCGAGGGCATGCCCCGCGCCGCGAGGGCGGACGGCTTGCCGTCGATCTCGAGCACGTCGAGGCCGTCGTCGTCCTTCACGATCCGGAGGGCGCGGGCGCGGTACCGCGGTTCGAGGTAGGTCTCCCAGAGATCCGACGGTTCCAGGATGTGGCCGTCCGCGTCGACGGCACCGTCCCAGGACAGCCTGTGGGTCTCGTGCATGGCAGGCCCCTCCCTCGACCGACTATCCCGGAAAACCGACAGAACTGTCAAGAACGCAGGGCTGCTGGGCGTGCGCCGCACGCACCACGAGTCGTGTCTGCTTGCGCATCCGTGCGTTGCGGAGCCGACGATCGCATCGGTTACCGGCCCGTATACTTTCCGACATGACGGGCAAGCCGACGGCGAGGAAGGCGCAAGCCGCCCGGACGACCTCCCGCGGCAGTCGCAACCCGGGCGGTCGCACGCCGAAGAGCGAGGAGACCCGCCGCGCCCTCCTCGCGGCGGCGGCGCGCATGTTCAACGAGCACGGCTACCACGACACCAGCGTTCCGGACATCGTCCAGGCCGCCGGGGTGGGGCACGGCACGTTCTACGAGTACTTCGGCAGCCGGCGCGACATCCTGCTCGCCCTGACCAAGCCGGTCATGGACGCACGCGAGCGGCTGCCCAGCCTCAAGAGCCAGAACCTCCCCGACCGCATCCGGGCCGAGATCTTCTGGTACCTGTCCGACCACGTGGAGCACCTCGAGCTGTCCCAGGTCTGGCATGCGGCGTCGAACTTCGATCCCGAGATCGCCGAGACCCGGCGGCGCGAGCGGGCGCGGCGCATCCAGCGGGTGCTCAAGGGCATCGAGTCGGCCGACGTCCGAGCGGACATCGACCCGGGCATCGCCGCGGCCGCGCTGGTGGCCATGCTCGAGGAGTTCGCGCACCGCTGGTTCATCGAGGGCGACGGTCCGGGCAAGAGTGCCCACGACGTGGTGGCGGCCGCCGACACGCTGGGCACGCTCTGGCTCAGCGCCATCGGCCTCGAGCAGTAGGTCCTGCGCCCCGTCGCGGCGGTCGAAGCCTCGACATTCGTGTCGGTTCCTTCGGTACCCTGCTGCCGTGAGCCACATCCGCTACGAGGTCGACGATCGGGTGGCGACCGTGACGATCGACCGGCCCGAGAAGCGCAACGCGATGACCTTCGCGGTCCTCGCCGAGTTCGAGGACGCCGTCCGCCGCGCCGGGTCCGACGATTGCGTCGGCGCGGTCGTGGTGACGGGGGCGGGCGGTGCGTTCTGCGCCGGCACCGACCTGGTCGACCTGGCGGAGACCCCCGAGGACCAGCGCTCGCGCCGGGGCCGCGACGTCGCCGGGAGCGGGCACGGGAGCGGCCGGCGGGTGCCGTGGCCCATCGTCGCCTGCCCCAAGCCGGTGGTGGCGGCGGTGGACGGCCCCGCGGTGGGGATGGGCGCCGAGTTCGCGACCCAGTGCGACGTCCGCGTGGCCAGCACCCAGGCCCGCTTCGGCTGGATCTTCGTGCTCCGTGGCCTGGTCGCCGACACCGGCGCCGGCACGTTCCTGCTGCCGCGGCTGGTGGGGCCGGCGGCGGCGATGCGCCTGCTGTTCTCCGGCGAGATCATCGACGCGGGCGAGGCGCTGCGGCTCGGGTTGGTCACCACGGTGGTCGAGCCGGACGAGCTGCCGGCGGCCGCTGACGCCGAGGCCCGCCGCTACCTGGACGCGTCGCCGTTCGCGCTCCGGCGCACCAAGGAGCTGGTGTACGGCGGCATGGTCCGGCCGGTGGACGAGCACCTGCGCGAGACCGCCCGGCTGCTGGAGGAGTGCTTCCACTCCGACGACCACCGCGAGGGCGTGGCTGCCTTCCTGGAGCGTCGCCCGCCCGAGTTCACCGGTCGGTGAGCTCGGCGGGGATCGCGTCGTCGCCCGTGATTTCGGACCCGAACCGTCGCCGCCCTCTCGCCGAGGCGAAGCCGTACAACCGACAGTAGTGTCAGCTTCGATGAGCTCGACGACTGGCGCGCCCGTCCCCGTCGGCGTCGACCCCGGCCCGGTCGAGGCCTGGTTCCGGGCGCACGTGCCCGAGGCTCGACCGCCGTTGCGCTACGAGCGGGTGGCCGGCGGGCACTCCTGCCTGACCTACGTGGTCACCGACGGCGACGGGAAGCGCTGCGTCCTGCGCCGCCCGCCCCTCGGGACGGTGCTGGCGACGGCCCACGACGTCGCCCGCGAGCACCGGGTCATGTCGGCGCTGCGGGACACCACTGTCCCCGTGCCGCGCATGCGTGGCCTCTGTGAGGACGACCGGGTCAACGGCGCGCCGTTCTTCGTGATGAGCTACGTCGACGGCGTGGCCCTGCACACCGCCGGCGACGCCGAGCGCCTGCTCCCGTCGTGCTCCGCCCGCCGGCGGGCCGCCGAGACCCTGGTCGATGCGCTGGTCGCGTTGCACGCGGTGGACATCGACGCGGTGGGGCTCGGTGACTTCGCCCGGCGCCGCGGCTACCTCGACCGCCAGCTCCGGCGGTGGTCGGCCCAGTGGGAGGCATCGAAGACCCGCGAGCTGCCGGCCATGGAGCGGCTGCACGCCTGGTTGGTCGAGCACCGCCCGGCCGAGTCCGAGGCGTGCATCGTTCACGGCGACGCCCGGTTGGGCAACGCGCTGCACGCGCCGGACGGCACCACGCTCGCCGTCCTCGACTGGGAGCTCAGCACCCTGGGCGACCCGCTGGCCGACGTGTCCTACCTGTTGCGGTCCTGGGCGTCGCCCGACGAGGCGGCGGGGGGCGAGGGCCCACCGGCCGCGGCGGCGGGCTTTCCGGGCCGGGACGAGCTGGCGGAGCGGTACGCGGCGGGATCGGGCCGGGCTCTCGACGGGCTCGCCTACTGGATGGCGCTCAACGCCTGGCGCTCGTCGGCGATCGCCGAAGGCGTCTACCGCCGCTACGTCGACGGGAGGATGGGTGACGCGCCGCCGGACGTGGAGCGCTATGCCCGCAGCGTCGAGGTCGGCGTCCACCAGGGTCTCGTCGCCGCGGGCCTGGAGTGATGCGCGAGCGGGACTGAGAGTTACCTGATAGCCGTGTCGGGTTGGAGGCCGAGCGCCGCGAGCCAGAGGGCGGCCAGGGTCTCGGACGCGGCGACCACGTCCTGGGCGCTGCGACCGGGGCCCTCGGCCTCGACGAACCAGCGGTGGGTGAACTCCTCGAGCATGGCCACCAGGGCGGTGGCGGCGATCTCGGGGTCGATGTCGGGGCGGATGGGGGCGGTCTCGATGCCCTTGCGGACCCGGGCCTGGCGGCGGGCGCGCTCGCGGCGGCGGGTCTCGGCGATCTCGGGGTCGAAGTTGGCGGCGTCGTGCCACACCTTGGCCAGCTCCAGGTGTTCGACGTGGTCGGACAGGTACCAGAAGATCTCGGCTCGGATGCGATCGGCCAGGTTCTGGCTCCGCAGGCGGGGGAGGCGGCTGTCGAAGTCGGCGGCCTGGTGGGTGAGGTCGACGAGGATGGCCCGCCGGCTGGCGAAGTACTCGTAGAACGTGCCGTGCCCGACGCCGGCCTCCCGGACGATGTCGGGGACGCTGGTGTCGTGGTAGCCGTGCGCGGCGAACAGCCGGGACGCCGCCTCCAGCAGCGTCCGCCGCGTCTGCTCCCCCTTGGCCGTGCGGCCCCGTTTCACCGCCATGGTGGGGACTATACGGCTAGTGTCGACACTACTGTCGGCTTGCGAGAGGGGGACCGATGTCCAGCTGGAACTTCGCCGACCTCTGGGAGGTCTGCGCCGGGGTGCGTGGCGAGGCGCCGGCCGCGGTCCACGGCGACCGGACGATCAGCTGGGCGGAGTTCGACCGCCGGGCGGACGGCCTGGCCGCGGCCCTGCTCGACGCGGGCCTCGTGCACCAGGACAAGGTGGCGCAGTACCTCTACAACGGCCCCGAGTACATGCAGGGCGTGTACTCCTGCTTCAAGGCCGGGATGGTGCCGGTCAACACCAACTACAGATACGCCGACGACGAGCTGGTCTACCTGTGGGACAACGCCGACGCGGCGGCGGTGATGTTCCACGCCGGCTTCGTCCCCACCATCGAGCGGATCCGCACCCGGCTGCCCAAGGTCAAGCTGTGGCTGTGGGTCGAGGACGGGACGCATCCCCGGCCCGACTGGGCCCTGGACCTCGCCGACACCGCGCTGGGCGCAGGCGATGGGCCGGTGCGCGGCCCGTGGGGACGCTCGGGCGCCGACCGGTGGTTCCTCTACACGGGAGGTACGACCGGGGCGCCCAAGGGCGTGATGTGGGAGCAGGACACCCTGGTGCGGCTGATGAGCACCACCTTCCCGGTCCCGCTCGACGACGAGACGACCATGGAGGCGCACCGCGACCACCTCGCGGCCACCGCAAACGCCTCGCCGGTGCTGCTGCCGGCGGCACCGCTGATGCACGGCACGGGCCACATGATGTCGCTCGGCCAGCTCACGCTGGGCGGCACGGTGGTGACGCTGCCCGGCCGGTCCCTCGACCCCGAGGCCATCTGGCAGGCCTGCGCCGACCACGGCGTCACCGTTCTGGTCATCGTGGGCGACGCGTTCGCCCGCCCGCTGCTGGAGGCGCTGGACGCCCATCCCGGGCGCTGGGACCTGTCCCGCGTGGCGCTGATGGTGTCGTCCGGGGTGATGTGGAGCCAGCCGGTGAAGGAGCGGCTGCTCGACCACCTGCCGCAGGTGCTCATCTTCGACTCGCTGGGCAGCTCCGAGGCCGTGGGCATGGCGGCCAGCCTGTCGTCCAAGGGCACGGTGACCGGCACCGCCCGCTTCGCCCTCGGCGCCGGGGCCGTCGTGATCACCGATGACGGCCGCACGGTGGCGCCCGGCTCGGGCGAGATCGGTCGGGTGGGGGTCAGCGGCCTGCTGCCCGTCGGCTACTACAAGGACGAGGTCAAGACGGCGGCCACCTTCCCGGTCATCGACGGCGTGCGCTACTCGCTGCCGGGCGACTGGGCCACCGTGGAGGCCGACGGCACCGTGACGCTGCTCGGCCGGGGGTCGGTGTGCATCAACACCGGCGGCGAGAAGGTGTTCCCCGAGGAGGTCGAAGAGGTGCTCAAGACCGCGCCGGGTGTGGTCGACGCGGTGTGCGTGGGCGTGCCCGACGAGCGGTTCGGCGAGGCGATCTGCGCCATCGTGGAGCCCCGGGACGGGACGACCATCGACGCCGGGGCGGTGATCGCCCATGTCAAGGACCACCTGGCGCACTACAAGGCGCCGCGGCGGGTGCTGGTCCGGGACGCCATCGGCCGGGCACCCAACGGCAAGGTCGACTACAAGGGCCTCACCGCCTGGGCGCGGGAGCAGCAGGTGGCATGACCTACCGGGAGCTGAGCTACGAGACCGTGGGCGACGTGGGCGTGATCATGCTCGACCGTCCGGAGGCCCGCAACGCGCTCACCGCCACGACCTACCGCGAGCTGGAGGACGCGGTGCGGACGACCACGTCGCGCTGCCTGGTGATCACCGGCGCCGATCCCGCGTTCTGCGCGGGCGACGACGTCAAGCTGCTGATGGCGCCGGTGGGCGAGCGGGCGGCGGCCGGCGCCGTCACCGTCGCCGAGCCGCGGCTCACCCCGGCGGCCGGCGCGCTGCTCGGCACCGACGTCCCGGTGGTGGCGGCGGTGAACGGGGCCGCGGTGGGGTGGGGCATGGAGCTGGCGCTCATGGCCGACCTGCGGGTGGCGTCGGAGCGGGCCCGCTTCGGCGAGCTGTTCGTCAAGCGGGGCCTGTGCTGCGACGTGGCCGGGCTGGGCCGGCTGGCCTCGCTGGTGGGGCGCGAGCGGGCCGCCGAGCTGCTGTTCACCGGCCGCATCGTCGACGCCGACGAGGCGGCGGGCATCGGCCTGGTGAGCCGGGTCGTACCCCATGACGAGCTGCTGCCCAGCGCGCTGGCCCTCGCCGACCGCATCGCCGCCAACCCGCCGCTGGCGGTGCGCAAGCTCAAGCAGGGCCTGCGCACGGCCCTCGACCCGGACTGGGAGAGCCTGGGCCGCTGGGTGAGCACCAGCCTGGCCGAGCTGTTCCGCACCGAGGACCACCGCGAGGGCGTGGCCTCCTTCCTGGAGCGGCGCGAGCCGCGCTTCGTCGGCCGGTAGGCGCACCCGAGAGCGAAAGGCACACCTGTGGACTTCGAGATCCCCGAGGATCTGGCCGATTATCTCGTCGAGCTGGACGAGTTCATCGAGCGGGAGATCCGGCCGCTCGAGGAGCAGGACGACAACGTCCGCTTCTTCGACCACCGCCGCGAGCACGCCCGCACCGACTGGGACCGGGGTGGGCTGCCCCGGCCGGAGTGGCGGGCGCTGCTGGCCGAGGCCCGGCGGCGGGCGGACGCCGCGGGCCACTTCCGCTACCAGTACCCCAAGGAGTACGGCGGCCAGGGCGGCAGCAACCTGGGCATGGCGGTCATCCGCGAGCACCTGGCGCACCGGGGCCTGGGCCTGCACTGCGACCTGCAGAACGAGCACGCCATCGTGGGCAACAACGTGGGCCTGCTGCTCATGGCCGTCTACGGGACCGACGAGCAGAAGGACGCCTGGATCGAGGACCTGGCCGCAGCCCGGCGCGGTTTCGCCTTCGGCATCACGGAGCCGGAGCACGGCTCGGACGCCACCCACATGGAGACCCGCGCGGTGCGCGACGGCGACGAGTGGGTCATCGACGGCGAGAAGATCTGGAACTCGGGGATGGACGCCGCCTCCCACGACCTGGTCTTCGCCCGGACCCACGGCGAGGCAGGAGACGGCGAGGGCATCACCGCCTTCCTGGTGCCCACCGACAGCCCCGGGTTCGAGGTGCTGGAGTTCCTGTGGACGTTCAACATGCCCACCGACCACGCCCACATCCGGCTGAGCGACGTGCGGGTCCCCGAGGGGGCCATCTTCGGGGGCGAGGGCCGAGGCCTGCAGGTGGTCCAGCACTTCTTCAACGAGAACCGCATCCGCCAGGCGGCCTCCAGCCTGGGCGCCGCCCAGTACTGCATCGACCGGGCCGTCGAGCACGCCAAGGTGCGCAAGCCCTTCGGCAAGCCCCTCGCGACCAACCAGGGCATCCAGTTCCCGCTCGTGGAGCTGCAGACCCAGGCCGAGATGCTGCGGGCGCTGATCCACAAGACCGCGTGGGGGATGGACACCTACGGGGCGTTCTCCCAGTCCCAGCGGGTGTCGATGTGCAACTACTGGGCCAACCGGCTGTGCTGCGAGGCCGCCGACCGGGCCATGCAGGTCCACGGGGGGATGGGCTACTCGCGCCACACCCCGTTCGAGCACATCTACCGGCACCACCGCCGCTACCGCATCACCGAGGGCGCCGAGGAGATCCAGATGCGCCGGGTGGCGGGCTACATGTTCGGCTTCATGTCCCAGACCGAGCCCAAGGGGGTCGCACGCACGCCATGATCAGCGACGACGAGGTGTCGACAAGGGCCCGGGCACTGGCCGCGGCCGTGGAGCCCTTCGCCGGCCAGGTCTACTTCTCGCCCGAGTGCCACCAGGGCTACGAGGCCCTGGGGTTCGCGGGCAGCCCCGGTCGCTTCGGCGACGTGGCCGCGCCCGACGGGGCCGCCTACTTCTGCAGCCGCGGCTCGGTCATGGGCCAGGTGCCGGGCGAGGTCGTGGCCGCCGCCTTCGGGGTCTTCAACCCCGCGGTGGTGATCCCGCTGGTGGGGCTGGGCTGGGGCCTCACCGACGCGGGCACGCTGTGCGACGCGAGGACCGACGGCGCCGTAGGCCAGCTCCGGCGCATCCTGGGCGCCAGCCCGGACGGCGTGGCCCGGGCCAACGAACTGCTGGCGCGGGCGGTCGAGCCTCTCCGGCCCGAGGGCAAGCCGCTGTACGGGGGCCAGGCGTCGCTGGGCCTTCCCGGCGAGCCGCTGGCCGACGCCTGGCGCCGGGCCGACATGCTGCGGGAGTACCGGGGCGACGCCCACATCGCGGCGTGGACCACAGCGGGTCTCGACGCCACCGAGATCGGGCTTCTCACCGAGCTCTACTGGGGCCTGCCGCTGCGCACCTACATCCGCACGCGGGCATGGTCGGACGCCGACCTCGACGCCGCCGAGGCCCGCCTCGTCGACCGGGGCCTGGTGGACGGGGGCGCGTTCACGGATCGGGGCCGGGCCGAGCGCGAGGCGGTCGAGGTCGCCACGGACCGCCAGTGCCGCCCGATCGTCGAGGCGCTGGGTGACGATGTGCACGAGCTGCTGGGCCTGCTGGAGCCCTGGGGGCAGGCCATCCGGGACGCCCGCGGCTACCCGGCCTCCGGCCCCCACGACCTGGCGAGCGCCGCCACCCGTGGGAGGTCCTGACATGACGGTCACCAGGCCCGGCGCCGAGGGGACGAGCCCGTTCGACACCAGCGTGGCGCCCATCACGGCGTCGGACGACGAGATCCGCGCCTTCCTGGCCGAGGCCGAGGTCCCGCCGCTGCTTCCCGCCGTCGCCTATGCCACCGGCGACCTCTCCCTGCTCCGCGACGACCTGCGTCCCGACCCGATGATGGTGGCCATGCCCCAGGGCGGCCTGGGCGAGGACCAGCTGGCGGCCGCCCGCGAGCTGGCGGCCGAGGCGCTCATCCGCTTCCGGGAAGGGGGCTCGCAGCCGGCAGCGCCGCCCCCGGACGACGTGCTGCTGCGGATCATGGAGCACGCGGTGGGCGGGGCCGAGATGGCCGCGTACCTGCCGCTGCTGGAGGAGGAGCTGGCCTACCGGGGCGAGGACCGGCGGGCGCCGGCGTGGCACAAGGACGACGTGGCGCCGGACGTCGACTTCCGCGTGGCGGTGATCGGCGCGGGGATGTCCGGCCTCCTCGTGGCGCACCGGCTCAAGCAGGCGGGCGTGCCGTTCGTCATCCTGGAGAAGGACACCGACGTCGGCGGCACCTGGTTCGAGAACACCTATCCGGGCTGCCGGGTCGACAACCCGAACCACAACTACAGCTACGCCTTCGCGCAGCGCCACGACTGGCCGCTGCACTTCTCCACCCAGGACGTGCTGCTCGACTACTTCCGCCACTGCGCCGACGCGTTCGGGTTGCGGCCCCACATCCGCTTCGGGACCGAGGTCGTCTCCGCCGAGTGGTCCGACGCCGACGGCCACTGGCGGGTCCGGGCGCGCACCGGCGACGGCGAGGAGGAGACGCTCACCGCCCAGGCGGTCGTCAGCGCGGTCGGGCAGCTGAACCGGCCCCGGTACCCGACCGAGATCGAGGGCTACGGCTCGTTCGCGGGCCCCGCCTTCCACTCCGCCCGGTGGGACCACACCGTCGACCTGGCGGGCAAGCGGGTGGCGGTCATCGGCACGGGCGCCAGCGCGGTGCAGTTCATCCCCGAGGTCGCGCCGGCGGCCGGCGAGCTGCTGGTGTTCCAGCGCACGCCGCCGTGGCTGGCGCCCACGCCCGACTACCACGACGAGGTGTCGCCCGGGCTGCGCTGGCTGTACCGGCACGTGCCGTCCTACAGCGAGTTCAACCGGTTCTGGATCTTCTGGCGCATGGGTGACGGCGCCCTGGACGGGGTGCGGGTCGACGAGGCGTGGGAGCCCAAGGGCCTGGCGGTGAGCGCGGCCAACGACTTCGCCCGCATGATCTTCACCGCCTACATGCAGGTCGAGTTCGCCGACCGGCCCGACCTGCTGGAGGCCGTCCTGCCCACCTACCCTGTGGGTGCCAAGCGCATCCTGCGCGACAACGGCATCTGGGCCCGGACGCTCAAGCGCGAGAACGTCCGCCTGGTGACCGACAGCATCGTGCGGATCACCCCGACGGGGATCGTCACCGCGGACGGCGTCGAGCACGAGGTCGACGTGCTCCTCTACGGCACCGGGTTCACCGCCTCGGCCTTCCTGACGCCGATGCGGGTCCGCGGGCGCGACGGCAAGGACCTGCACGAGCAGTGGGGCGGCGACGCCCGCGCCTACCTCGGCATCACCGTGCCGGGCTTCCCCAACCTGTTCTGCCTCTACGGCCCCAACACCAACATCGTGGTGAACGGCAGCATCGTCTACTTCTCCGAGTGCGGGGTCCGGTACATCCTCGGCTGCCTCGGCCTGCTGCTGCGCAGCCGGAAGGCGCAGCTCGACGTGCGCAAGGACGTCCACGACGAGTTCAACGAGCGGGTGGACGCCGAGAACCGGGCGATGGCCTGGGGCTGGTCCGACGTCAACAGCTGGTACAAGAACGCCCAGGGCCGAGTGAGCCAGAACTGGCCGTTCACCCTGCTGGAATACTGGCAGCGGACCCGGGAGCCGGATCCGGACGACTTCGTGCTGTCCTGAGCGCCGGGCGCTGCCGCGCTGATCCCGACCGCAGTGATCTCGACGCGTTCAGCGCTGGCCGACCACCTCGCCGGGGTCGCCAATCCGCGGGCTGGCCGTCGGGCCGAGGCGCGAGACTCCCAGGCCATGGCCCCGCGACGCGACGAGATGGTCGCCGCCCAGTACTTCACCGCCGTCGCCGGCATGGCGGCGATGCGGCATTGCCTCACCCACCCGTCGACCGTGCGTGAGCGGCTCCAGGATGTGCGGCGCGTGGTCGAGCATCTCGACGAGTTCCCGAACGATCTCGTGATCCCCGTGGTCGAGCACGATCTGACCGCGGGGTACGACGCCTGGGCGGAGCACTACGACGGCCCGAACCCGGCGGTCGAGGTGGACACCGTCGTGGTGCACGACCTGCTCGCGGCCGTGGCCCCGGGCGTCGCGCTCGACGCCGCCTGCGGCACCGGGCGGCACAGCCGCCACCTGGCCGACCGGGGGTTCGAGATCATCGGCGTCGACGCCAACCGCACGATGCTGGCCCGGGCCGAGGCCAAGGTGCCCGAGGGCGACTTTCGCCTCGGTGACCTGGGCGCCCTGCCCGTCGACGACGCCGCGGTCGACCTCGTGGTGTGCTCCCTCGCGCTCACCCACGTGCCCGAGCTGGGACCGGCGTTCGCCGAGTTCGCGCGCGTGGTCCGCCCCGGGGGCACGGTGATCGTGTCCGACATCCACCCGCTCAACGTCACGTTCGCGGGCGGGGCGGCCATCTTCCCGGGGGCGAGCGAGAGGTTCGAGCTGCACTTCGTCCGCAACCTCGTGCACTCGGTGAGCGAGTACGTGGGCGCCGCGGGCGACACGGGGCTGCTGATCCGCGAGTGCCGCGAGCCCGTGGTCCCGGATTCCGCGATCACCACCAACCCCGCCCACGCGGTGGTGCCCGATGCGGTGCGCCAGGCGCTCGAAGGGCTGCCGTTCCTACTGGTGTGGAGGTTCGCGCGCGCCGAGGCTCGGTAGGCGCGACCTTGCCGTGGACCCAGGTCCCACACCACGCGGGTGGCAGTCGTGGCCGTGCCGCCGACCCGGAGCGGGCCGGCGAGACGCACGCCAGTCGCAGGCCATCTGCCTGGGCTTTCGTCGTGGGCCCGGTGGGGATCGAACCCACGACCTAGCGATTATGAGTCGCCTGCTCTGACCACTGAGCTACAGGCCCAGGTCGAAAGACGCTCCGGGGGTGGGGCTCGAACCCACGACCCACGGATTAACAATCCGTTGCTCTGCCAACTGAGCTACCCCGGAAGGAACTGTCGGAGGATAGCAGCAGCCCCGCGGACCTCAGATCCGCGACTCCCGTCGTCTCGGCGTGTCGCCGCCCACTCTGGTATTGTTGACTCAGTCAGAGATCTACTTGACGGAGGCCGAGATGACCGTCACGGACGCCGCACCAGCGGTCGATCCCCACCTCGTGGAGGCGGTGCGCGCGTTCACCCGCTTCTACACCGCGGTGCTGGGCGTGCTGGACGAGGGGCTGCTGCACACGCCCTTCTCGGTCACCGAGGCCCGCATCGTCTACGAGCTGGCCCAGCGCGAGAGGACCGACGTCGCCGAGCTGCGGCGCGAGCTGCGCGTCGACGCCGGCTACATGAGCCGGATCACGGCCCGCCTCGAGGCCGGCGGGCTCGTGACGAGGGAGCGGTCCGACCTCGACGCCCGCCGTGTCGCCCTCCGCCTCACCGACCGGGGCCGTGAGGTGTTCGCCGACCTGGACGCCCGCTCCGCCGAGCAGGTCGAGCACATGCTCCGGGACCTTCCCGTGCCCGTGCAGCAGCGGGTCGTCGCGGCGATGGACACCATCCGCGTCGTGCTGGGCGACGGCGGTCGCGTCCCGCGGACCGTCGTGCTCCGGCCGCCGGGACCGGGTGACTACGGCTGGGTCGTGGCCCGGCACGGCGCCCTCTACGCCACCGAGCACGGCTGGAACACCGACTTCGAGGGGCTCGTCGCCCGCATCGTCGGCGACTTCGTCGCCCACCACGATCCGGCACGCGAGGCCGCGTGGATCGCCGAGGTCGACGGCGAACCGGCCGGCTGCGTGTTCTGCGTCGCCAAGGACGCCACCACGGCCCAGCTGCGCATCCTCCTGGTGGAGCCATCGGCCCGGGGCCTGGGCATCGGCACCCGCCTGGTCGACGAGTGCCTCCGGTTCGCCCGGCGGGCCGGCTACCGGTCGATCGTGCTGTGGACCAACGACGTGCTCGTCTCGGCCCGCCGCATCTACGAGGCCGCCGGCTTCGTCCTCCTCGACGAGGAGCCCCACCACAGCTTCGGCCGCGACCTCGTCGGCCAGACCTGGGCACGGGACCTCTGAGGTCAGGCGCCTTCGAGGTACTCGCGCAGCTTCTGCGAGCGGTGCGGATGGCGCAGCTTGGCCAGCGTCTTCGACTCGATCTGGCGGATGCGCTCGCGGGTGACGCCGAACTGCTTGCCCACCTCTTCCAGCGTCCGGGGCTGCTCGTCGTCGAGGCCGAACCGCATGATCACGACCTCCTTCTCCCGGTCGTTCAGCTCGTCGAGGACCTTGCGGACCTCGTTCTGGAGCATCTGCCGGGTGGCGGCGTCGTCGGGCTCCTCGGCGCCGTCGTCCTTGATGAAGTCGGCCAGGTACGAGTCGTCCTCCTCGCCGACGGGCGAGTCGAGCGACAGCGGGTCGAGCGAGATGCGCTGGATCTCGCGCACCCGCTCGGGCGTCATGCCGACCTCCTCGGCCAGCTCGTCGACCGTGGGCTCGCGCTCGAGCTGCTGCACCATCTGGCGCTGGACCCGGTGCACCCGGTTGATCGACTCGACCATGTGGACCGGGATGCGGATGGTGCGGGCCTGGTCGGCGATCGAGCGGGTGATCGCCTGGCGGATCCACCACGTGGCGTAGGTGGAGAACTTGAAGCCCTTGGTGTAGTCGAACTTCTCGACCGCCCGCATCAGGCCCATGTTCCCTTCCTGGATGAGATCCAGGAACTGCATGCCCCGGCCGACGTAGCGCTTGGCGATCGACACCACCAGCCGCAGGTTGGCCTGGATCAGCGCGCTCTTGGCGTCGTCGCCGTCGTCGGCCAGCACCTGCAGGCGCTGCGACTCGTCGACCGGCAGGTTGCCGAGCGTGCCCGCGGCGTCGAGGTCGGCCAGGTGCTCGGACGCCTCGGCCCCGGCCTCGATGCGCTTGGCCAGGTCGACCTCCTCGGCCGCCACCAGCAGCGGGACCCGTCCGATCTCCCGCAGGTACATGCGCACGGGGTCGGAGGTTCCGCCGCCCCGCTCGGAAGCGCGGTCGGCGCTGAGCCGGGTGCGCCGGCGCATGGTGGCCGACAGCCGGCGCAGGTGGGCCCGCTCCGGGCCGCGGGCCACGGCGTTCTCGGCCGTGAACACCACCACCGTCGGCGTGCCGTCGGACTCGACCACCAGGTCGGCCCCCGGCAGCACGGCCTCGCCCACGATGGGGTCGGCGGCCGCCGCCTCGGTCGGGGTCAGCTCGAGGTCCTCGGTCTCCTCCACCACGATGCCGGCGGCGCGGCAGCGGCGGTAGATCTCGGCCAGGACCTCGGGGGTCATCTCGACGTGCGCCAGTGCCTGCACCAGATCGTGCTGGGTGAGCCGCCCGGACGACCGCGCGTGCTCGAGCAGCCGGTCGAGCTCGTCTTCCGCTGAGCCGTTCCAAGCGCCGAGCGCCGATGGCACGTGTGTCACTTCCCCTCTCGGACCCGATCTTCGAGCCAGGCTAGCAATCTGTCGGCCGATCCGGCTGCCGTTTGCACGCTCCGGAGTCCGTCGATCACGTGCCCGAGCGTGGCCACGTCGGTAAGCGCCTGCGTTCCGTCGGCCGCCGTCGCCGCCTCCAGGCGCACCGCCGCCATCTCCCGCCTGGCCACTTCGATGTGCAGCAGCCGCACGGCGTCGAGAGGGTCGGATGACGGTTCCTCGACCACCAGGCGGGCCAGCAGGTCGGCCACCGCCGGCTGTGCGGACGCCATGGCGGCGGCGTGGGTGTCGGAGCCGACCAGCGCCTCGTAGGCCCCGAGCAGCAGCGGGTCGTCGAACAGCTCGGCGACGAGGTACTCCCCCACCGCCCCGGGATCGTGCACGGCGTGGCGGAGCACCTCCAGCGCCGGGCCCTCCCGCGGCGGCGGGTGGCGCCCGTTGCCGGCGCCGCCCGCCGGCAGGTCGCCCTCGGGCCGGTTGTCGACCGCCCGGCCGCCCTCGGGCAGCCACGGCGGCGGGGCCTCGTCGCCGCGGGCCGCCCGACCGGGGCCCTGGCGCCCGCCCGCGTGCCGGTCGTGGGGGCGGCGGGTGGCGGCGGGGCGGGACCGCAGCCGGTCGAGCTGGTCGCGCAGGCGCCCCGGCTCGATGCGGCAGCGGGAGGCGACGTCCATCACGTACTGGTCGCGCACCAGGTCGGCCGGGTGCTGGGCCACCAGCTCCAGCGCCCGCTCGGCCGCCCGCGCCCGCCCCTCGTTGCTGGCCAGGTCGGCGGCGGCGAAGGCCCGGTCGAGGCGGAAGCGCAGGAACGGCACCGCCCCCTCGACGGCGGCGGCCAGGCGGGCGGGGTCGGTCCGCGCCACGTCGGCGGGGTCCTGGCCCGGCGGGAGGTCGGCCACGAACACCTCGAGGTCGTGGTCCCGCTCCCAGCGGTACAGCCGCTCGGCCGCCGCCAGCCCGGCGGTGTCGGCGTCGAAGGCGAGGACCAGCCGGCGGGCCGCGAACCGGCCGAGCAGCCGCACGTGGTCGTCGGTGAGGGCGGTGCCGCAGGTGGCCACGGCCAGCGGCACGCCCGCACGGTGGAAGCCGATGACGTCGGTGTAGCCCTCGCAGATCACGGCGGTGCCTGCGGTCACGATCGACGCCTTGGCCCGGTCCAGGCCGTACAGCACCCGGGACTTGTTGTAGAGCGGCGTCTCGGTGGTGTTCTTGTACTTGCCCTGGTTGCCGGGCCCCTCGCCGCCCGGCAGGATCCGGCCGCCGAAGCTGACGGGGTCGCCGCGGTCGTCGTGGATGGGGAACAGGACGCGGGCCCGGAAGTGGTCCTGCAGCCGCCCGCGGCTGTTGCGGCGGGCCAGGCCGGTGCCGGCCGCCAGGTCGTCGTCGAGGCGCAGCGCCCGCACCAGCTGGTCCCACGAGTCGGGCGCCCAGCCGATGCGGAAGTCCCGCACCACCTCGCCGTCGAGGCCCCGGGCCCGCAGGTAGCTGCGAGCGGCGCCGGCGTCGGGCCCGGACAGCAGCCGCTGGTGGTACCACTCGACCGCCCGGGCCATCGTGTCGACCAGCTTGGCCCGGCGCTTGCGGCCCTCGCCCTCGTTGCGCTCGGTGTAGCGGAGGCTGATGTTGGCCTTGCCGGCCAGCCACTCGACGGCGCCGACGAAGTCGAGCTGCTCCTTCTCCTGGACGAAGGTGATGACGTCGCCCCCGGCCTGGCAGCCGAAGCAGTAGTAGAACTTCTCGTCCGCGTTGACCGAGAACGACGCCGACTTCTCGGTGTGGAACGGGCACAGGCCCTGCCAGCGCTGGCCCACCCGCCGCAGCGGCGTGTACTGGCTGACGATGGCCACGATGTCGGACGCCGCCCGCACCGCAGCGACGTCGTCGTCGTGAATGCCCATCGAGTCGAGGTTACCGGTGGTGGCGCCGTCCCTTGAGCTGGGCGACCGCCTCGTCCTTGGCGTCCTTGAGCTCGCCCCTCATCCCGGCCTTGGCCGCCTTGAGCTCGCCCTTCACATCGGCCTTGGCCGCCTTGAGGTCGCCCTTGACGTCGTCCTTGGCGGCCTTGAGGTCGTCGACGGGGCCCCGCATCTGGGCCTTGAGGTCGTCGCGCATGCGGGCCAGCTCCTCCCGCAGGTGGCGCAGCTCCTCGCGGTGGACCTCGAGGTGCTCGCGCCAGCCGCCGTTCTGCAGCCCGCCGGGGGCCCCCTCGGGCCGCCCGCGGTACTCCCGGGTGCGCTGGGCGTTGGCGCGGCGCACGCTGGCCCGCACGTCGGGCCGAGCCAGCAGCTCGGCGTCGAAGTCGGCCTGGGCGGTGCGCATCTTGGTCAGCAGGCGGGCCAGCGTGTCCTGCTCGTCGTGGCTGAGGGCGTCGAAGCCCGCCCGCGGGCCGTAGACGGCGTCGATCGCCCTCTGGCGGGCGACGACGCCGTCGGGGGTCAGCTCGACCGCCTTGATGCGCCGGTCGTGGGGCGCCACGCGGCGCTCGACAAATCCCCGGCCCTCGAGCCCGTCGACCACTACGGTGACGAAGGAGGCGTCGCAGCCCCACCGGTCGGCGAGGTGCCGCATGGGAAGCGCCTCGCCCGGCTCCAGCTCCAGCAGCCCCTTCATCATCGGCGGCGTGAGCCCCAGCTCGGCGGCCGTGTCGACGAACTTCGCCTGGTTCTCGGCCGAGAAGAACAGCTCCGCCACCGCCTGGGTGATCTGCCGTGCCGCGTCCTCGGGCCTCACGGTGACGGATGTTACCCGCGCAAGAAGTTATTTGTCCCAACTCAACGATAAATCGGAAAAGAAGGTTGACTCGGCTCAACTATCGGCGCCAGGATGGCCCTCATGTCATCCCCCACCCTCCACCGGGCCGCGCATCCGGCCATCCTCGTCGAGGGCCTCACCAAGACCTTCGGTGAGGTCGAGGCCCTGACCGGCATCGACCTGTCGGTCCCGGCGGGCACCGTGTTCGGGCTGCTCGGCCCGAACGGCGCCGGCAAGACCACGGCCGTCCGCATCCTCACCACCATCCTGCGTGCCGACGGCGGCCGGGCCGAGGTCCTCGGCCTGGACGTGGCCGACCACCCCCAGGCAGTGCGCGAGCGCATCGGCCTGGCCGGCCAGTTCGCGGCGGTCGACGAGAACCTCACCGGCCGCGAGAACCTGCGGCTGGTGGGCCGGCTCACCCACCTGCCCATGCGGGCCGTCACTGCCCGCGCGGACGAGCTGCTCGAGCGCTTCGGCCTCACCGACGCCGCCGGCCGCACGGCCAAGACCTACTCGGGCGGCATGCGCCGGCGCCTCGACCTGGCCGCCGCCCTGGTGCACCGGCCCGCGGTCCTGTTCCTGGACGAGCCCACCACCGGGCTCGATCCCGCCAGCCGCAGCGACCTGTGGGAGGTCATCGAGGAGCTGGTCGCCGACGGCGCCACCGTGCTGCTCACCACCCAGTACCTGGAGGAGGCCGACCGGCTGGCCGACCAGCTCGCCGTGATCGACCACGGCCGGGTCATCGCCGAGGGCACGCCCGCGTCGCTCAAGGCCGGGCTCGGGGCCACCATGGTCGACGTCCTCCTGCCCGACGCCGCGGCCGCCGCCCGGGCCGCCGGACTGCTCGACGCCCAGCTCGGCGTGCGCCCGTCGGTGGACGGCCGGGCCCTGGAGCTGGCGGTCGAGGACGGCCCCCGCGCCGTTGTCGACGTCCTCCGGGTGCTCGACGCCGCCGACCTCGAACCCACCGGCCTGGGTGTGCGCGAGCCCAGCCTCGACGACGTGTTCCTGTCGCTCACCGGCCACCGGGCCGAGCGCGCCGAGGACGAGACCCCCCTCACGGCCCAGCGAGGTGCCGCATGACCGCCACCACCTTCCCCACCACCGCCCCCTCTCCCCCGGTCGGCGTCACCGGGCCGGCACCCGCCCCGGCCCGGTGGCGCTACGCCGTGGCCGACGCCCGCGCCGTCACCTGGCGCAACCTGCTGGCCTACGTGCGCGTCCCGGAGCTGGCGGTGTTCAGCTCGATCCAGCCGGTCATGTTCGTGCTGCTGTTCCGCTACGTGTTCGGCAACTCGATCAACCTGTCCGACCCGTCGATCGCCTACGTCGACTACCTGATCCCCGGGATCATGGTCCAGACCGCGGTGTTCGGCGCGGCCGCCACGGGCATCGGGCTGGCCGAGGACCTGCAGAAGGGCCTCATCGAGCGGTTCCGGTCCCTGCCGATGGCCCGCTCCGCGGTGCTCGCCGGGCGGACCCTGGCCGACTCGGTCCGCAACGTGTTCGTGATGGTGCTGATCACCGTGGTGGCCGTCATCGTCGGGTTCCGGATCCACGGCGGCGTGCCGGCCTTCGTGGCCGCCATCGGGCTCATCCTCCTGTTCGCCTTCGCCATGTCGTGGATCATGGCCACGGTCGGCCTCCGCTCCCCCAACGGCGAGGCGGCCCAGGCCGCCACCTTCCCGCTGCTGTTCCCGCTCACCTTCGCCTCCTCGGCCTTCGTGGACACGTCGTTCATGCCGGGCTGGCTGCAGGTGTTCGCCAACCACCAGCCCGTGAC
>DASSUD010000037.1:0-4072 GCA_035707385.1 Acidimicrobiales bacterium
TCGCCGAGGGGAACGGCGGCGGCGCCGAAGCGGCGGATGGTGACCACCGGGCCGTCGATGGCCAGGGGCGGCAGCACCACGTGGACCCGGGAGCCGTCGGGCAGGCGCGCATCCACCACCGGCGCGGTGCGGTCGGCCCGCAGGCCCAGCGGTGCCACCACCCGCTCGACCAGCAGGTCGATGGCGGGGCGGTCGAGCGTCACCGCCGTGCGCTCCAGGCGGCCGGCCCGCTCGACCCACACCGGCCCGGGGCCGTTCACGAGCACGTCGCTCACCGCGGGGTCGTCGAGCAGCGGCTCGAGCGGGCCCAGCCCGCCGATGCGGGCCCGCACCCGGGACACGACGCCCGCCACCGCCTCGGTGGCCAGCAGCGGCGCCTCCGCCCGCACGAGGGACGCCAGCGTCGCGTCGTCGACGTCCTGGTCGGCCACGGCGGCCAGCAGGCGGCTGTGGACGCGGGCGTCGAGCGGGACGAGGGCGGGGTCAGGCCGCACGGGACAGCGCCCTGGCCAGCGAGCGCGGCATGCGGCCGGCCAGCATGCCGGCGTCGACCGCCCGGGCGACGGCGGGGTCGAGCGGCACCTCGGCCAGCACCGGGGCCGGTATCACCTGCCGGATGTCGTCGGTCGTCAGCGCCCGCCCGGGCTCGTTGACCACCACGACCCCCGACGGGCGCAGCGGGGCCTGCATCGCCCGGCGCAGCCCCAGATAGCAGGGGCGGATGACGAGGAGCGAGCGGCGGGCCCCGGCGACGACCGCGGCTACGGCCGCCGAGCCCGCCGGGTCGGCGCCGTCGGGCCGGCCGCAGTCGACGACGGCCGGGCGGGGCGACGAGTCGAGCAACGCCGCCAGCAGCCCCGCGCGCTCGGGAGCGAGCGGGCCCTCGCCCCGGGGCAGCAGGGCCAGGCCGGGCGCGACCGCGACCTCCAGCAGGCCGAGGGAATCGGCGGGTGCCGACTCGCCGGCCGCGAGCCAGGCGCACAGGCCCGCCGAGTCGGGCTCGGGCAGGCCGAGCGCGGCCGGCAGGTCGCCGGCCAGGTCGGCCAGCACGGCGCCGCCGGGCGCACGCTGGGCGAGGAGCAGGGCGAGCGAGGCGGACACCACGGTGGTGCCGGCACCACCCTTGACGGACCAGCAGGCGACGAGCATCGGGAACGGGACCTCCACGGCGACGGCGACGGAACGGGCGCCGGCCGCGGGGAGGCCGACCGCACGCGGACCGGGCACGGCCGGCGCGGCGGCAACCCCCGCCAGGCCGGCGGAGCGCTGGGCTGTGGAGGCGGAGACCGGCGGACTGCCGGCGCGCGGCCGGCTGTCGCCGAACCCCGCCGCCACGGCGACGGGCTGACTGCCCCGAGGGCGCGGCGGATCAGCGGGCTACCGGCACAGGGCCGGGCGCCGACCGACCACCGCCACCACGGCGGGGAGCGACGAAGCGCGAGGGTCGTCCGGCATCAGGAATGGGCGACCAGGTACGAAGGATAGTTACACCGGCGGTAACAAGGCAATAGGGACTGGAAAATATCGAGAGTTATGGTGCCAGGGTTCACCGCCGGGGGTCATGGGCAGGGCCGGCCACCCCCGGTAGGGTCGCCGCGCGTGGAGGCCGCCTTCTTCGATCTCGACAAGACGGTGATCGCCAAGGCGTCGATGGTGGCGTTCAGCGGCCCGCTGCACCGGGCCGGCCTGCTGTCCCGGCGCATGCTCCTGCGGGCCGCCTGGGGGCAGCTCGTCTACGCCCAGTTCGGGGCGTCCCCGGAGAAGCTGGCCAAGCTGCGCGACTCGGTCCTGCGCCTCACCATCGGCTGGGACCAGGCCGAGATCAGCGAGATCGTGCGCGAGACCCTGGTCGACGTCGTCGAGCCCATCGTCTACGACGAGGCGCTGGAGCTGATCCGCGAGCACCGCAGCGCCGGCCGCAAGGTGTTCATCGTCTCCGCCTCACCGGAGGAGATCGTCGCCCCGCTGGCCCGCTACCTGGGCGTGGACGAGGCCATCGCCACCCGTTCCGAGCTCGACGACCAGGGTCGCTACACCGGTCGCACCGAGCTGTACTGCTACGGGCCCGCCAAGGTCGTCGCCATGCAGGCGGTCGCCGAGCGCGACGGCATCGACCTCGACCGCAGCTACGGCTACAGCGACTCGGCCACCGACAAGCCGATGCTCGAAGCCGTGGGCCATGCCGTCGCCGTCAACCCGGACCGTGAGCTGCTGCGAGCGGCGAAGGTCAACGGGTGGGAGGTCCGCCGGTTCAGCCAGCGGGTGCCCCTGCGGGAGCGGGTGCCCATGCCGGCACCGCGGCAGGCCGCCCTCGGGGGCGGGGCCATGCTCGCCGCGGCGGCCGTGGCGGTGGCGGCCCGGTGGCTGTGGGTGCGGCGTCAGCCCCCGCCCCCACCCCCGCGCCGGTGGGGCGTGAGAGCCGGGGCGGGGCCTGCGCGCCGTGTCAGGACGCCCGAACCTTCTTGGTGGCGATGGTGGCGAGCGCAGCGATCACGACGATGAGCAGCAGCTTCTTCATGGTGGCGAGCGTAGCGGGCTCAGCACCGGAGGCGCGCGCCCGGCCCCGGCGGGCGGCCTGAGCCGGTATCCCCCGGGTGGGGGACGGGCCCGCGGAAACCGGACCCCCGGCGGCGCAATAAGGTCAGAGGTCTATGCGTGTGAGCCACCCGCTGCTGCCCGCCCACCGGCAGGCAGAGGCGCGGGCCATCGCCCGGCGGACCCACCAGACCTTCCTGTTCGCGGCAGTCACCGGCGTGATCGTCGGCCTCGTCGTGGTGGCCATCGACAAGATCACCGTCGACGTGCTGCTGGAGGCGATCGCCGAGCGGCCCCTGTGGATGCAGGCCCTCGCCCCGACGGTCGGCCTGCTCATCGCCGCCGCCTGCCTGCGCTGGATCAGCGGCAGCTCGTCGACGAGCACGTCCGACGAGTACGTCCGCAGCTTCCACGACCAGGCGCCGGAGCGCATCGACCCCCGGCCGGTCGTCGGCCGGGTACTGGCCAGCATCGCCACCATCGGCTATGGCGGCGCGCTGGGCATGGAGGGCCCGTCGCTCTACGCCGGGTCCGTCATCGGCGCCTCGGTGCAGCGGCGCTTCGCCCGGTTCTTCTCCCGCGAGGACGCCAAGCTGCTGCTGGTGGCGGGAGCGGCCGCCGGGGTGGCCGCCATCTTCAAGGCGCCCGCGACCGGTGCCCTGTTCGCCATCGAGGTCCCCTACCGGGCCGACGTCGCCCGCCGCAACGTCCTGCCCGCCATGGTCGCGTCGGCGTCGAGCTACATCACCTTTGCCGCCGTCAACGGCACCGACCCCCTGCTGCCGGTCGGCGGTGCGCACCCTTTCGACTGGCGTGACATCGGCGGCGCCCTGGTGGTCGGGTTGCTGTGCGGATTCGGGGCCCGGCTGTTCGGCGCCGGGCTGCGGCTGCTACGCACCCTGCCCCGCATCGTCGAGACGCCGTGGCCGACCCGCCTGGCCGTCGGCGGGGCGCTCCTGGCGGCGCTGGCCCTGCTGTCGGAGGCGGTGGCCGACGTCCCGCTGTCCCTGGGCCCGGGCTACAACGTCATCGAGTGGGCCACCGACCCGGCCCACAGCGCCTGGCTCGTGCTGCTCATCCTGGTGGTCCGGGTGGGGGCGGTCATGGGCAGCTACGGCGCCGGGGGCGTGGGCGGGCTGTTCGTCCCGCTCGTCGTCATGGGGGCGCTGACCGGGCGGGTGGCCGGGGGCGCCTTCGGGGTGCAGGACATCGATCTGCTGGTGGTCGTCGGCATGGCCGCCTTCCTCGGCGCCGGCTACCGCACCCCGCTCGCCGCCCTCATGTTCGTGGCCGAGACCACCGGGCGGCCCGGCTTCGTCGTGCCCGCCCTGGTGGCGACCGCCGCGTCGCAGCTGGTCGTCGGGGACTCCTCCGTGTCGGTCCACCAGCGGGCCGGCCGCCTGGGCCACCTGGAACGGCGCTTCGAGCTGCCGATCAGCGCGGTGATGAGCACCGACGTGCGCACGGTGCCGCCCGACGCCACCATCGAGGAGTTCCTGTCGGTGCACCTGGTCGGCCAGCGCCGCCGGTCCGTGCC
>DASSUD010000038.1:0-24153 GCA_035707385.1 Acidimicrobiales bacterium
CGGGTGGGGCACGACGCCGGCGTTCACCACCGTCGACTGCAGGGTGCCGTTGGGCCGGATGGTCGACACGGTCGCCAGCCCGTGGTCCAGGGCGACGAGGTTGCGCACATCGTCGATCAACGCCACGGCCGCACAGCGTACGCCCGCCAGGGAACGACCGATCCGGAACCGGCTACTCGCCCTGCCAGATCTCGTACGGGGTGCGGTCGCGGGGACCGGGGTAGGGCAGCGGCGTGCGCTCGCCCGTGTGGGCGGTCCGGTAGGCGGCGCACACCACCTCCAGCACCAGGCGACCCAGCACCGCGGTCGAGCGCGGGGCGGCGCCCGCCTCCAGGTCGGCGGCCAGCGCTTCGAGCTGGGCGACGTAGCCGAGGTGGTGCAGCTGCGGGGCCGCGACCTCGGGCGGCGCGGGCGGGATGCGCAGGCCCACGCCGTTGACCTCGACCGACGGCTCGGGCACGAGCTCCAATCGCACGGCTCCGGTGGCGCTGGCCGCCTGGGCGTCCCAGGCCGGGGCCGGGGCCCGCCACGAGGCCTTGACCTCGGCCCGCAGGCCGGTGTCGAACTCCAGCACCACCGCCGCATCGTCGTCGACCGCCAGGCGCGGGCCACCGCCGACGGTCGCCGCCGCCACGGCCGTCACCCGGGCCGGAGCGGCCATCAGCAGCGCGAGCGCCACCGCGTGGACCCCGAGATCGAACAGCACGCCCCCGCCCCACGACGGCTCGGTGCGCTCCTCGCCCCAGTCGGGCAGACCCTGCGCCAGGCGCACCTCGAGGAACGTGAGCGCACCGATGCGCCGGCATGCCCCCACCGCGTCGCCCACCACCGGCGAGTGGACCAGGTTCTCGCCGTACGCCACCTGGCCGCGCCCGGCCAGTTCCACCAGGGCGTCGGCGTCGGCCAGCGTGGCGGCCAGGGGGGTCTCCACCAGGGCGGCGGCCCCGGCCTCGACGGCCCGCTCCGCCTCCCGCCGGTGCAGTCCCGGCGGGGTGGCCACCACCACGGCGTCCGCCCCGCCGGGCAGCTCGTCGTACCGGCACACCACCGCCCCCGTCTGCTCGCCCCGCCGGGCGGCCGACAGCCCCCGGCGCGACGCCACGTGCACCACCGACATCTCCGGCACGGCGTCGGCCGCCATCCCGTGGATGGCCGTGACCCACCCCGCCCCCGCGAAGGCGAGCGCGGTCACCGGCTCGCCCGCGCCCGGCCGGGCAGCCCGGCCGCGGTCCGGCCCGTCACTCGCCGGCCAGCCGGGCCACCACGGGCGCCATGGCCCGCATCGTGTCCACGGACTGCACCACCGGGTACGACACGTCCCAGCGCTCCCGCCGGGCGATCAGGTCCTCGGCGATCTGGTCGACCGTGCCGACCCAGGCGTGGGGATAGTGCTCCAACCCCTCCGGCTCCAGGCCGAACAGCGGGGCGGCGGCCGCCATCGTCCCCGCCCGGTCGTCGGTGATGACGGCCATGTAGATCAGCATCGTCAGCTCGACGTCGCCGTAGCGGTCGCCGGCCGCCTCCCGGACCCAGCCGAGCTTGCGGTCGGTCGCCTCGGCGCCGCCGTCGCGGGCAGCCGCGGCGTCGACCTGGCCCGAGCGCACCGCCGGGTTGAGGCCCACGATGTCGGCCTCCCGCCCGGCCAGCGCCAGCACCCGGGGCCCGCCGCCGCCGATCAGCAGCGGGGGCGCGGGCGACTGCACCGGCTTGGGCAGACCGTCGAGGCCGGCGATCCGGTAGTGCTTCCCCGCGAAGCTGAACGGGCCCGGCGCCATCAGGCCCTTGACGACGGCCACCGCCTCCGCCAGGCGGTCCACCCGCTCGGCGGCCGGGTCCATGGGGATGCCCGACTGCTCGTAGTCGCTGGCCATCCACCCGGCACCGATGCCGAGCTCCAGCCGCCCGCCGGAGAGCACGTCCAGCGTGGCCATCTCCTTGGCCGCCACCACCGGGTGCTTGTAGTCGTTGTCGAGCACCAGCGGCCCGATCCGCAGCGTGGAGGTGGCCTGGGCGGCCGCCGCCAGCGCCGGCACGGGGGCCAGCTGGTCGCCGAAGTGGTCGGGCATGAACAGCGTCGAGTAGCCGAGGTCCTCGGCCTCACGGGCGAGCGCGGCCCAGTCCTGCCCGGCCGGGGCCGAGCTGAGCTGGATGCCGAAGCGGAACGGGCGCGGGTGCGGCATGGCGCTCACCCTAGGCCCAGCCCCCGGCCCGGCCTCGACGGCCGGTGCGGTCGCCGGTGCCTCCCCGGCGGAACCGCTGGGTAGTCTCTCCTGGGTTCCGCCTATGCGTCGCATCCTCCCCCGCCTGGCACTCGTCATCATCGCGACGGGAACCGTCCTCGCCCTGACGGCCCTCGCCCTCGCCGTCCCGGCGCGCCTCGTGGGCACCGCCGGCACCGGCGAGCCCCGGCACATCACCCTCGGCGCCCTCAACCAGCGCTCGTACATCTACTCGGCCGACGGCTCGCTCATGGCCACGCTGAAGGGCGAGGAGAACCGCCAGCCGGTCGCCCTCGACCAGGTGCCGCCGCACGTGATCGCCGCCATCCTGGCCGTCGAGGACGCCGGCTTCTTCGTCCACGACGGCTTCGACGTCCGCGGCATGATCCGGGCGTTCAAGGCCAACGTCGACTCCGGGGGCATCAGCCAGGGCGGCTCGACCATCACCCAGCAGCTGGTCAAGCTGGACGAGGTCGGCTCCGAGCAGACGCTCGACCGCAAGATGCAGGAGATCTTCCTCGCCTCCCGGCTGGAGAAGGACCTCACCAAGGAGGAGATCCTCCACCGGTACCTGAACACCGTCTACTTCGGCAATCACGCCTACGGCGTCCAGGCCGCCGCCGAGACGTACTTCGGCGTCGGCGTCCAGCAGCTGGACATCGGGCAGGCGGCGCTGCTGGCCGGCATCATCCGCAACCCGATCAGCTACAACCCGGCCCGCTACCCCGAGCGGGCGGCCGAGCGCCGCAACGTCGCCATCGAGCGCATGGTCGAGGTCGGGGCGCTGACCGAGGACGAGGGCCTGTGGTGGACCGCGGTGCCGACCGCGCCCCAGCTCCACCAGGTCCTGCCGGTCGCCAACGACTACTTCCCGGACCACGTGCAGAACATGCTGCTCTACGACCCGGCGTTCGCCTTCCTGGGGGAGACCGAGGACGAGCGCTACCAGTCGGTGTACTACGGCGGGCTCAACGTCTACACGACCTTCGACCCGACGGCGCAGGCCCAGGCCATCGCCGCCCGGGACGCGAACCTGCCGCTGGAGAACGGGGTGTTCGCCCAGCCCGGCGTGGTGCCGCCGGACGTGCCGGCGGCGGCGGGCCAGCCCAACACGGGCTCGGCGGCCATCGTGTCCATCGAGCCGGCCACCGGGGCGGTGCGGACGATGGTGGCCGGGCCCGGCTTCCAGAACCTGGAGTACAACCTGGTCACCCAGAACCAGCGCCAGGTCGGGTCGTCGTTCAAGACCTACGTTCTCGCCGCGCTGATGGACCAGGGGCGCTCGCCGGACGACATGATCAACGGCCTGGCGCCGTGCCAGTTCACCAACCCGAACGGCACCCCCAACCCCTACCCGGTCGGCAACTACGCCGACGGCGGCGGCAGCGTGGGCACGGTCACCGACGCCACGACGGCGTCGTCCAACTGCGCGTTCGTGCGCCTGGGCCTCATCGCCGGCATCCCGTCGGTCATCGAGATGGCCCACCGCCTCGGCATCACCTCGGATCTGTCGGCGGTCCCGTCGCTGCCACTCGGCGTGGCCGACATCACCCCGCTCGAGATGGCGTCGGCCTACGCCACCCTGGCGGCCGACGGCGTCTACAACCCGCCCTACTTCATCGACCGCATCACCGACCCCAACGGGAACGTGCTCTACAGCCACACGCCGACGCCGGAGCAGCGGGTGTCGCCCCAGACGGCCCGGCTGGTCACGAGCATCCTCGTGCAGAACGTGATTGGCGGCACCGGCACCCGGGCCCGCATAAGCGGACAGCAGGCGGCCGGCAAGACGGGCACGACCCAGGACTCCACAGACGCCTGGTTCGTCGGCTACACGCCGTCGCTGGCGACGGCGGTGTGGGTGGGCGGCCTCTACCACAAGTTCACGATCAACCTCGGCGGCCAGATCACCGGCGGCCGCTACCCGGCTCAGATCTGGGGTGCGTTCATGAACGCCTGGCAGGCGGGCCACCCGGCGGTGGGGTTCACGCCGCCGACGCCGGTGCCGGGCTCCGGCATGCTCGAGGTACCGGGCGGCCAGGACCTGACGCCGCTGCCGCCGCCGGCCGCGCCACCCCCGCCCGAGGAGCCCCAGCCCCCGCCACCGGGCCCGCCGGGCCAAGAGGGCCCCCCGGGCCAAGAGGGCCCGCCGGGCCAGCAGGCGGCGTTCTCGCTGCCGACGATCCCGGGGTTCCCCGGCTAGCGTGCCACGCTGATGAGCCGCTGGGAGTCCCTGCTGACGGTCCAAGGGCACGACACCCGGGCGGACCAGCTGGTGCACCGGGCCGAGACGCTGCCGGCGCGGGCCGAGCTGGTGGCCGTGGGCGAGCAGGTGGCGGCCGTGGAGCGCGACCTGGCCACGGTCGAGGCCCGCCGGGGCGAGCTGTCCCGCAGCCAGCAGCGGCTGGAGGACGAGGTGGCGTCGCTCACCGAGCGGGCCAACCAGGCCGAGAAGCAGCTCTACTCGGGGTCGGTCACCGCACCCCGGGAGCTGCAGGCGCTGCAGGACGACGTGGCGTCGATCCGCCGCCGCATCAGCCAGATCGAGGACGACGAGCTCGAGATCATGGAGCTGACCGAGCCGGTCGACGCGGAGCGGGACAAGCTGCTGGCGGAGCGGGAGCGGCTGGAGGGCGAGGGCCGGCGCATCACCGCGGAGCTGGCCGAGGCCGAGGCCGGCATCGAGGCCGAGCTGGCCGAGGTGCGGGCCCTGCGGGCGGAGGCCGCCGGCGCCGTGCCCGACGACCTCTGGCCCGAGTACGAGCGGCTGCGCACCCAGCTGGGAGGCGTGGCCATCGCCCGCCTGGCCGGCTCGACCTGCCAGGGCTGCCACCTGGCGCTGTCGGCCGTCGAGGTCGACCGCGTGCGCAAGCTGGGCGTCGACGACACCGTCCACTGCGAGGAGTGCGGGCGGCTCCTCGTGCGCGACTGAACCCCGGGTACCGGGCGTGTTCCTCTGGTTCGCCGGCGGCGCCTTCGTCGCCGTCTGGCTCGTGTTCCGCAGCCCGGCCGTGGACTACCGGCTGGTCGTGCTGGGTGCCCTGCTGCCCCTGGCCGAGCTGCCCGTCGGCGAGCCGCGCATCCTGCACAGCCTGACGGCCGCGGTGGCGGCGCTCGGCCTGGCCATGCTGGTGACGCCCCGGCGGCGGCTGGTGCAGCGCCGGCTGGTGGCGGTGCCGATCGGCATGTTCCTCCACCTCCTCCTGGACGCGGTCTGGGCCGACACGCAGGCGTTCTGGTGGCCCTTCGCCGGGCTGGCCTGGAGCGAGGCGGCTCTGCCCGAGCTGGCGCGGGGTGCCTTCGGCCTCGTGCTGGAAGTGCTGGGCGCGGCGGCGCTGTGGTGGTGCTGGCAGCGCTTCCGGCTGTTCGAGCCCGCCCGCCGGGAGCGGTTCCTACGCACCGGACAGCTCGACCGGGACGTGGCCACGCCGTGATCGTCGTCGTCCGGCACGGGCGCACCGCCGCCAATGCCGGCGGGCTGCTGCTCGGGCGGGCCGACCCGCCGCTCGACGCCGAGGGCGACCGCCAGGTGGCGGCCCTGGCCCGCGTGTGCGCCGAGCTGGACGTGACCCGGGTCGTGACCAGCCCGCTGGCGCGCTGTCGCGCCACGGCCGGAGCGGTGGCCGCCGCGGTGGGGTCGCCGGTGGTCGTGGACGAGCGCTGGATCGAGCTGGACTACGGCGAGCTCGACGGCGTGCCGCTGGCGGAGCTGCCGCCGGCGCTGTGGTCGGCCTGGCGGTCGGACCCGGCGTGGGCGCCGCCCGGCGGCGAGTCGCTCGTCGAGCTGGGGGTGCGGGTGCGATCGGGCGCCGAGGCCGTGGCCGGGGAGGCGGAGGACCACGACGTCGTGGTGGTGAGCCACGTCTCGCCGATCAAGGCGGCGGTGGCGTGGGCGCTCGGTGTCGGCGACGAGGTCGCCTGGCGGATGTGGGTGGCGCCCGCGTCGATCACCCGCATCGGCTGCGGCGGCGCGGCCCCGTCGCTGCGGTCGTTCAACGAGACCGCCCACCTTGCCTGAGCAGGCGGCCCCTAGGGTCCGGGGCATGGGACAGCCGGTCACCGTCGTCGACGCCTTCACCGACCAGCCCTTCGCGGGCAACCCGGCCGCCGTGTGCGTGCTGCCCGCTGCCGCGCCCGAGGCGTGGATGCAGGCGGTGGCGGCCGAGATGAACCTGTCGGAGACGGCCTTCCTGGTGCCCCGCGACGACGGCGACCACGACCTGCGGTGGTTCACGCCCGCGTCCGAGGTCGACCTGTGCGGCCACGCCACCCTGGCCAGCGCCCACGTGCTGGGCGGCGACCGCACCTTCCACACCCGCAGCGGGGTGCTGCGCTGCCGGTCCGCGCTCGACGGCACCATCGCCATGGACTTCCCGGCCATCGACGTCGAGCCGGTGGCCGACCCGCCCGACTGGGCCGGGGCGCTGGGGCTGGCACCGGACCGGGTGGTGGCCGTCTACGACAACCCCGGCAAGTGGGTGCTCGCCGAGCTGGCCTCGCCGGCCGACGTGCGGGCCGCGGCCCCCGATGCGGCGGCCATCGTCGAGCTGGGCGGGTACATCACGGTGGCCGCCGCTCCCGGCGACGCGGCGGGCGTGGACTCGGTGTGCCGGGTGTTCGCCCCCGGTGCCGGCATCCCGGAGGACCCGGTGACGGGGACCGCCCACTGCCTCATCGCCCCGTGGCTGGCGGCCCGCACCGGTCGCGACCGGTTCAGCGGCGTGCAGGCGTCACGCCGGGGCGGGGTGGTGGGCATGCGGCTGGACGGCGACCGGGTCGAGCTGTCCGGCCGGGCCGTGACCGTGCTGGAGGGCACGCTCCGGCACTGAGCGCGGGCTCAGTCCGCCGCCCGGGGCAGCGACACCACCAGCCGGGCCCCCGGGGCATGGTCGGGGTCGACGACCACCGTGCCACCGTGGCCCTCGACCACCGCACGCACGATCGCCAGTCCCAGGCCGGTGCCACCGTCGCCGGCCGACCGCGCCCCGTCGAGGCGGGAGAACCGCTCGAACACCTCGTCCCGCCGCTCTGCGGGGATGCCCGGCCCGTCGTCGGCCACCGCCAGCACCGCCGCGTCGCCCGTGGTGGACACGCTCACCGTGACGGCGGCACGTGCGTGGCGGACGGCGTTGTCGACCAGGTTGGCGACTGCTCGCCCCAGCTGGTCGGGATCGCCGGTCACGCGGGCCGCCTCCACGCCCCGGCTGTCGACGGCGACCCGGCCGCCGGCCCGCAGGCGACGTACCTGGCGGGCGACCAGGTCGTCGAGGTCGACAGGCACCGACCGGCGGGGGACGGCGCCGGCGTCGCTGCGGGCCAGGGCCAGCAGGTCGTCCACCAGGTGCTGCATGGCGACGGCCTCGTCGAGGACGCTGCGGCTGGTGGCGGCCGGGTCGGCGGTGCCCGGGTGGGCGAGGTCGACCTCGATCTCGGAGCGGATCCGGGCCAGCGGGGTGCGCAGCTCGTGGGACGCGTCGGCCACGAACCGCTCCTGGCGGCGGGCACCGTCCTCGATCCGGTCGAGCATGGCGTTCATGGTCCGGGCCAGGCGGGACACCTCGTCGCCGGTCGGGGGCACCGGGACCCGCCTGTCCAGGCGGCCGGCGCCGATGCCGTCGACCTCCCGGCGGATGGCCTCCACGGGCCGCAGCGTGCGCCCGACCAGCGTCCACACGAGGGCGGCCAGCAGCAGGGTCACGGCCGGGACCGCCACGGCCAGCGACCGGGCCAGCAGCGCCGTCGTCTCCGCGATGTCGTCGAGCGGGGCGGCGACGTGGACCACGGCGTCGCCCGCCCGGAGGCTGACGATCCGGAAGGGCTCGGGCTCGTCCTCGTCGTCGCCGGCCAGGATGTCGGCCGTGCGGATGACGGGATCGCCGTCGCCGGGCGGTGCCGGGGCCAGCGGGGGCCCCTCGGCGGTCCCGGGCGTGGCCGCCAGCACGTCCCCGCCGCCGTCGAGCACCTGGGCCTGGCCGTCGTCGTCGCCCACCCGGTCGAGGACCGGCGGGAGCCGGTCGGCGGCCGCGGCGCGGGCCAGGGCCGCGGCCCGGGTGGCGAGGGTCTCCTCCAGGTTCTCGGTCAGCACGCGGCGCTGGTGGGCGACGAGGGCGACGCCGGTGACGGTCAGGACCGCGCCCACGGCCAGGGCCGCCGCCAGCGTGATGCGGAAGCGGACGGACGACGTCAGGCGGCCGTCACGCGCCATCGTCGTCGATCCGGTAGCCGGCGCCCCGGAGGGTCTCGATCGAGTGCCGGCCGAACGGCTCGTCGACCTTGCGGCGCAGCCGGCGCACGTAGACCTCGACGATGTTGGGGTCCCCGTCGAAGTCGCTGTCCCACACGGCGCCGAGGATGCGGCCCTTGGACAGGACCTGCCCGGCCCGGCGCACCAGCAGCTCCAGGACGTCGAACTCCCGCGCCGTCAGGGCGATCTCGTCGTCGCCGCGCCAGGCCCGCCGTCCCGCGGGGTCGATGCGCAGGTCGCCGACCGCGGCGGGCGCCACGGTGCGCTCGGCGGCGCGGCGCAGCAGCGCCCGGATGCGGGCCACCAGCACGGTGAACGAGAACGGCTTGGTCAGGAAGTCGTCGGCCCCGGTGTCGAGGGCCTCGGCCTCGTCGAGCTCGCCGTCCTTGGCGGTCAGCATGAGGATCGGCGTCCACACCCCCGCGGCCCGCAGGTCGGCGCACACCCGGTAGCCGTTGCGGCCCGGCAGCATGATGTCGAGGAGGATCAGGTCGTATCCGCCCTCGCCGGCCCGCCACAGGCCGTCCTCGCCGTCGCCGGTCACCTCGACGGCGAAGCCCTCGGCTTCCAGCCCCCGGTGGAGCGTGGCGGCGAGCTTGGCGTCGTCCTCGACCAGCAGCAGCTTCATGGCGTCCTTCGGCACCAGTGTGACGGCACAGGGGCGATGGTGGGCACCGGAAGCTGAACGCCCGCTGAACGCGCGGCGGGTGTCAGCCCTGGTTCAGCCGTCCCGGGGCACACTGCATGCATCGCGCGACATGCATAGCGCGACAGAAGGAGATCGGCAGATGGAGACGCGAGCGAAGCTGGCGGCAGCCGGCGGGTTGGCCCTGGTCGTCGTGCTCGGGGTGGGCGCCGGCGTGGTGGCCGCCCAGGGGGGCGACGACGACGACAACGAACCGGCCGAGGTCCCGATCACGGGCGAGGCGCTGGACCGGGCGTCGGCCGCCGCGCTCGAGCACACCCACGGCGGGCGGGTCACCGAGACCGAGGCAGGCGACGAGGAGAGCGCGTACGAGGTCGAGGTCACCCTGGACGACGGGACGCAGGTGGACGTGCAGCTCGACGAGTCGTTCGAGGTCGTCGGGGACGAGCGGGAAGGCGCCGGCGAGGAAGACGACTGACCGTAGCGGCAGTGTGGCGCCGGGTGAGGATGATGATTGAGGACCGTTGCAGGGGGGCAGTCCTGAACCATGACGCTCACCATGGACCTGACGACGCTCCGGCGGTGCAAGTCCTGCGGAAGTCTCGTCGAGGCGGGGGCGAACTTCTGCTCGGAGTGCGGCACCCGGCAGATCGACGAGGAACCGAGGCCTGAGCCGGCGGTCACGCCGGTTCCCGATGCCGACTCGTCGTCGGCGCCGATACTGCTGATCCTGGGGGTGCTGGCCGCCGCCGCCCTGCTGCTGGCCCTGGCGGTCGGCGTGGTGGTCGGCGGGGTGGGCGCCAACCTGGGCGACCTCGGCAGCGACGGGGACGGCGACGCCGCGGGGGCGATGGACGACTTCGCGCCGGTGGCCGAGGACTGGCGGGACAAGCACGAGCACGTGGCCGACGAGGCGAGCGGCGACGACGCGGCCGGGCTGGCCGTGGCGGCCAACGACGCGTCGGCCTGGATCGAGGTGAACCGGCCGGACCTGCAGGCGGCGGCCGACTCCGCAGACGGCGCGTCCGCCCCGCTGTACGACGACCTCCTCGGCATCTTCGACCGCCGGGCCGAGGTGCTGGCGGGCATCGAGGCGACCGCGGCCGCCGGGGGCACGGGGCTCGGCTCCGCCGCCGACGAGGTCGGCGAGCTGGGCGTGCTCGACCAGCAGGAGACGGCCACGACCTGCGAGATCGCCGACGTCATGCGGTCCGAGGGCGACGACCCGGCCGACCACCTGTCCACGTCGATGGCCGCGGCCTGCACCTGAGTCGCCGGCGTGCCCGCCCGGTCCCCCAGCCGGGACCGGGCGCCGGGCGAGGGTAGCGGCACGGCTGGGTAGGCTGCCGCCTCGTGCCTGCTGGGAGGGCGAGGAGGGTGGCCGGGCTCGTGCTGTTGGCGGCACCGGTCGTGCTGGTGCTGGTGGCGGGTTGGTCCCGCCGGTGGCTGAACGAGGACGCCTACATCAACCTGCGGGTGGTCGACCAGGTCTTCGCCGGGCACGGGCCGGTCTTCAACACGGGCGAGCGGGTCGAGGTGGCCACCTCCCCCGCCTGGATCGGGGTCCTGTGCGTCGCCCGGGCCACCCTCGGTCACCTGATGCGCATGGAGTGGGTGGCGGTGGTGGCGGCGCTGGCGGCTGCCGTCGCCGGTTTCGGAGTGGCGACCCGCGCCAGCCGCCTGCTGCACGCCCCCGGTGACCTGGTCCTGCCCCTCGGCCTCATGCTGGTGGCGGCCGTGCCGGTGGTGTGGGACTTCGCCACCTCCGGGCTGGAGATGGGGGCCGTCTGGCTGTGGACCGCCGGGTGCTGGCTCGTGCTGGTCAGCGCCGCCCGCCGGGCCGAGCCGCCGACCGGGCGGCCGCGTGCCGTCTCGCTGGTGGTCCTCGGGCTCGGCCCGCTGATCAGGCCGGACCTCGCGGTCATCGCCGCGGCCCTGCTGGTGACGTGGTGGGTCATCGTCCGCCCCGACCGGCGGCGCCTGGCCCTCGACGTGGCGGTGGCGGCGGCGATCCCGGTGGCGTACCAGGTCTTCCGCATGGGCTTCTACGCCAGCCTCGTCCCCAACACCGCCCTGGCCAAGGATGCCGGCGGGCTGCACCTGCGCCAGGGCCTCACCTACCTCGGCGACCTGGTCACGACGTACTGGCTGGCGGTTCCCCTGGCCGTGATCGCCGTAGCCACCGGCCTGACGATCGCCCGGGCGGACCGCAACGTCCGGGCGGCCTGCATCGGCATGGTCGTGGCCGCGGTGGCCCACGCCGGCTACATCACGGTGGCCGGGGGCGACTACATGCACGGCCGCCTGCTGCTGCCGGCGCTGTTCGCGTTCGCGCTGCCGGCCTCGATCGTGCTGGGCCGCCGTGACCTGCTGGTCGCGGGCCTCGTGGTCGCCGGCGCGGCGTGGGCGGTGGTGTGCGCGGGCACGCTGCGGTTCCGGGAGGAGCCGACGGCGGCGATGCTCCCCGACATCATCGACTTCCGGGACCGCAACGGCATCCAGGCCGGGGTGGTCCACGTGGAGGGCCCGTCCGAGGGCTACCTGTCGCCCGTCGAGATCGCCGAGCTCGACGCCGCGGGGCGCACCGGGTACATCCGGGTCCTGGCGGACGAGGTGGTCCCGGCCGGCACCGGCGGCCGCCTCGTGGTCGTGTTCGGCTCCATCGGCGTGCCCTCGTACCGCACCGGCATCGACGTGTGGGTCGTCGACCTGGGCGGGCTCGGGGAGCCGCTGGCGGCCCGCGCGCCGGTGATCCCCGGCCGCCCGGCGGGTCACCGCAAGCAGATCGATCCCGCGTGGCACGAGGCCCGCTGGGGGGTTGAGCAGCCTGACGACCCGGGCGCGGCGGCGGCCGCCCGCGACGCCATGGCGTGCGGCCCGATCCGCGACCTGCTGAACGCGGTCACCGAGCCGATGACCCCCGGCCGGTTCCTCCGCAACGCCTGGAGCAGCGTCCGGTTCACGACCATGGAGGTGCCCGACGACCCCCGGGACGCAGCCCCGTGCCGATGACGCCATGATGGGAGCGTGCAGGTGCGGATCGAGGCCGTCGACCTCCCCGGCAGGGCGTGTGCGCCCCACGACACCACGGCCCGTTACGACAACGTCCACGTGGCGGTGCAGCGGGGCCGGGAGCCGTTCCAGCCGGTCCCGGGTGACGCCCCGGCGGCCACGTGGGACCTCGACGTTCCCACCCGCCCGGGGCCGGACGGCACGATCGACATCGGCGGACCGTTCGCCCAGGGACGTCGCGGCGACCGGTTCCTCTACCTCACGTGGGGCACCGTCGGCGGCGCCGGGGAGTTCGCGATGTTCCGCCGGGCCAAGCTGCACCTGGCCGACGTCGATCCCGCCGCGCTGGCCCGGGCGGCGGCGGGGGAGGGGCCCCTGGTCGCCCGCCTGGGCCTCACGGATGGCGGCGGGCTGCCCCTCTGCGCCCGCGTCCGGCCGCCGGTGGTGACCTGGACCTGCGGCTGACGGTCTGCGGCTGGGTCGGCGCCCGCCGGCGATCGGGGGCGTCCCCGGATGCCCGGGAGCCGGTCCCGATCGGACGCTCCCGGGGTGAGCGCCTCGGTCCTGGGCGTCGCTCGACCGCAGACCTCGGAGCGGCGACACCCAGGACCTGGGGCCTAGAGGGCGCCTTGGCGCCAGGGCCCGGTGATGGCGAAGGTGACGCCCGGGCTCTGGGCGTTGGCGAACAGCCAGTTGCCGTTCCTGGGCTCGAAGGTGGCTCCGGCCCACTCCGACCCGCTGAAGTCGCCGGCGTACCCCTTGGTGTCCTGGAACTCCGGTGGCAGCACGATGTTGTTCTCGGCGAAGCGGAAGATCTCGCCGTCGGGCGTCATGCCGTGCAGGTACTCGCGACCGCTGCCGTCCTCGCACAGGACGAGGCCGCCGCGGGGGCTGACGCACACGTTGTCGGGAGCGTTGAGCACCTCCGACGACGGGGACGCGAAGACGCACGTGAACGTGGCCGCCGCGGGATCGTAGGCGAGGACCTGGCCCTGCCCGGCGGCGCCGCCGCTGGTGGAGATCACGTAGATGACGCCGTTGCCGTACCAGGCGCCCTCCCCGCGGACGATGCGCGCCGCACCCTCGGCCTCGGCCTGCTGCCAGGTGGTCGGCTCGCCGGGCGCCCAGTCGGGGGCGTCGACGACGACCCAGCCCGCCGCCGCGCTCTCGCCGGTGGCCCAGAGCCGGGTGTCGGTCGTGCCCTCGAGGACCATGGCCTCCAGGACGCCACCGCGGGCGAGGTCCGCCGGGTCCGCGGGCACGTAGCGGTAGAGGGCGGAGCTGCCGGCGTCCTCGGTCTCGTAGACGATCCCGGTGGCCGGATCGGTGGCGGTGGCCTCGTGGGAGAACCGTCCCATGCCCGTGAGGGGCGCGGGATCCGCCAGGCCGTGGGCGGGGACCTCGAAGACGTAGCCGTGCCGGGTGGTGCCGTTGACCGCCGTGGTCTCCTCGCACGTCAGCCACGTGCCCGCCGGTGTGGGCCCGCCCGCGCAGTTGCGGATCGTGCCGCTGAGGCTGGCGAAGTCCTCGACGAGCGAGCCGCTCTCGGGATCGAACACCAGCGTGGTCGTGCCGCCGGCGGCCAGCGGGTCGTAGGTGGCGCCGGCCGGCGCGAACGGCGTGCCGTTGCCCTGCTCGTGGTTGCGCACGAGGCGGACGAGGTCGCCGTCCCGGAACGCCGCCATCCCGTCGTGCGAGCCCGGCGTCGGCGTGCCGTCGGACATGACGTCGTTGCGCCAGCCGAAGCTCACGTACTCGAAGCCCCTCGGAAGCTTCAGCAGCTCGAGGCCGGTCGTCCGGTCCTTCACCGGGCGGAGCGCGCCGTAGCCGGATCCCGTCACGCGGCCGGGGGCGGCGCCGGCGGCACGGGCGCCGAGGGCGGCGAAGGGGCCGGTGAGGGCGAACCCGGCACCGGTGCCCAGCGCGCTCTGGAGGAACGACCTCCGGCTCCACGCGGTCTTCTGGTCAGTCATGGCATGGACTCCCTGGTCGAGCGTGGCGTCGAACCTAGGGACGTTACGTGGCGGCGACGGAACGCAGGGGTGAACGGCCTCCGAACCCCCCGGCACCGAACGCCCGAACACGAGGCAGGCCCGCGCGGATCGTGTCGCGGGTTGACCTGCTCGTATCCGGCGAGAGCGAGGCGGACTGTTCAACTCGTCCGGCGATGACCGCCGGCGGCGACAGATTCGCCTGCGGGCGCCCGGGTCACTTGACCGATCGCAACGCCGCCCGTACGTTTCCCCTGCATAACGGCGTCGAGGTCCCCGCGGGCCGTGGCGGCGCCCGACCAAGGGGGAACAGATGAGGGCTCACCGTTCGGTCCTGGCGATCGTCCTCGCGATCTCGCTCGTCGCCGCCCTGAACGGCCCGGTCGGGGCACAAGCGGGGGGAGGTGGCCGATCGCCCGGCGGCCAGGCGACCGCGAACGCCCGGCTGCAGATGTACGAGGCGGTCGTCGACACGGCGACGGCCAACCGGCTCGCCGGGGAAGGCTACGAGGTCGTCTCGACCGAGCAGGCCCAGGACGGCGTGCGCGTCGTGCTGGTGCTGTACCCCTGGCAGCGCAAGGCGCTCGAGAAGCAGGGCGTCGACCTGGTGCCGTGGACCAACACGGAGGGCGCCACGGCGACCGACCTGGCCGCGCAGCAGGAGCGCGCGGGCTTCAAGGTCTTCCAGGACTACGACGGGCCCGACGGCATCCGGGCGTACCTCGACGAGATCGCGGCCGCCAACCCGGACCTGCTCAAGCTCGAGGTGATCGGCCAGACCCACGGCACCGATCCGGAGGGCGACGGCCCGGACACACCCCGCGACATCGTCGCGCTGAAGCTGACGGCCGACGCCAACACCGTGCCGGACAACAGCCGGCCTGCGGTCCTCTACAGCTCGCTGCAGCACGCGCGCGAGTGGATCAGCGTCGAGGTCAACCAGCGCCTGCTCGAGTGGCTCGTCAAGATGTACCGGGAGGACCGGCAGGAGATCGTCGACCTGCTGCAGACCACCGAGCTGTGGTTCGTCATGGTCGCCAACCCCGACGGCTACCAGTACACGTTCGACCACGACCGCCTGTGGCGGAAGAACCTGCGGGACAACGACGGCGACAACCGGATCACGCCGCTCGACGGGGTCGACCCCAACCGCAACTACCCCGAGCACTGGAAGTTCGACGACGAGGGGTCGGCGTCGATCATCGCCGACCAGACCTACCGTGGCCCCGCGGCCGCCTCCGAGCCGGAGACCCAGGCGATGATGGGCCTCTACGGCCAGGTGGACTTCCGGTTCCACGTCAACTACCACTCGTTCGGCGAGCTGCTGCTCTACACCTTCGGCTTCCAGGTCAACACGCCGTCGGCCGACGACCCGATCTACGTGGCCCTGTCCGGCACCGACCAGAAGCCGGCGATCGACGGCTACAACCCCGGCGTGGGCGCCGACCTGTACACCACGAACGGTGAGACCACGGACTTCGCGCACGCCCTGGGCGGCGCGCTGGCGTGGACCCCCGAGCTCGGGGACGGGCCGCA
Source organism: Acidimicrobiales bacterium (assembly GCA_035707385.1). Taxonomy (GTDB): domain Bacteria; phylum Actinomycetota; class Acidimicrobiia; order Acidimicrobiales; family VFJN01; genus ZC4RG19. Next base: position 15,649 of record DASSUD010000038.1, read on the forward strand.
CGACGACGGCTTCGTGTTCCCCGACAAGGAAGGCCAGGTCCACGCCGAGTTCTCCAAGAACCTGCCCTTCGCCCTGTCGGTCGCCCAGTCGGCCGCAGATCCCGACGATCCCGTGTCGCACACCCGGATCGAGACCGAGCCCTTCTACCTGAACGTCGCCGACATCGACCCCCAGAAGAGCTGGAACCCGATGAGCGACTTCCGGTTCGCGCACTCCTACAACGGCGCCAGCCAGCCGGTGCAGGTGCTGGCGAAGCGCGACATCGACGGGGACGGTGCCGACGACCCGGTCACGGCGCACTACTCGATCAACGGTGGGGAGCCGGTCAGCGTGCCCACCGAGGAGTGGGGCGGCGGCGACCGGTACGGCGGCCCGGGCGACCTCTACTACCACATCGTCCGGGGCACGGTCGGCGGGGCCAGCCCCGGCGACACCGTGGACGTGTGGTTCACGGGTGGGGGAGCGACCAGCGATTCGTTCAGCTTCGAGGTGGTCGGCAGCGCCCCCAAGGACGTGCTGGTGGTGGCGGCCGAGGACTACACCGGCACCTCCAACGTGCCCGCCTACCCCGCCACGGCCGGGCCGCACCAGCTCTCGTACTACACGGACGCCCTGACGGCGAACGGCGTCTCGTTCGACGTCTACGACGTCGACGCCAGTGGCCGCACCGCGCCCGACCACCTGGGCGTGCTCGGCCACTACCGCGCCGTGGTCTGGTACACGGGCAACGACCTGCTCACCCGCGAACCCGGGCAACCGGGCGGCACGGGGGCGGCGACGCTGGCCAACAACGAGATGCTCGAGCTGCGCGCCTATCTCAACGAGGGCGGCCGCCTGCTCTACACCGGTCGGAGCGCCGGATGGCAGTACGCCAACGCCTTCGACTACAACCCGCTGACCACGCCGCCGTACTGCGACAACGTCGACCAGACGGTGGACGACGGGTGCCTGCTGCTGTCGGACGACTTCCTGCAGTACTGGCTCGGTGCCTATCTCTTCATCGAGGACGGCGGCACCAACCCCGACGGCGAGCCGTTCCCCCTGGCGGGCAACGACGGGACGCTGTTCGAGGGGCTCGACTGGACGCTCAACGGCGGCGACAGCGCCGACAACCACCATCCCAACGCCTCTCGGGGCACGACGCAGTCGTTGCTGACCACCAGCAGCCTGCTGGATGTGTCCGAGTTCCCGCAGTTCACGAGCTCCGGGCTCGCGACGTGGCAGACCGGCGTGGGAGGAGCGTTCAGCCCGCGGACGGGCACCCACTACCTCTACTCCGACCGGGCCGACGTCACGTACAAGCGCCTGACGCACACCGTCGACCTCACCGGCGTCGACCCGAGCGCCGCCCCCGAGCTGTCGTTCGCCGCGTCGTTCGACACCGAGCTCAACTGGGACTTCCTGATCGTCGAAGCCCACACGCTCGACGGCACTCCCGACGACGACTGGACGACGCTGCCCGACCAGAACGGGCTCACCACCCAGGAGACCGGCGAGTCCTGCCCCGAGGGATGGCACACGGATCCCAACGACGAGATCCATCCCTTCCTCGCGCACTACCAGACGTTCAACGGCACCGGCGTGCCGTGCAATCCCGTCGGGACGACCGGCGAGTGGCACGCGGCGACCGGGCGCTCGAACGGGTGGCAGGACTTCAGCATGGACCTGTCCGCCTACGCCGGGAGCCAGGTCGAGCTGTCGATCTCCTACGTCAGCGACTGGGGCGCGCAGGGCATCGGCGTCTTCCTCGACGACATCGCGGTGTCGACCGAGGGCGTCACCGAGTCGTTCGAGACCGGCCTGGGCGACTGGACCGTGGCCGGCCCGCCGCCGGGCAGCGCGCTGAACGGCAACGACTGGACCCGCACCACCGACGTCGGCTTCGAGGAGGCCGCGGTCGTGACGATGACGCCCGCGGACGCCGCGTTCCGCACGGTGTACTTCGGGTTCGGCCTCGAGGGCGTCACGACGGCCGAGGACCGCAGCGCGTTGATGGGGCGGGCCCTCGACCAGCTGACGGGTCCGTAGGCCATGCCGTTCTGGTGTCCCTCATGTTGCACAATGCGACTGAGGGACGCCGGAACGGCGTGAGCCCGTGAGCCGGCACCTAGTCGAGCACACCGACGAGTGCCCCGGCACCGGTGCGCACCGCGTTGCCGCAGGTCAGGTCGACCACGGCGCCCGTGATCGCGCCGGCGCCGTCCGAGGCCAGGAAGGCGGCCGCATCGGCCACCTGGGCCAGGGTCGGGAGCCGCCCCAGCAGCGTCACGTGCTCCGGCCACTGGGCGAGCAACTGCTCGACGCTCACGCCCGCCGCCGCGGCCCGCCGCCCGAACAGCTCACCGGTGTAGGAGCCGTGGGAGGGTGCGTCGGCGATCAGGTGCGGTCGCAGGCAGACGACGCGCACGCCGCTCGGCCCGAGCTCGACCGCGAGCCGCTGGGTCATCGCCTCGATCGCCGCGCAGGTGGTGCCGTAGCCGAGGCTCCCGCGCGGCGCGACCCGGGCCGCGCCCGCCGACAGCGTCAGGATCGTGCCCGACCCGCGCGCCGTCATGTGCCGGGCGACCGCCTTGGTGGTGATCAGGTTGGTCCGCAGGAAGGCGTCGACGGGCCGCATGACCTCCTCGACGGCAAGCTCGGCGAAGGGCGTGTCGTGCACGAACGGGAAGGACACGGCGTTCAGCGCGACGTCGATCCCGCCCGCGTCCGCCGCCACGGCGTCGGCGTGATCCACGACGGCACGCTCGTCGAGCGCGTCGAGTGCTGCCACGCCTGCAGCGTCGCCGATGTCGTTCGCCACCTTTTCGAGCCGGGCCGTCGACCGCCCGGCGAGGTGGACGCGGGCTCCGGCCCAGGCGAACGCGCGGGCGATCGCGCCGCCGAGCGCCCCGCCGCCGCCGTAGATCACCGCGGTCTTGTTCTCCAGCAGCATGGAGATCCCCTTCGATCGTGGATGGACACGCCTCTCGACGACGTAGACACCGTCCCGCCGGGAAAGTGGGCGGGCCTGGTCCGCCCACTTCTGGGCCCGGCCGGTGTCGGTACTCAGGTGGGCAGGGAGACCGGGAGGAGTGGCGCGAGGGTGGGGTGGTGACGACCGACCTGATGACCCGGGCCCGGGCCGGGGACGGCGACGCGTTCCGGGAGCTGACCGAGCCGCACCGCCGGGAGCTGCAGGTGCACTGCTACCGGATGCTCGGATCCTTCCAGGACGCCGAGGACGCCCTGCAGGACACGCTCCTGGCGGCCTGGCGAGGGCTCGGAGGGTTCGAGGGGCGCGCCTCGATCCGCACCTGGCTCTACCGGATCGCCACCAACCGCTGCCTCAACGCGCGTCGCTCGGCCAGCCGACGCCCGGCCAAGGCGTGGGACATCCCCGATGTCGAACCGCCCGAGCCGACCTGCCTCGGGGAGGTCGTGTGGCTCGAGCCGTATCCCGATGCCCTGCTCGACGGTGCGATCGACGGGCCGCTCGGCCCGGAGGCACGGTACGAACAGACCGAGGCCGTCTCCCTGGCCTTCGTGACCGCGCTGCAGGTCCTGCCGGCCCGCCAGCGGGCGGTGCTCATCCTGCGCGAGGTGCTCGGGTACCACGCCCACGAGGTGGCGGCCATGCTCGACGCGACGGTCGAGTCGGTCAACAGCGTTCTCAAACGGGCCCGCGCCACCCTGCAGCGCCGCCTGCCGCCGACCGGCGCGCGCGAACCGGCTCCCGCTCCCGGGTCGGACGCCGAGCAGGCCCTCGTGGCCAAGCTCGTCCGTGCCTACGACTCCGGCCGCATCGACACGCTGGTCGCCTTGCTCACCGCCGATGCCTGCCTCTCGATGCCACCGATCCCCCTCGAATATCACGGCCGCGACGCGGTGGCCCGCTTCCTCGCCAGCGTCAGCCGCCGGGGCCGCCGCTACGACCTCGTGCCGACGAGGGCCAACGGTCAGCTGGCCTTCGGGGTCTACCTGCGCGCCTCCACCGGCGGCCTCCGCCCCGGGACCGCCCTCGACGTCCTCACCCTCGCCGGCGACCGGATCTCGGCGCTCACCCACTTCGACGAGAGCGTGCTCCCGTCGTTCGGCCTGCCGCCCTCGCTCCCCGGCGGGACGGCGACCTGATCGTCGTTCGCCAGAGTGCGGTCTGCGACCAGGGCGGGGTGATGACGGTGCGTCGCGTACGGTCAGGTCGTGGTACGCGGTATCTGCGATCCGGCGTTCAGCGCGGTACGGGACGCGTTCGCGGCCAACTTCGAGGAGGAGGGCGAGGTCGGCGCGGCGTGCAGCATCACCGTCGACGGGCGGGTCGTCGTCGACGTCTGGGGCGGATGGGCCGACCCGCATCGCGGGCGCGCCTGGGCCCGGGACACGATGGTGAACGCCTACTCGGTCGGGAAGCCGGTCATAGCGCTCCGGCTGCTGCAGCTCGTCGAGCGCGGCCCGATCGGTCTCGACGACCGGGCGGACCGGTGGTGGCCCGAGCTGCTCGCCGGGCAGAAGGGCGCGACCGTCCGGGACATCCTGTGCCACCGCGCGGGCGTTCCCGCGATCCGTGAGCCTCTGACCAACGAGGCGCTCTGGGACTGGGGCGCCATGTGTGCCTCGATCGCCGCCACCGATCCGTGGTGGGACCCGGGGTCGCGACACGCCTACCACTCGAACACCTACGGACATCTGGTGGGCGAGGTGGCCCGGAGGATCGATGGCCGGCTCCCGGGCACCTGGCTGCGGGAGGAGATCGCAGGGCCGCTCGATGCGGACCTCGTCTGGGGCCTCGCTCCGGCCCAGCGAGCACGGTGCGCGGACGTCGTCTGGGAGATCGACGTCGCCCGCGGGATCGACTGGCTGTCGTCGCGAGCAGAGACCGCCGACCAGCGCATGATCGCCCTCGGCTACTCCAACCCACCCGGCTACTCCGGCATCGGTGTGGTGAACAGCGACCAGTGGCGAGCGGCGCAGGTGCCGTCGACCAACCTGCACGCCACCGCCCGGGGCGTGGCGCGCCTCTACACCGCCCTGGCTGCGCGCGGCGCACTCGACGGGATCACCGTCCTCGACCCCGATCTGCTCGCCGAGGCGACGTCGGCGCAGTCGGAGGGCTGGTGTCCGGTCCTGGAGCGAGAGGCGTCATTCGGCCTCGGCTTCCAGCCGACCCGACCCGACCGACCCTTCGGGCCGAATCCCGGCAGCTTCGGCCATTTCGGTACGGGGGGCGCACTGGGTTTCGCTGATCCTGAGGCCCGCGTCGGGTTCGGCTATGTGATGAACGCGGTCCGGCCACGCTGGCAGAGCTCCCGAAATCGCGCGCTCGTCGACGCGCTGTATTCCTGCTTCTGACACGGAGGCGAGGTCAGCCGGGCGCCTGGACCAGGGGCTCGCTGTTACTCGAAGGCCGCTGACGCCACCGGAAGCGACGATCGGCGTTGGAGGTACTCGACGACCGTCGTGATCGTCGTCGATGTGTGGCCTCGCTCCGCCAGGTAGCTGGGCACGTCGAACGCCGCGTGACCCTCGTTGCTCGCGGCGAGGACATCAGCGACGACGTCGGCGATCGTGAGACCGGGGAAGTCGGAGACCTCGCCGTCCAGCAGTCGCGCTTCCCGCTTGCGCCGCTGCCGGGACAGGTCGTCGTCACCCATCCACGGCTCGATCGAACTCGGCATGGTCGCCTCCTCGTGTCGGCTCAGAAGAGGCGACGTACGACTCGAGCAACGGCCGAGCGACGAAGCGGGCTTCCAAGGGGGTCCACCGTACCGACGTGCTGCCGGATGCCATCGCTTGACGGTCCGATCCGCCGAAACGGCGCGCGAGCGCGTCAGTGCCGGGGCAGCGGCCGGGCCGACGCCGGCGTGCCGCCCGATCGAAGAATGGGTGGGCGCGCCGGCTCGGGTGGCGGGACCGGTCCGGGTGGCGGGACCGGCTCGGGCGGCGGCAGCGCGATCCTGGCCCCTGGGTTCTCGTCACGCCGATGCCCTGTGCCGGCCATGTCGCTCGGGACCGACCCGACACTCAGGTAGCCGATTGCTCGCTCCAGCAGCCGAACGCCGCGGCGGGTCGTCTCTCCATTGGACGGGTGGCGCGCTTGGGAGCGTCCGAGTCCCAAGGCGTGGGCCATGGTGTCAAGGTCGTGACCCGCCGTGCGTGCGAGCGCGAGCGCGTGGTCGGGCAGGTGGAGATGGCTGCCCGCACCAGCCAGCTCGAGACTGCGCTGCCACACGCGCTGCGCGACCTCCAGCCCCTCGCGGCCGGTAGGGCGCGTCGATGTCGGATCGGATCCGGCGCGGGGGCGGCGGGGGACCGGAGTCGGTCCGTCGCGGCTCACCACGTGTCGGTGTGGCGTGAGAGGCTCGGCTTTTCGCCGGGTTGCATGCGCCGGACGAGCGGCAAGCGGATGGTCTCGCGGCGCCAGTGGGCGTGCGTGTCGCAGTAGACGTGCTGGTCACCGTTGCCGGCGCGTTCGGCGTAGATCACCGCACCGGTGCAGGAACGGGGGCACCAGCCGAGCGCGGGTTGGTGCGCTGGCTCGCTGAACCAGCAGGCGGGTTCCGTCACGGGTGACCTCGATCGGTCGTCGGCATCGGGCTCTTCCCGTTGTTCCGCTTGAGCTTCTTGGCCGTTCGCTTCTCTTTGAGTGTCTTGCCGGGCTTCTTGCCGTTCGGTTTGCCGGGTGCCTTGTCAGACATGGTGGGTCCTGCCCTGGTTGTGTGCGTTGCGGTGGGTGTTCACCCCTACGAGGAGGTCGAGCATCTCGCCGATGGTCCGTTCCTGCGTGATCGGGTCGCGCAGCGGCAGGTGCTCCTGGATGCGGTACCGGTTGCGGCGACCGTCCTTGTCCTTGACCACGTAACCCGCGTCGACGAGGTCGGTGACGATGGTGTGGGCGCTGCGCTCGGTGACGCCGACGATGGCGGCGAGGTCCCGCACCCGCACGCCGGGGTCATGAGCGATGCACAGCAGTGCCCTGGCATGGTTGGTGAGGAAGCTCCAACTGCCCATGCCGACACCTTACCATCTATTCCAGAAACAGATTGCATGAGTTTGAGTTCAGGTATACGGTGCCGGACAGGCCCGGGTCGTGGCCGTCGTTCGACGGTCGCCGCCCGGGGCAAGAAGGGAACGACCATGGAACTCCTGGTCCTCGCCATCATCGTCCTCGTGGCCTTCGGCCTGTACCGCTTCATGCGGGCACGGACCGCCCACTGACGTCACGACGCGCCACCTTCCGGACGCCGCCGGACTTGGCCTCCGGCCCACCCCACCACACGAGGCATCATGCCCCCCACTCCGCACACCGTCCGGGGGAGCGAGGACACCGCGCACGTCGAGCCCGCCCCCCAGCAGCCACTGGCCGGCGACCGACCTCCGCCCCAACAGTGCGGACGCTGTCGACTGCTGTTCGAAGGTGATCCCACGCTGCATCCACCCGCCCAACCGGGCTGGTGGCTGTGCCCGCCATGTCGAGCCATCCTGCTCGGCCGCTACCCCCGCCCCCACGACGTCGCCCGCCGGCGATAGGTCGGCGACACGACCTGAGAACCTGGGCGGGGGACCGTAGCCGCCGACGCCCTCTGGCGGGGCACCGCTTGTCGGCTACGTCGCGCCCCGCGAGTTGTGACGGCGACGGGCGGTCAGGGCTCCCGCTCCATCGCCAGGTCGGCGAGCCTGCGCCCGATCAGGGGCGTGAACTTGAAGCCGTGGCCGCTGCAGGGCGAGCCCAACACGATCGCCCCCCGGCGCTCCACCACGAAGTCGTGGGTCGGCGTGGTCGTGTAGAGGCACGTGGCGGGATGGACCGGCGACGGGTCGAGGCCCGGGAGCCAGTCCTCGACGTAGCGACGCATGGTCGCCAGCGCCGCGGGGTCGGGCGTCGCGGGCCGGGCGGCGTCCGGGTCGGTCTCCTGACCGGCCATGTGCTGGGCGACCTTCATGCCCTCGCCGGGGCTCAGCAACCCGTAGTGCGTCGTCCCGGTTCGGTAGTGGAGGAAGCTGGGCCAGTCGCCGCCCGGCTCCCGCGGCGTGAAGTGCTGGAGCCGCTCGCGGGTGATCCGCAAAGGCGGCAGCGGGACGCCGTCGCCTACGACGGAGGGCAGCCAGGCGCCCGCGGTCACGACCGCCACGGGAGCCCGCCACTCGTCGCCGGTAGCGCTCGCCCGCACCGTCACACCGTCGCCGGCCGGCTGCACGGTCGCCGGCCCGGCGGAGAACCGGACCGACGCCCCCAGCTCGCCGGCGCGGCGTTGGAGGGTCCGCACGGTGAGGTCGGCCAGGCAACGTCCCGCCCCAGGACACTGCACGACCGTGCCCTCGAACCGCATGCCCGGCCACCGGTCGGCCGCGCCCTGCGGCGTCAGGACCTGGTGCTCGACCCCGCACAGGCGCAGCGCATCGACGATCGGCCCGACGAGGCCGGGAGTGCCGTGGTCGAGCCCGCCGGTGCGTTCCAGCAGCCCTACCCCCGTGTCGTCCTCGAGGTCGTGCCAGAGCGGCAGTGCCTGCTGGACCATCCGCACATAGCG
>DASSUD010000039.1:0-24338 GCA_035707385.1 Acidimicrobiales bacterium
CGGTCATCTGGTGGGCCGCGATCCTCTCGTTGGCCTGCTCGGCGGTGTCGTCGGAGATCCGCAGCAGCAGGGCCAGCAGCACGTAGTTGGCCAGCAGCGACGACCCGCCGTAGGAGATGAACGGCAGCGTCACGCCGGTCAAGGGCAGCAGCCGCACCACGCCGGCCATGATGATGAAGGCCTGGAACCCCAGCAGCGTCGTGAGGCCGGTGGCGAACAGGCGCTCGAAGCTGGTGGCGGCCTGCTGGGCGATGCGCAGGCCGGCTCCGATCATCAGCAGGAAGGCGATCAGGACGGCGGCCGACCCCAGCAGGCCCAGCTCCTCGGTGATGGCGGCGAAGATGAAGTCGCTCTCGACCACCGGGATGCTGTTGGGCGAGCCGAGGCCGAGGCCCTGGCCGGCCAGCCCGCCGTCGGCCATCGAGAACGCGGCCAGGTCGAGCTGCGTGGCCTTGTCGCCCACCGGGCCGACGAGGTCCCAGAACCCGCCCCACAGCTGCATGCGCTCCTGCACGTGGCTGAAGGCGTTGAACGCCAGGTAAGCGCCCCCGGCGAACAGCAGGACGCCCACCGCCAGGTACGAGGCCCGCTCGGTCGCCACCCAGATCAGCACCAGGAACAGCGTGAAGAACAGCAGCGACGAGCCGAGGTCCCGCTCCATGACCATGACGACCAGGGCGACGCCCCAGGCGATCAGCACGGGGCCGAGGTGCTTGGGGTCGGGCAGGGCGATCGGCCCGAAGGCCCGGTTGATGGCCAGCAGCTCGCGCTTCTCGATCAGGTAGCCGGCGAAGAACAGGGCCAGGGCCAGCTTGGCGAACTCGCCGGGCTGGAAGTTGATCGGCCCGAACGACACCCAGATCCGGCTGCCGTTGATGGTGCGCCCGATGATCGGCACCAGCGGCAGGAGCAGCAGCACGAGGCCGACGAAGCCGGCCGTGTAGCGGTAGCGCTCCAGCTTGCGGGCGTCGCGCACCACCATCAGCGTGGCCACGAAGGCGGCGGCGCCCAGGATCATCCACAGCGACTGGAGGCCGGCCAGGCCCTCCGGCGGGTCCGCGGCCTCGTCCAGGCGGACGATGAACACGTAGCCCAGCCCGTTGAGCAGGGCCGCCAGCGGCAGCAGCATGCCGTCGGCCTGGGGCGCCAGGCGTCGCACCGCCAGGTGCATGACGAGCGGCAGGCCCACCGTGACACCCAGCAGGGGGCCGACGGCGGTGGGGATCGGGCTGTCGTCGGGCAGCGTGGCGAGCAGGTAGGCGCCGACCACGAACATCGTGCCCAGCACGAGCAGGCCGAGCTCGGTCGTGCGCCGGGCGGCGAAGTTCATGCGGGCGCGGCCGGCGGCGCGAGGGTCGTGGTCGTGAGGGGGACGGTGGTGGAGGTCGTCGTGGTGGTGGCCGGCGGGTCCAGCTCGTCGGCCCGCTCGGTCACGTTGTCGACGTAGTGCCGGGCGTCCTCCAGCGACGGCTGCTCCTTGCCGGCTTCGATGTCGTGCCGGCCGGCCTCGGGCACCCGGTCGATGTCGAGGTCCGACACCTCGACCAGGGTCGGCTCGATCCACAGCAGGCCGCCGGGCCGTCCCTTGAAGATGGCGACCCGGTCGCCGTCCAACCCCACGAAGTAGGCGGACCGGCCGTACCACTGGATGGTGGCGAGCGCGCCCCCGACGACCGCCAGCAGCACCAGCGTGAACAGTGCCACCCGCCACGTGAACCGGCGGCGCCGGCGGCGGCCGACGTGGCGGCCGTTCCCGTCACCGTCCACGTCGTCGTAGCCGTAGTCGTAGTCGCCGTCCTCGGGGGGCGCGGCCACGGCGCCCCGCCGCCGGGGGCCGGCACCGCGGGCCGCGGGCCCGTCGTCGGCGTAGGCCGGGCTGGGCCGGGGGGCGCCCACCGCCGGGGCCGACCGGGTCGGCTCGCCGGCCAGCGCGGCGGAGGCCGCCTCCGCCCGGCCGCCGTCGTCGACCACGTCCACGACGACGACGGTGATGTTGTCGCGGCCGCCGCCCTCGCGGGCCAGGCGCACCAGCTCGTCGGCGGCGCCGGCCGGATCCCCCGGGCGCCGCAGGACGGCGGCGATGGCGTCCTCGGCGACCTCGTTGAACAGCCCGTCGGAGCACAGCAGGTAGCGGTCGCCGTGGCGGGGCTCGACGGCAAAGGCGTCGACCGGCACGTCCTCGTACACGCCGAGGACCCGGGTGAGGATGTTGCGCTGCGGGTGGATGGACGCCTCGTCGGGCGACAGGCTGCCCTCCCGCACCAGGTCCGCCACCAGGCTGTGATCGGTGGTGAGCTGGTCGAGCTCGCCTCCCGAGTACCGGTAGCCCCGGGAATCACCCACGTTGGCCAGGGCCAGCAGCTCGTCGCCCTCGTGGGCCACCACGGCCAGGGCAACCACCGTCGTGCCCATGCCGGTCAGGTCGGGGTCGCCGGCACCGGCCCGGTACACGGCGGTGTTGGCCTGCTCGATGGCGTCGACCAGGCCCTCGATCGTGTGGTGGTCGAAGGTGCGGGCCAGGGTGTCACAGGCGATCTCGGAGGCGACCTCGCCGCCCCGGTGCCCGCCCATGCCGTCGGCCACCGCCCACAGGCCGACGTCGTCGCGGGCCACGAACTGGTCCTGGTTCTCGGAGCGGACGCGGCCGACGTCGGTGGCGCCGCCCCAGCGGAGGCGGGTGCGGCCGGCGCGGGCCGTCACTGGAGCTCCAGCACGGTGTTGCCGATCTGGAGGCGGTCGCGGCGTTTGAGCACCATCGGACCGGCCACCCGCCGGCGGTTGAGGTAGGTGCCGTTGGTGGACCCCAGGTCCTCGACGTAGAAGTGCCCGTCACGCTGGAAGACACGGGCGTGCACCTGGCTGGCGTAGGCGTCCTCCAGGGGCACCTGGCAGCCGGGTGCCCGGCCGAGGGTGATCTCCTCGTCGAGGGCGTAGCTGCGCCCCCGCAGGCCTGCGGGTTCGAGCACCTTGAGCTGGGGCTGGTTCGACCGGCCCGCCCTCGGCGCGCGCCGGCCGCGACCCTTCTGCTTGCCCGCGGGCGCCCCTGCGGCCGCCTCCACCAGGCGCGGCGTGTTGACCTCGGTCCACACCGCGCGAAGTACACGAAGGAAGAAGAGGTACAGCAGCACGAGAAGGAACAGTTTGAGAAGGTTGAGGAGCTGCTCGGGCACCGGAGCGGAGATTATCGGTAGCCGAGCCGTTCGCCCGACCGGTGCCCGCTAGCTGGCCTCGAAACGCATGCGGGTGTTGCCGAAGGTCAGCTCGTCGCCGTCGTTGAGCATGCGCTGGTCGACCCGCACGCCGTTGACCTTGGAGCCGTTGGTGGAGCCGAGGTCGACGAGCAGGAAGCCGTCGCCCTGGGGCCGGATCTCGGCGTGGTTGCGGCTGACGTTCGGGTCGGCCAGCACGATGTTCGACTCGGGCCGGCGGCCGATGGTGATGACATGCTCGGCCAGCGTGAACCGGTCGCCGGTGGGCAGGACGATGCTGCCGGCCCCGGCGCCGCCGGCGCCCTCCCGGAAGCGCCCCTCGACCTCGAACCAGCCGGTGCCGAAGCTGTCGTCCACGACCAGCTCGACGTCCAGGGGACCCATGAACCCGTAGTGCTCGTCGCGGGCGTGGGCCCGCGCCGCGTCGCACAGCTCGCGCCGCAGGGCGTCCCGCACGTCGGCGAACTCCTGGTAGTCGCCGGGGGAGAGGTAGATCGTGTAGTGGTTGGCGGCCACCGGCGTCCCCCGCACCCCCACGGACACGTGGTCGTCCATCTCGCGCGCCAGCCGGCGGGCCAGCTCGACCGGGCGGATGCTGGACTTGAACGCCCGGGCGAATGCCCCCTCCACCATGCGTTCCAGACGCCGTTCGAATCCTCGGATGGCCACGGCACGGCAGAATACCGGTACACCCGGTGGTTCCACCGGCTCCCCGTGCACCACCGCAAGCGATGCTGGACCGGCCCACCGGCCGCGCTATCGTTCTCCCCTTGTCACTCGGGCGAGTGGCGGAATTGGCAGACGCGCTGGCTTCAGGTGCCAGTGGCCGCAAGGTCGTGGGGGTTCAAGTCCCCCCTCGCCCACCACCACGAAGTCGGACCAGGTTCGCCCAGGGCCGCCCCGCACCCCTTCTCAGCGGGCGGCGGGGCCATCCGGAACGGGTCCGGGACGACGGGCCTGCGGCCTGACGTGATGCCGAGGTCCCGGCCACCCGGGTCGCGGCCCGACCTCGGGTCGAGGCGAGCGCGTGCCCATCCCGACCTGAGCCACACGCAGACGCCTGCCCGACGGCCCCTTCACGGGGTGGGTCGGTCCGTCCGGGGAATTGGTACGGTTACGGGCGGGTAAGCGGAGGTCATATATGCGTACCAGCTCCTCGGAGCTGTTGATCGAGCTGGATCGTTCCAAACCTCGTGGTCTGCGGGTCCAGGTCGAGGATCAGCTACGCGAAGCCGTGCGGGGTGGTCAGCTCCCCCCGGGGACGGTTCTGCCCTCGTCCCGCACTCTGGCCGAGGATCTGGGCATCACGCGGGGCGTGGTGGTCACGGCCTACGAGCAGCTCGTGGCAGAGGGCTACCTCGCGACGGTTCCCGGGTCGGGGACTGTGGTGAACAGGGCAGCACTGCCGCATCCCCCGTATCCGCCCGTCCAGCGCCCATCGGAGTCGCGCGTCGAGGTGGACTTCTCCGCGGGGGTCCCGGACCTGGCGCACTTCCCCCGGGGCCGGTGGGCTCGGGCATCGCGTGTCGCCCTGCAGACGGTTCCCGACGCGCGCCTCGGCTACGGCAACGTGAGAGGTCTTCCGGAGTTGCAGAGCGCTCTCGTCGACTACCTGGCCCGAGTCCGTGGCGTGCGGGCGCACCCCGATCAGGTGGTCATCTGCAGCGGGTTCAGTCACGGCATCACGGTGCTGGCGGAGGCATTGGGCTGCCGAGGCCACGACCGGATCGCCGTCGAGGACCCCCACCGAGGCGCTGGCCGCCAGCTCGAGCACTCGTCGCTGGAAGTGCGCGGCGTCGAGCTGGACGCCGAAGGGATCGTCGTCGACGCGCTCCACCGGACAGGGGCGCGGGCCGTCCTCGTCACACCGGCCCACCAAACTCCGACGGGGATCGTCCTCTCGTCGGCCCGCAGATCAGCGCTGGTGAGCTGGGCGCACGCCGTGGACGGATACATCATCGAGGACGACTACGACGCGGAGTTCCGCTACGACCACACTCCGGTCGGATCGTTGCAGGGCGTCGCCCCGGATCGAGTCGTGTACTGCGGCACGGCCTCGAAAACTCTCGCACCGGGTATTCGCCTCGGTTGGATGGTGCTTCCACCATCGATGATCGAGGCCGTCATGGATGTTCGGCGGGGGACTGATGTCCTCACCTCGACCCTGTTGCAGGCGACGTTCGCAGAATTCATCGCCGGCGGCGACCTGGACCGTCACCTGCGCCGCGTTCGCCGCCTCTATCGCCAACGTCGCGACGCGCTCGTCACCGCCGTGGCGAGGCAGTTTGCCGAGGCCACTCCCACGGGCGTGTCGGCGGGGCTGCAGACGCTGCTCACGCTGCCCGCTGGCTGGGACGAGGCTGCCGTGGCGAGGAGCGCGGGGGACGCGGGCGTGCGGCTGCGGACGCTGAGCGAGTTCCGGATCGGGACCCGGACCGACCTTCCGCCTGCTCTGGTACTCGGCTACGGCCAGCTGGAACCGGCGGAGATCGAACGAGGAGTGCGGCTCTTGGCCACCGCCGCGCGTTCCGCGGCAGCCTGAGCCTGCGGTACCGTGCCTGCTCCCTGAGAGCGATGAGTTTGCCGTCGCGGGCTCGTCCCCTCCGCCATCTCGACGAAGGGATGCACCGTGCCGCAGATGGACCTCCGCCCCGCCGCGGACCGCATGACCAAGCTCCTGCAGCCCATCGCTGAGGCTGACCTCGACCGGGTCACGCCCTGCGTGGACATGACGGTGCGCGCGCTGATCGATCACATTCGGGGTTTCGCCAGCGGCTTTCGTGCCACCGCGCTGAAGACCTTCGATGGACCGCCGGACGCTACCGAAGCGCCAGGCGCTCGGGACACGTTCGAGGCGGACTGGCGTGACGAACTCGGGCGCGAGCTCCGGCGGCTGGCAGACGCGTGGGACCAGCCCTCGGCCTGGGAAGGGATGACCCGTGCGGGCGGGATCGACCTGCCGGGGGAGATGGCCGGACGAGTCGCCCTGGAGGAGCTCGTCGTGCACGCCTGGGATCTGGCGCGCGCCACCGGCCAGCGCTTCGAGGCCGATGAGCGGGACCTGGCCGACCTGGAGGGACTCGCGCACCAGCTCCGCGGGGGGAACAACGGTGAGCTTCCGGGCTTGTACGGACCGGTGGTCGCCACGGCCGACGACGCACCACTGCTCGACCGGGTGCTGGCTCTGACGGGCCGCGACCCCACCTGGACCCCCTGACCCGCGGGGCCGGACAGCCGCCGCTCGCCCACGCGATCAGCGGCCCCGAAGCTCCGGTGACGGCGAAGCGGTACGGATACAGGTACACAATCTGGCTCTTTTAACAAGACCGGTGCACTCGTACGGTCGCCGCATGATCTCGTACCCGTTCATCGAACAGCTCGTCACAGATCGGCGGGCGGAACTGGCTCGCACCTGGAGGTGCGGAAGCTCTGCCCGGCCCTCCGGGCGCACGCCCGGAGGCGTTCGATGACGCCGCCTGAGCGCGTGACGGGCGGCGCCGTCCCCCGTGCTCGAACGGCGCTGTGGCTCCCGATCTTCGACGAGCTGGCCGACCCGCGGACGGTGGCCCGGCTGGCGGCGGAGGCGGAGGCAGCGGGTTGGGACGGTGTGTTCGTGTGGGATCACCTTCGCTGGCGTGAGCCGGTCGTCGAGGTGGCAGACCCCTGGATCACGATGTCGGCCATCGCCACGGCCACCGAGACGCTGCGGTTCGGTCCGATGGTTTCGCCACTTCCCAGGAGACGCCCCGCGAAGGTCGCTCGTGAGACCGTGACGCTGGACCGCCTCAGCGGCGGACGGTTGACGTTGGGCGTCGGCATCGGAGGCGACCGCTTCGCCGGAGAGCTCTCCCGGACCGGCGAGCAGGTCGACGACAAGGTCCGGGCAGAAATGCTCGATGAGCTGCTGGTGATCCTCAGGGCAGCGTGGTCGGGGGAAGCCGTCGACCACATCGGCCGGCACTTCACTGTGGACGGCGTCCAGTTCCTCCCCCGGCCCGTCCAACGACCTGGCATCCCCGTCTGGGTCGCGACCCTCTACGGCAACACCAGGCCCCTGCGCCGGGCGGCTCGACACGACGGGTTCTTCCCCGTCAACCTGGAGCATCCCGACCAGCTCGCAGAGTTGGTCGCCACCGTGACGGACCTGCGGCGTGAGGACGGCGACGACCTGACACGTCCCTACGACATCGTGATGGCCGTCCCGCCCGACACGGATCCGGATCCCTACGTCGCCGCAGGCGCCACCTGGATCGTGGTCGAGTTCGATCCCGGC
Source organism: Acidimicrobiales bacterium (assembly GCA_035707385.1). Taxonomy (GTDB): domain Bacteria; phylum Actinomycetota; class Acidimicrobiia; order Acidimicrobiales; family VFJN01; genus ZC4RG19. Next base: position 7,483 of record DASSUD010000039.1, read on the forward strand.
GCCGTCTCCGTCGATCGGGTGCGGGGCGTGCTCAGCGGTGGACCACCCGGAAGCCCGCCATGAGCGCCTCGGCATCGCCGGCTGCGCTCCGAAGTGACGACCACACGTCTCGCCGGCACCGCCGGCATCACAAGCCGTCGTCGAACGTCGCCAGCCGCCCGTTGCGCAGGTTCTCCTCGAACTCGCTCGGGTCGAACGCCTCGGGATCGAAGTCGCGGCGGCCGAGCCACTTCCACCGCTCGTGGTGCTCGGGATGCGACCGATCGCCGAGGATGGCGAGCAGCTCCCGGTAGCCCCACGTCCCGCCGCAGTCCTCGGGCGGGCACGCGCGCCGCCCGTCGATGCACGCGGGCACGGCGGTCACGGCCGCCGGGGGCAGCACCTTCTCGACGACGACGCGGTGATCCCAGCCGTCGCCGAAGTCGTAGGTGTAGCGGAGCGACGTTCCCTTGCCGGCGATGGCGTCGAGCCGGGTTCGGCGCTCGTCACGAGGTGGGTCCCAGTCCCCGTCCGGATCGGGGACGCCGTATCGGGTCGTGCCCACCTCGAACTCGTGCAGGTGGCAGTTCCACCAGCCGAAGGCCGCCTGGATCACCTCGTGAAGGTGGTCGAGGGTGCTGCGTCCGTCCACGAGGACCCGGCGCCAGATCGGCGGTTTCGTGTCGAGCAGTGTGACCTTGAGCTGGTACACGCTGCCACTCTTGGCGGATGCGCGCGGCGCCGGCTCGGCCCGTGCCGGTGGGCCGGAAAAGGCGATCACGGTGGCGAGCCGCTCGCTGCCGCCGACGATCGCGGCGAGCTCCCGGTCGGGGAAGCCGGTGCGGTGGTGCAGCGGCCCGAGTGGACGGCCTGCCAGGCGGAGCGAGAGCGCCTCCAGGTCCTGGAGACCGTCCTTCCTGAGGAGCTCGCCATGGAACGCGAACTCGTTCATCACACCGACGACGCTCCTGTCGTTCGTCGGGGCGATCCGTACCTCGCTCATCGCGTCGCGCTCCGCCGCCAGGAAGGCGTCGTCGACGCCGTGGCGGCGCAGGACGGCGTCGATCGCAGCCGGCACGCGGTCGAGCAGGGTCGCCGCGGGCGCCAGTTCGACGAACGCCGGCAGCAGGGTCCGCTGGTTCACCAGCAGCGCGGCCTGGGGCCGCCAGAACAGCGCCGTCGCGAACCAGTCGCCGAGCGCCGTGGTCGACACGTCGCCGCCGGCCGGCGCGCCCTTCACCCGATCGCGCAGCTTCTTCGTACCTCGGACCACCAGCACCACGACAGTCTCGCGCCCGCTCGGGGGCGCACGGTCGGGTCGTAGCGGATTTGGCGTCTCTCACATCGCACCAGCGACGTGAGAGACGCCAAATCGCGTGCGGGGCGGGATGGCGGTATACATCACCATGGATCCGACACCCGAGCCGCACGTCGACTGGGAGGCACTCGGTCGGTCCCTGGCGGGCGAGGTCGTCCGGCCGGGCTCGACCGCCTACGAGCGGCGGTACCGGGGGTTCAATGCCCGGTACCACGACCTGCGGCCTCGGGCCATGGTGGCCTGCGCGAGCCCTGAGGACGTGTCCGAGACCCTCTCGTTCCTCGCTGCGCAGCGTCTGCCCCACGCCGTGCGCAGCGGCGGCCATTGTTTCGCTGGTCGTTCGTCGACGAGCGGCGTCGTCGTCGACGTCGCGCCGCTGCGGGCGGTTTCGGTGTCGGCCGGGGTGGCGACGGTCGGTGCCGGGGCGCCGCTCGGCGACGTGTACGAGGCGCTGCAACGGCACGACGTGACGATCCCGGGGGGGACGTGCCCGCTGGTCGGCATCGCCGGCCTGGTCCTCGGCGGCGGACTCGGGATCCTCGGACGGACCCACGGTACGACATCGGACCACCTGGTCGCCGCGCAGGTCGTGCTCGCGGACGGCCGCATCGTCGACTGTGACGAGGGCCGGCACGAGGACCTGTTCTGGGCGCTCCGCGGCGCGGGCGCCGGCAACTTCGGCGTCGTCACCTCGTTCGCGTTCCGCACCGTCCCGGCTCCCGAGGTGACCAACTTCCACGCCACCTGGTCGTTCTCGCATGCGGCGGCCGCCGTCACGGCGTGGCAGGAATGGGCGCCGACCGGCCCGGCCCAGCTCGCCGCGAGCCTCAAGGTGACCGATGCAGGCGAGGCCGACCGGTCCCCGTCGGTCGACGTCTACGGCGCACTGCTCGGCCACGAGTCGGACGCCGCCGAGCTGCTCGACCAGCTCGTCGTCCGCATCGGGAGCGACCCCGCCTCCGTCTCCAGCCGGCTGATGTCGTACCCCGAGACGAGGCGGTTCTGGGCGCAGCTCGGCGTCGACGTGACGGGCCCGGGGGCGGACCCCCAGCAGCCGCCGCCGAGTCCCTACCAGTTCGCCAAGTCCGAGTTCTTCCGACGGCCCCTACCCGCCGAGGCGGTCGGCGCGCTCGTCGCTGCGTTCTCGGACGCCCGGGCCGCCGGCCAGGCCCGTGAGCTGGACTTCATGCCGTGGGGTGGCGCCTACAACCGTGTCCGGCCAGACGCCACCGCCTTCGTCCACAGGCAGGAGCTGTTCCAGCTCAAGCACGCCGCGGTCGTCGAGCCGGACGCCTCGGCGGAGCAGAAGCGGGCGGCGCACGACTGGGTCGTCCGATCGTGGGGCTCGGTACACCCCTGGGGCTCGGGCCGGGTGTTCCAGAACTTCGCCGACCCGGAGCTCGCGGACGGTCCGGGCGCCTACTACGGCACCAACCGCGACCGCCTGCTGACCATCAAGGCGCGCTACGACCCCGCCAGCGTGTTCGGTCCCTTGATCTGACGTGCCGTTGAGCCATTGACTCGATAGCGGGGACGGCTGTCGATTCGGGCGACCCCGTTCGTGGTGGTGGTGAGCGGCGCACCGGGCGCCGATCGCCCGTTCCGGTCGGCGCCGACGACTGGCCGACCTCGGAAGACAGCGGAAAGAGGAAGCCATGACCACGCCAGCCCCGCCCGTCACCGACCACGACGACTTCGAGCGACAGCTCCTCGAGCTGCGCAAGCGCGAGAAGGCCCACACCCACGAGGGCGACGCGATCGCCGCGGCCCGGCGCCGGCTGCCCATGACAGAGGTGCCGCCCGACACCACCGTCATCGGCCCCGACGGCCCGATCCCGTTCGGCGACGTCTTCGAGGGGCGCGGCGAGCTGGTCGTCTACAGCCACATGTTCTACGACGGGCAGCCATGGGAGTGGCAGTGCGAGGGCTGCACCAGGAACTCCTGGAACATGGGGGACGCCGCCGACGCGGCCTATCTCAACGCCAACGGGATCACCTTCGCCATCCTCGGCAACGGGCCGTACGAGGAGATCGCGGCATTCCGCGACTTCATGGGCTACACGGCGCCCTGGTACTCCAATGCCCACCTCGACGACCCCACCGTGGCCCACGCAGGCCGGATCGCCTGCTACCTGCGGCGGGAGGACAAGATCTACCTGACGTACTGGACGACCGGCCGGGGCGACGAGGTGATGAGTCCCTCGTTCGGGCTGCTCGACATGACCGCCTACGGGCGGCGGGAGGAGTGGGAGGACTCGCCCGAGGGGTGGCCGCGGTTCCCGGCCCATTCCTTCCTGCGCACCGACGAGCACGGTGCGCCGATGGGGCCCAGAGACGGCGGTCGACCGGTGCCCCAGTGGACCCGCCCGGGCGTCACCGGGGCCGGCGCTCCAACCGGGTAGCACGGCCACGGAGGCGCCACCCACCACCACCGCGGACCGACCGATGCCTGGCGGTCAGGGCACCGCCTCCGCCGGCAGTGCTCACCTACGCTCGTGCGCCATGACCAATACGGGGACGGGCACGGTCGAGATCGCCGCCAACGGGCTGACGTTCCGGGCCCGGGTGGCCGGTCCCGGGGACGGGCGGGTCGTACTCCTGCTGCACGGGTTCCCGCAGACGTCACGCTGCTGGGCCGCGCAGCTGGACGCCCTCGGCGCCGCCGGCCACCGGGCCGTCGCCGTCGACCAGCGCGGCTTCTCCCCCGGCGCCCGACCCGACGACCCCGCCGCCTACGCCATGCCCCACCTGGTCGACGACGTGCTCGGCATCGTCGACGCGCTCGGCACCGACCAGGTCGACCTGGTCGGGCACGACTTCGGCGGAGCCGTGGCGTGGACCGTCGCCGGTCACCACCCCGGCAAGGTCCGCACGCTCACCGTCGCCTCGTCGCCCCACCCCCTGGCGTTCGTCCGTGCCTACCAGGAGCGGGCCCCAGCGGCCGGGCAGGGGGGCGAAGGTGGGACGGCCTCCGACCAGAACCAGCGTTCGAGCTACATACGCGCCTTCCGCGAGGCCCCACGGGGTCAGATCGAACGTCAGCTGCTGGCCGACGGCGCCGCCCGGCTGCGCCAGGCCTACGCCGGCCTCCCCGACGCCTCGATCGCGGCCCACGTCGAGGACATGTCCGCCCCCGGCGTCCTCGCCGCCGCGATCGACTGGTACCGGGCGATGTCGGCCAAGGCCAGCGCGGCGGTCCCACCCTGCCCCGTCCCCACGCTCTACGTCTGGAGCGACGCCGACCCCTCCATCGGCCGCGCCGCCGCCGAGGCCACCGGGCACCACGTCACCGGCCCCTACGACTTCGTCGTCCTCGAAGGCGTCAGCCACTGGATCCCCGAACAGGCCGCCCCCACCTTCACCTCCCTCCTCCTCAGCCACCTCGCCGCCACGCCCCGGCGCTGACGCCAGATCGCGGTCAGGGCTTCTGCGTGAGCTGGACCCGGACGTAGTCGGGATCGGTCTCGTCGCGCATGCTGAAGCGCCACTTGCAGCACACGTCGCCCGGGTCCTTGCGGGGCGGGATGGCCAGGATCTCGACCTTCATGTTCGGGTTGTACATGCGGGTGGTCTCGATCATGGACTTCGGGCACGTGGAGTGGCAGTTCTTCTCCAGGATGTCCGGCCGCCCCATCGCCTCCCACTGGTCCGCGGCGACGCAGCGGTTGAAGGTCATGACGCCGACGCCGGCCTCGGGCATCTCGAACGAGAGGTCGAAGGCCTTGCCGGGCAGGGCGGTGGCGTCGACCTGCAGGTCCTTCATCCAGTCCTCGACGGTGTCGCCGTCGATGCCGAGGTACTCGGCCTTCAGTCGCTTCACCTCGGGCAGCACCGTCTCGCCCCAGAGGGTCCACTGGATGTCGAACATCACGTCGAGCCCGTGGCGCACGGTGATCTGGGTGGCCCACGCCTCGATGCACTGGAGCAGGTACTCGTGGCTCCCGAGGAACCACGTGACGAGCTGCTCCTTGGCCAGCGCGGCCGTGTCGGGGCGGGGCGTGAACAGCCCGGTGTAGACGACCCGGGTGTGGGCCCGGCCCTGCTCGCCGACACGCCGGTTCGGGTCGTCGTAGGCGGTGCCGGGCGGCAGGAACTCCGCCTTCATCCGCTCGATCTCGGGGGCGACCTGATCGTTCCAGGCGGCCCATTCGATCTCGGCCATCGCCGCCGCGCCGTACCGCCGGGCGACCTCGGCGGCCCAGCCGTCGACGCAGGTGCGCAGGTAGGCGTCGCTCCAGGGCAGGAACCGGGTGGCCAGGGCCTCCCGCGAGAAGTCGGTGAAGCGCAGGTCGGCCCGGTAAGGCCCGGCGTAGTCGGGTAGCTCGGCGCCGGAGTCGACGTCGACCTGCTGGCGGATGTCGAGGTCGGCCTTCGGGTAGGTGACGTCGTCGTCCACCCGGGCGAACTTCGGGTAGTTGGACAGGTCGACGCCCAGCATCAGGACGAAGTCGTCGCTGACGACGTCGTCCTCGAGGTGGGCTCCGGGCTTGCGGATGTCCATGAACTCGCCGAGCTGGTCGGTCGTCGGTTCCGGCACCGTGGTCCTCCCCCTGTGGAAACGCAGCCTCTAGTCGATCGGCTAAGTTCAGCCTAGTCGTTCGACTAGTCAGCGCAAGGTCAGGTGGGGAGGTCGAGGAACCGGCGGGCCAGGTCGAGGAGCTTGGCCCGCAGGGTGTCGTCGTCGAGGTCGGCGACGAGGGGGTGGGTGGCGGCGCTCCCGATGGCGGCGGTGAGCATCGCCGCGGGGACCCGGAGGTCGGCGCCGGGATCGTCGCCGACCAGCAGGCGATGGAGTCGGCCCATCAGCGTGCGGAACGGCTCGTGCTCGGCGATCAGCCGGATCATGACGGGGTCGCCCTGGATGATGTTGACCATCCGTCGCTGCTCGACGGCCAGGTCCACCAGCTGGACGAGGAGGAGGTCGACGCCCTCGGGCCTGCCGGCCTGGGCCTCGGCGGCGTCGAGGATGTGCTCGAGCTTCGCCAGGTTGGCCTCGGCGGCGGCGATGACGATCTCGTCCTTGGTCCGGTACTGGTAGTAGACGGCCGCCTTCGTCACGCCGAGGGCCTCGGCGATCATCCCGAGAGACGTGCCGCCGACGCCGTGCCGGGCGAACAGGTCGAGCGCAGCGGTGACGACCCGGGCCTGGGCTGCGGTGTAGGGGACGGATCCGAGGCCGGTGAGGGGTGCGGCCTCGGCGGCGCTCATGCGCTGGATGGTACCGGCCCGCTCGACTGACCCTGTCGATCGACTAGTCTGCAACTGGTCGATCGGCTAGGGGATGAGCCGGTGCCCGCTACCGGGACGACGCCGCCCGGCCACGGTCGCCACCGGGTTCGAGCCGGTCCAGCGTGTGCTCGACGAAGGACCGGGTGGCGTCGTGGCCGGCGGTGACGCCGAGCGCCTGCTCGAGGGCCAGGACCTGGGAGAGCCCGGTCATGAGCAGGAGCGCGACGATGGGTGGCACCTGCTCGGCGATGCCGTGGGTCTCGAGGGCGGCGGTGAGGGCGTCGAGCTGGGCGGCGCGGAAGCGCTCGGCGTAGCGGGCGATCTCGGCGCGGATCGCCTTGCGGTGGTTGGCCAGGGCCACGAACTCGATCGTGAAGGCGGCGCCGCTCGGGTCGGCGTTGAGCTGCCACAGGGTGTGCAGCGAGCCGTCGGCCGCGACGGCACGGTCGAGGCGTGCGAGGTTCTCGTCGGCGCGCCGGCGGAAGACCTCGAGGAACAGGTCGTCCATCGTGCGGAAGTAGTAGTGGACCAGCTGGGGCTTGAGGCGGGCCCGGGCGGCGACGCGGCGGGAGGTGACGGCGGCGTACCCCTCGTCGAGCATCAGCGCCTCGGCGGCGTCGAGCAGCCGGGCGCGCGACTTCGAGTCCGTGGCCCCGATGCGGCGGGGCGGTGGCGAGTCCGTGGCCCCGATGCGGCGGGCCCGTGGCGTGGTGGTCACCCGACCACGTTGCCACGCCGGCGGGCCGATGCTAAGCAGTTGCCCAGACATGCTGTGCACTCGCCCAGCATCCGGCCGGGTGCATGCCGTGCCCGCAGCAGGGGGAGACGGGTTGACCGACTGGCAGACGATCGACTTCTTCAGCGACCAGTCCCTGGTCGACGACCCGTACCCGTACTTCGAGCAGCTCCGCTCGGCCTGCCCGGTGCTGCCGCTGCCCCACCTCGGGGTCGTGGCGGTGTCCGGCTACGACGAGGCGACCGAGGTCTACCGGGACACGGCGACGTTCTCGTCGTGCAACTCGGTCGTCGGCCCGTTCGCCACCTTCCCGGTGCCGCTCGAGGGTGACGATGTGAGCGACATCGTGGACCGCTACCGGGACCAGCTCCCGATGCACGAGCACATGGTCACGATGGACCCGCCGGCCCACACCCGGGAGCGGGCCCTGCTGATGCGGCTGATCACGCCGAAGCGCCTCAAGGACAACGAGGCGTTCATGTGGCGGCTGGCCGACCAGCAGCTCGACGGGTTCGTGGCCGACGGCCGCTGCGAGTTCATCGCCACGTTCGCCCAGCCCTTCGCGCTGCTGGTGGTGGCCGACCTGCTCGGCGTCCCCGAGGCCGACCACGACCGGTTCCGGGAGTTCTTCGGCATGAGCGCCAGCCCGGGCCAGGTCGGCGCCGGTGGCCGGCGCGACGTGGGCGACAACCCGCTGTCGGGCCTCGACGAGTGGTTCGCACGCTACGTCGAGGACCGGCGCCGCCGGCCGCGCCGGGACGTGCTCACCCAGCTCGCCACCGCGACCTACCCCGACGGCTCCACCCCGGAGGTGACCGCGGTGGTGCGCACCGCCACCTTCCTGTTCGCCGCCGGCCAGGAGACGACGGCCCGCCTGCTGGCCGCCGCCCTCAAGCACCTGGCCGAGCACCCGGAGCTCCAGGAGGAGATCCGGGCGAACCGGGCCCTGATCCCCGGCTTCATCGAGGAGGCGCTGCGCATCGAGAGCCCGGTGAAGGCCGACTTCCGCCTCGCCCGCCGGTCCACGAGCATCGCCGGTGTCGACGTGGCGGCCGGGACGCCGGTGATGCTGCTCAACGGGGCCGCCAACCGCGATCCGGGCCGGTTCGAGTGCCCCGCCGAGTTCCGCGTCGACCGCGCCAACGCCAGCGCCCACATCGCCTTCGGCCGCGGCGCCCACTCGTGCCCCGGCGGCCCCCTGGCCAGGGCCGAGGGCCGTGTCAGCCTCGAGCGCATCCTCGACCGGATGGGGGACATACGCCTGTCCGAGGAGCACCACGGTCCCCCGGGGGCCCGCCGCTTCAGCTACGAGCCGACCTGGATCCTCCGCGGCCTCACCGACCTCCACCTGGAGTTCACGCCCCTCGGAGCCGGCGCGTGAGCCGGGTCGCCGCCGTCACCGGCGGAGCCTCCGGCATCGGGCTCGGCGTGGCCCGCCGCTTCGTCGCCGACGGCCATCACGTGGCCGTCCTCGACCGGGACCGCGCCGGCGCCGAGGCCGCGGCCGCCGAGCTGGCGGCCGGGGGCGGCAAGGCGGTCGCGGTGCCGGTCGACGTGGCCGACCGGGCCTCGGTCGCCGCGGCGTTCACCCGGGTCCGGGCCGAGCTGGGCCCCGTCGAGATCCTGGTCACGAGCGCCGGCGTCGAGTCGTTCGACGCGCTCCTCGACGTCACGCCCGAGATGTGGGACCGCATCATCGCGGTCAACCTCACCGGGACGTTCGCCTGCGTCCAGGCCGCGGTGCCGGACATGCTCGCCGCCGGCTGGGGCCGCATCGTCACCATCGCCTCGTCGAGCGCCCAGTCGGGCGCCCCCAACATGGCGCACTACACGGCCTCCAAGGGCGGCGTCATCGCCCTCACCAAGTCGCTGGCGGTCGAGCTCGCCCGCCGGGGCATCACCGCCAACACCATCCCCCCGAGCCTGGTGGACACCCCGATGGCGCGGCAGGCCGAGGCCGCCGGCGACTTCCCCGGCGTCGACGTCGTCGGGCCGATGGTCCCGCTCGGCCGGGCGGGCACCCCGGACGACATCGCCGCCGCCTGCTCGTTCCTCTGCTCCGACGGCGCCGGCTACATCACCGGCCAGGTCATCGGCGTCAACGGCGGCATGTACATCTGACCTCAGATAGAGGAGGTGGGGGTGCCGCGGTCGATGAGGCGGTAGCCGACCCCGGGCTCGGTGAGGAGGCGGGGCCGCTCGGGGTCCTCGGCCAGCTTCTTGCGGAGTTGGCTGGCGTAGACGCGGAGGTACTCGCTCTCGGTGCCGTACTCGGGCCCCCACACCGCCTGGAGGATCATGCGGTGGGTGAGCACCTTGCCGGCGTGGCGGGCGAGGAAGGCGAGGAAGCCGAACTCCTTGGGGGTCAGGTCGAGCGCCCGCCCGTCGACCGAGGCGGTGTGGTGGGCGACGTCGACGACGACGTCGCCGACGGTGAGCACGGGGGCCGCGGTCGGATCGGTGCCGGCGCCGCCCGGTCGGTGGTGGCGCAGGGCGACCCGCAGGCGGGCGAGGAGCTCGGGCGTGGAGAACGGCTTCGTGACGTAGTCGTCCGCCCCGTCGTCGAGGGCCTGCACCTTGCGCTCGTCGGCCCCTTCGGCGGTGAGCACGATGACGGGGACGTCCGACCAGGCGCGCAGCCGGTGGAGCACCTCGAGGCCGTCGATGTCGGGCAGCCCGAGGTCGAGGATGACGGCCGCCGGGTCCTCCGTGGCGGCGGCGTCCAGTGCCTGGCGGCCGTTGGCGGCCGTCCGGGCGCGGTAGCCGCGGGTGGTCAGCGCCGCGGACAGCGCCCGGGTGATGGGCGCCTCGTCGTCGACGACGAGCACGAGCCGACCCTCGCCGACGGTCACGCGGTGAGCTCCGTCCGGATGCGGTGGACGGGGAGCGTGAAGGCGAAGCGGGCGCCGCCGGCCGGTGCGTCGTCGACACGGATGCGGCCCCCGTGGGCCTCGACGATGGCCTTGCAGATGGCGAGGCCGACGCCGGACGACGGGCTGCCGCCGGTGCTGGTGTGGAACGGCTCGAATATCCGGCTCCGATCGGCCGGCGGCACGCCCGGGCCCTCGTCGCTGACGCTGACCTCGACCATGTCGCCGTGGTCGCGGGCCTCGAGCTGGACGGTGCTCCCGGCCGGCGCGTGGCGGGCGGCGTTCTCCAGGAGGTTGGTGACGACCTGGTCGACCAGCGTGTAGTCGGCGTCGATCAGCGGGACGAACGGCGGCAGCCGCGTCTCGATGCGCAGGTCGCGCAGCAGCCGCGACAGGCGCCGGACGCGGTCGGTGAGCAGCTCGTCGAGGTCGACGGCCTCGAGGTGGGGGGCGAGCGCCCCCGCCTCGATCCGGCTGAGGCTGAGCAGGTTGGCGACGAGGCGGTCGAGACGCTCGGCCTCGTCGCCGACGACGTCGAGGAGGTCCTGGCGGGTGGGCTCGTCGTAGGCGGCGCCGTCGCGCAGGTCCGAGGTGATGGCGCGGATGGCGGCGAGCGGGGTGCGCAGGTCGTGGGAGACCGAGCGCAGCAGCGCCCGGCGCGCCTCCTCGGCCTGCTCCAGGGCGGTCTTCTCCGACGCCAGCCGGGCCTGCTCCCGCTGGCTCCGCTCGCGCTCGTCGGACAGGGCGAGGATCTCCCGGGCCCGGTGCTCGGCCGCGCGGCGGCGGTCGTTGGCCCGGGCCATCAGGGTGGCGACGGTGAGGGCGACGGCACCGAAGGCGAGCAGCGCGACCACGTCGTCGACCACGTGGACGTCCAGGGTGCCGTAGGGCTCGATGAACAGGACGTCGAGCACGACGGCGGCGGCCGCCGCGATGGCGACGCCGGCGAGCCGCCCGCCGAGCAGCGCCGCGATCAGGCCCGGGTCCACGAGGACGCGGGCCGGGGTGGCCACGGTGACCGAGCTGCGCTGGGGCAGGAGCGCGGCCGTGCAGGCGCCGACCAGTGCCACCCCCGCGACCAGGCCGAGGAGCCGGCGCCTGTGGGGGTGTCGTTCGGGCACCCGTCGATTGTGCCGCCGTGGCCCCGCCGCGGGGTACTCGTGGTCACCTGCGGGCGAGCAGCAGCGTGTAGACGGGGTTGAACAGGGCGAGGCGGCCGCGGTGCGCGGCCACGGCTCCCTCGGCGCGCACGTGGGCCCCGAGGACGAGCCCCGCCACCTCCCGGCGGCCGTTGAACACCAGGGAGAGCGCGCCGGTGCCGTCGTCGAGGACGCACTCGAGCAGCCAGCTCGACGCGGTCCGGTCGACTCGGACCGTGGTGACCGTGCCCTCCACCGTGACGCGCTCCCGCCACCGGACGTCGGCGATCGGTGCCACCCCCGCCCGCTGTGAGCCGGGTGCCGGGGCGCCGTGCCCGTCGCCGCCGGCCGGGGGCACGACGGCGGGGGGCCGGCGCCGCCGGCCCACCACGACCCGGCGGGGGGCCGGCGCGGCCTCGTCGTGCCGGTCGAAGTGGAACGGGACGGTCGTGACGTTGGCGTGCGCGAGCTGGGAGACGGCGCGCTCGATGGCGTCGGCGGTGCGGTCGTGCAGGATGCGGTGCCAGGCGCCGGTGTACTTGCGGTCGGGGAGCAGCACGCTGACCTCGGTGTCGCCGTCCGCCAGGTCGCGTGCGACGAGCTCGACGGCGGCCCGGGGCAGGCGCCGGTCGGGGCACGCCACCAGGTCGAGCGCGACCCGGGACAGGCCGGCGGCGGTCCACGCGGCGCGCAGCTCCTCGGCCTGCTGCGGATCGACGGCGAAGTGGACGGCCCGCAGGTCGTCGGGGGTGAGCGTGCGCGCGTACTGGATGGCGCGGGCGGTGGCCATGTCGAGCTTGTCCACGAACACAAGCACGACGTGGCGGCGGAGGATCGGCGCCGCGGCGGCGGCCGGGACGTCGCGCTCCAGGTGGGCCCGCTCGCTCTCGTACTGGCGGTGGACCCGCAGGAACAGGACGACGAGGACCGGCAGGGCGACGAGGATGACCCAGGCGCCGTCCGCGAACTTGGTGATGGCGATGATGACGGCCACGACGAGGGAGAGGGCGGCCCCGAAGCCGTTGACGGCGATGCCCTTGCGCCACCCGGGCTCGCGCCGGCGCAGGTGGTGGCGGGTCATGCCGGCCTGCGAGAGCGTGAAGCCGGTGAACACCCCGATGGCGTAGAGCGGGATGAGCTGGGTCACCTCGGCCCCGGTCACGACGACGAGGACCGCCGCCGCGCCGGCGAGGGCGAGGATGCCGTTGGAGTAGACGAGCCGGTGGCCGCGGATCGTGAGCTGGCGCGGCAGGAACCGGTCCCCGGCCTGGAAGCTGGCGAGGCGAGGGAAGTCGGCGAAGCCGGTGTTGGCCGCCAGGACCAGGATCAGCATGGTGCCGACCTGCAGCGAGTAGAAGAGGGCGTCGCCCAGCGCGCCGCCGCCGTAGACGGCCTCGCCGATCTGCGCGATGACCGTCGGCGTGCCTCCCTCGTAGGGGGCGACCTCGATCCGGGACGCCAGGAACGACAGCCCGAGGAACATCAGGCCGAGGCCGGCGCCCATCAGGACCAGCGTCTGGCGGGCGTGGCGCCAGGCGGGCTCCCGGAAGGCCGGCACGCCGTTGGAGATCGCCTCCACCCCCGTGACCGCGGCGCCGCCCGAGGCGAAGGCGTGCAGGACGACGAAGAGCGTGGCCCCCATCAGCAGGCCGTCGCCGCCGTTGCCGAACTCGATCATCCCGTCCACGCGCTCGCCGACGTGCGCCAGGTCGCCGGTCGCCCACTTCATCAGCCCCACGCCGAGCAGCGCGGCCATGTTGAGCATGAAGAAGTACGTGGGCACGGCGAAGATGCGGCCGGATTCGCGGACCCCGCGCAGGTTGCCGAGCATGATGACGCCGATGAACGCCAGCGCGATCGGCACCCGGTAGGGGACCAGCGACTCGAAGGCCGAGACGAGGGCCGCGGTGCCGGCGGAGGTCGACACGGCCACGGTGAGCACGTAGTCGGTGAGCAGCGAGGCCCCGGCCACCTGCGCCAAGCCGATCCCGAAGTTGTCCTTCGTGACCAGGTAGGCGCCGCCGGCGGAAGGGTACTCCTTGATCGTCTCGCGGTAGGACAGGATCAGGAACCCCAGCACCACCAGCATGGCGATCGTGATGGGCACGACGAGGGAGAACGCGGCCAGGCCGATCGCCGGGACCAGGACGTGGAGGATCTCCTCGGTGGCGTAGGCCGAGGACGACAGGTTGTCCGAGGCGAAGACGGCCAGGGCCGTGGGCTTGCCCAGCCGCTCGTGCTCGAGCTGTTCGGTGTGCAGCGGATCGCCCAGCAGCCGGCGCTTGAGCCGGTAGCCCCGCTCGGGCGGCAGGTCCACCGGTGACCCGGCCGGGATCGGCTCCGGCGGTTCGAAGACGGCGGGGGGGAGAGAGGTCTGCGTGGTCACCGGGATCGACGCTAAGGACGGTGCCGTAAAGGACCCGCGAAGCCGCCGGCCGCCGGCATAAGGATTGCGCGAAGACGTCGCCCGGGGGACCGGTCGACCCGGGGCTTAGCCTCGCCGGCCATGAAGCTGCCTCGCGATCCCGACGCCGTCCACGCTCCCCTGGCCGGCTACGTGCACCAGATCGAGCTGCGGGGGGACGAGCGGCTCCTCGTCCTGTCGGGGCAGGTGGGCATGCGCCCGGACGGGTCGGTCCCCGACGACCCCATCGACCAGCTCGACGTCGCCTGGGGCAACCTGGAGGAGAACCTGCGGGCCGCGGGCATGGACGCCGGCGACCTGGTCAAGGTGACGCTGTACCTCGTCGGCGAGCTCGACGCCGGCCGTCGCCGGGAGCTGCTGGCGCGGCGGTTGGGCAGCCACCGGCCGTGCATGACGCTCGTCGTGGTCAGCGCGCTCGCCGCGCCCCGGTTCCGGGTCGAGGTCGACGCCTGGGCCAGCCGGGCGGCCTCGTGACGTGCCGGAGGGGGCGGGATGGCCCGCCCCCTCCGGGCTTTGCCTGGGTCAGCGGGTGGGCTCAGGGGTCCCTGACGATCCAGGGGCCGCTGTCGCGATCACTGCCCAGGACGTAGGTGAGTGGTGCCGGCGGGCACCTGGACGCGCCGGCGGGATACCTCCATCGGGAACATCGCCCCGGGCACCGGCAGGGGTACGGTCGACCGGTCAGGCGGGGGCGGGCACGCGGCCGAGCAGCTCGGCCATGTTGCCGTGGTAGAAGCGCTCCTGGGCGTCGTCGTCGACCGAGCCCATCGTGTCGGCGAACTTGGCCAGCGGGTCGCGGCCCCCTTCGGGGTGGGGGTAGTCGGTCGAGAACATGAACAGCTCGGGGCCGGCCTGCTCGATCATCCAGCCGACGTCCTCGCCGGGGAACGGCGTGAACTTGAGGTGGCGGCGGACGTAGTCGCTGGGCTTGCCGTCGAGGTTGCGGAGGGGCTCCTCGGTGCGCCGGAAGGCCCGGACCCCGTAGTCGAGCTGGTGGAGCCACGACACGACCCAGCCGGCGCCCTGCTCGATGCACCCGCCGCGCAGGGTGGGGAACCGGTCGAACAGCCCGTCGTACACGAGCGCGCCGAGGAAGAGGGCCGGCGAGTGGTGGATGGCGAGGAAGTCCTTGGAGCGGATGTTCTCGCCGCCGCCCAGGTGGTCCGTGACGGGCATGGCGTTGTTGTGGAACGCCCGGTCGAGGAGCGGCCCGCCCCCGCCGACGTGGAGCACGAACGGCACGCCGGCCCGGGCGAGGGTGTCCCACACCGGGTCGAGGTCGGGGTGGGTCGGGGCGCGGTCGCCGGCCGCCGTGCTGGGGACCATCACGGCGGAGCATCCCAGCTCGATCGCCTCGGTGACGGCGGCGAGCGCCCGGTCGGGCTCGACGAGCGGGACGTAGCCGACGGGCAGGAGGCGGGGATCGTCCCGGCAGAACTCGGCGACGGCGCGGTTCTGGGCGGACGCGCCGGCGTAGTGCCGGCCGGCGTCGCGGCCGGCGAACATGGCGGTGGCGAAGGTGGCGAAGACGAGCTGGCCGTCGAAGCCGAGCAGGTCCAGGACGCGGCTGCGCTCCGCCGGGTCGAACGCCCCCATGGCCTGCCAGCCCTTGTCCTGCAGCAGCCGCTCCTCCGCCTCGGCCGCGGCGTCGGCGTCGGCCCGCCGGCGCTCGGCCCCGGCGACGGCGGAGGACAGGACGGGCTCGAGCGCGTCCATGCCCTTGCGGCGCAGCCGGTCGCGGTACTCCGGATCGATGTGGTCGTCGAGGAAGTCGGCCAGCTCCATGAGGTGGCTGTCGGCGTCCAGGATGCGTCGCGGTCCGGCGTAGGTCACGGGAGGCCCCCTCGCTCAACGTAGTGACAACATGTCAGCTCGCGTCGTGGCACTATCGCGCCGGGCGCCGGGCGGGCGCAACCCTCAGGCCGGCGGGCCCGGCTCGCCCCCGAGCGTGGCCAGCGATGCGGAGACGATGGCCATGAACGTCTCCTCCAGCAACGCGGCGTGCTCCGGTGTGGGGTCCTGGCGCCACCGGCTGAGCACCGGGTCGACCAGCGACAGCAGCAGGGCGGTGGTCGTCCGGGCGGCGACCTTGTCGGCGCCCAGCTCCCGGACGGCGACGTCGGCGAAGGCCCGGGCCGTCCCGGCGTCCCGCTCGCGCTGGCGCCGGCGGACCTCCGGGCTCCAGGCGCCGGCCGACCGCAACGTGGCGAAGAGGTGGCCCCGCTCCGCCGCGGCCCGCAGCGCCCCGTGCACGAGCGCCCGGAACATCCCCTCGATCGAGCGGGCGGCGGCCACGTCGGCGGTCAGCTGGTCGTGGAGGTGCGCGGTCTCCCGCTGGTACACGGCGGCGATCAGCTCCTGGCGGTTGGAGAAGTGCCGGTACACGAGCGGGCGGCTGACACCGGCGCGCTCCGCGACCGCGTCCATCGTGATCGCCTCCGCCGATCCCTCGACCGCCAGCGCGGCGGCGGCGTCGAGCAGCGCCTCGCGCCGCTCGGCCCTCCCCAGCCGCCCGGCGTCGGCGGCGGTGCCGGCGGGGGCCCGGGTGCCGGGATCACGGAGGCGTGCCATGGCCTCATCCTCGCGCCGGCCGCGCCACCGGTGGCCGGTCCCCGTCCCGGACGGCCCGGAGGACGAGCGCCTGCAGCCACGTGATGGCGCGGGTGGCGCCGGCGGCGTCGATGCCCCACACGCCGACCAGCCGCTCGTAGGTCGGGGGGTTCCACAGCACGTCGAGCAGGGCCGCGGCCGCCGCCCGCTCGGGCGGGGCCCACCCGGGCGCAGTCTCCGTGAGGACCCGCGCCAGGGCGTCCCGGCGGCGCTGGTCGACCGCCAGGAAGGTGGGGGCGTCCGGCTCGTGGACGTCCGTCCGGGCGGCGAACGAGTGCAGCGTGGCGAAGATGGCGGCGGTGACCTCGGCCAGGTTGGCCGGCCCGACCTCCTCGTAGGTGATGCCGGCCTCCGCCTCGAGGCGCTGCATCACCGCGTCGTGGAGGTGCCGCTCGGTCGGGAAGTGGCGGTAGACGGTGCGCTCGCTGATCCCGGCCCGCTCGGCGACGGCCCGGAACGTCAGCTCCCGCCAGTCCCAGCTGGGGAAGCCGTGCACCAGCGCCGAGCCGGCGGCCACGATGCGCTCCCGGGTCTCGGCCGCGCGCTGGCG
>DASSUD010000040.1:0-14025 GCA_035707385.1 Acidimicrobiales bacterium
GACGTCCTCGTGCGGTCCCTGCGTGACGAGGCGAGGCTAAACGGCACCGGCGAGGCGTTCCTCTACCCGCGGCTGATCGGGTACCTGGCGCAGCGCCTCCAGGTCGAGGACTGGTACCGGCGCCACCCCGAGATCGACGACGAGCCGCTGGATGCGCCCCTGGTCGGGCTGGGCCTGCCCCGCACCGGCTCCACCGCGCTGTCGTTCCTGCTCGCCCACGACCCGGCCGCCCGCTACCTGCGCCAGTGGGAGTCCTCGCAGCCCTGCCCGCCGCCGTCGACCGTGCAGGGTGACGACCCCCGCATCGAGCGGGCCGCCGGCGAGACGGCGGGCACGCGGCAGCACGTGCCGTCGTCCGCCACCGGGCCCATGGAGTGCCAGGATCTCATGGCCCTCGACTTCCGGTCGCACATCTTCCAGGCCTTCGCCCAGGTGCCGTCGTACTCGGCCTGGCTGCTCGACGCCGACCTCGGCGCCACCTACCGGTACGAGCGCCGGGTGCTCAAGCTCCTCCAGTGGGGTGCGCCGGCCCGCCCGTGGCGGCTGAAGTGCCCCACCCACCTGCTGTTCCTCGACCACCTCGACGCCGCCTTCCCCGACGCCCGCTTCGTCATGACCCACCGCGACCCCACCGACGTGATGCTGTCGGTGGCCGACGTCTGCGCCGACATCGCCGGGGTGTTCACCGACCACCTCGACCGGCACTACATCGGCCGGCTCAACGTCGAGCACTGGTCGGTCGGCATGGACCGGGCCCTCGCGTTCCGCGCCCGCGGTCACGACCACCGCTTCTACGACATCGACTTCCTGGCCATGCAGGCCGAGCCCGTCGAGGCGGTGCTCGGTCTCTACGCCTGGCTCGGCGAGCCCGCCGGCGATCGGTTCCAGGACGGGATGCGGCGCTGGTGGGCCGAGAACGCGGAGAACCGCGAGCCGAGCCCGCGCCTGGACGCCGCCACCTACGGGCTCGACCTGGACCGGGTGCGCGAGCGGTTCGCGCCCTACGTCGCCCGCGCCGGCGCCTGGACCACCCGATGACCCCCGGAGGACACCCATGGCGATCGACCTGACCGGAGGCCTCGACGCCGACCGGGAGCACATGTTCGCCACCCGGCCCGACGATCCCGAGATGCGGGACTCGGTGAGCTCATGGGTCTTCGACGACGCCGGCACCGTGGCCCTGCCCCGGGTCGGCATCGAGGCGGTCGCCGCCAACTGGGACAGCCACGGCCTGCAGGTGAACGTCGCCTTCCCCGACGGCCGGGTGTACCGGGTGCGGGACGACGCCGCCAGCTGGCCCGCGGCCGGTCCCGACGGCCGGCCCACCGTCCTCGGCGCCGGCCCGCTGCACTTCCGGTGCGTCGAGCCGTTCCGCCGCTGGGCCCTGGCCTTCGACGGCAAGGCGACCCGGACCAGCGCCGCCGACCTCATGGCCGGCACCAAGGATGGCCCGCTCGTCGACCTCGCCTTCGAGGTCGAGGCCACGATGGCCGTGCCGCCGTGGGTCCAGGGCCGCTTGCGGGGCGACGCCGCCGCCCGGCTGGCGTCGTCGGTCGAGGGCGGCTTCATGGGCGGGCCCCGCTACGAGCAGCTGTTCCGCGCCACGGGGGCGGTGCGGGTCGGCGGCGAGGAGCACCCCCTGGCGGGGACCGGCCTGCGGATCCGCCGCCAGGGGGTCCGCAAGCTCGAGGGGTTCTGGGGCCACTGCTGGCAGTCGGCGCGCTTCCCCAGCGGGCGGGCCTTCGGCTACATCGCCTACCCCCCGCGCCCCGACGGCGCGCCGACGTTCAACGAGGGCTTCCTGTTCGACGGCGACGGCGAGCTCGTGCCGGCCCGCGTGGTCGAGGCGCCCTGGCTGACCCGGCTGCAGGCGCTCGACGAGGAGGTGCCCGTGGTGCTCGAGACCGAGCGCGGCCGCGCCCGCATCGAGGGCCGCACGGTGGTGTCGTCCTTCGACATCACCCACGACGACCCGTCGTTCTCCACCCAGGCGCTGACCGGGTCGATGCCCGCCTTCCCCGCGGTCTACCAGGGCGGCGCCCGCTACAGCTGGGACGGCGAGGAGGCCGTCGGCATGATCGAGCGGTCGTACCCCCTGGACAAGATCCTGCGGTAGCTGCGAAAAGAGGCTTTCGTCCCTCCCACCTGCGCCACCTCCGGATCTACCGTCGATCGCACAGCGACCAGGAGGTGCCGCCATGCGCGCACTCGTCTACCACGGGCCCGGCAACAAGGCGTGGGAGGAGGTGGCTGATCCGGCGCTGGACGCCGACACCGACGCGATCGTACGGGTGGACGCCACCACGATCTGCGGGACCGATCTGCACATCCTCAAGGGCGACGTACCCACGGTCACCGACGGGCGCATCCTCGGCCACGAGGCCGTCGGCACCGTCGAGGAGGTGGGCGCCGCGGTCAAGCGCGTCAAGCCCGGCGACAAGGTGCTCGTGTCGTGCATCAGCGCGTGCGGGGCGTGCCGGTTCTGCCGCGATGGCCGCTACGGGCAGTGCCTCGGCGGCGGCGGCTGGATCCTCGGCCACCTCGTCAACGGCACCCAGGCCGAGCGGGTGCGGGTGCCCTTCGCCGACACGTCGACCTACAAGGCCCCCGACGGGGTCAGCGACGAGCAGCTGCTGATGCTGGCCGACATCCTGCCCACCGGGTACGAGGTCGGGGTGCTCAACGGCCAGGTCTCGCCCGGCGACGTCGTCGCCGTCGTCGGGGCCGGCCCCATCGGCCTGGCCGCCATCGTCGGCGCCCGGCTCTTCAGCCCGGCCCACGTGGTGGCGATCGACAAGGCCGACGCCCGGCTGGAGGCGGCCAAGCAGTTCGGCGCCGACGTCACCGTCAACAACGACCGGGAGGACCCGGGCGAGGTCGTCGCCGACCTCACGGGCGGACTCGGGGCCGACGTCGCCGTCGAGGCCGTGGGCGTGCCCGCCACCTTCGAGCTGGCCGCCGCCCTGATCCGGCCGGGTGGCCGGGTGGCCAACGTCGGTGTGCACGGCGAGCCGGCCACGCTGCACCTCGAGGACCTGTGGATCCGCGACGTCACCATCACGACCGGCCTGGTGGACACCTACTCGACGCCCACCCTGCTGAAGCTCATCGCCGCCCACCAGCTCGACGCCCAGCGCTTCATCACCCACCATTTCAGCCTGGGCGAGATGATGGACGCCTACGACGTCTTCGCCCGGGCCGGCGACACCGGCGCCCTCAAGGTGGTCATCAGCCGCTGAGAGGCACAGCGATGCCCGACATCGTCGCCTGCACGGCGTGCGGCAAGCGGAACCGGGTGCCCGTGGCGGCCTCGGGCACGCCTCGCTGCGCGGCGTGCGGCGCCGACCTGCCGTGGCTGGTGGAGGCGGGCGAGGACGACTTCGACGCGGCCGTCCGGACCCGGGCGGCCGTGCTCGTCGACCTGTGGGCCCCGTGGTGCGGGCCGTGCCGGCTCGTCGCCCCCGGTGTCGAGCGGGCGGCCGTCGAGCTCGCCGGGCGCCTGAAGGCGGTGAAGGTCAACGTGGACGAGGCGCCGGGCATCTCCGCCCGCTTCGGCGTCCGCGGGATCCCCACCCTGCTCATCCTGCGCGACGGCCGCCCGATCGCCACGCAGGTGGGCGCGCTGCCGCCCGACCGGCTGGTGGCCTGGGCCCGCGCCAGCCTGGCCGGCGTCTGACGACCGGGCCGGAGGCGCCGGGCCTCAGCCGAGGACCGCGGCGGCGATCCGGCGCACGCGCTCGGGGTCGGCGATGGCGTCGATCTCGGCGATGCGCCCGTCGGCGACCGTGAAGCCCATCACCGAGAACGGCCGCCCCGCGACCGTGACGACCACGCCGGCCATGCCGTTCACCAGGGCCGGGTGCAGGTCGGCGTGCGGCAGGGAGAAGCTGATGGCCTGGCCGGCCACGGTCTCGGCGCCCCGGAGCACCCGGGACTCCTCCGGGCGGCGGGCGCCGAAATCGGCCCGCAGCACCACGTCCGGGTCGAGCAGGGCGACCAGGGCCGCGAAGTCGCCCCCGCGTGCTGCGGCGAAGAACGCGTCGACCACCTCCCGCTGGCGCGCAAGGTCCGCGTCGGGTGCGGGCACCTCGGCGCCCCGGACCCGCCGCCGGGCCCGGCTGGCGAGCTGGCGCGCCGCGGCGGGGGACCGGCCCACCATCGTGGCGATCTCCTCGAACGGCAGCCCGAACATGTCGTGGAGCACGAACGCCAGCCGCTCCGCCGGGGCCATGGTGTCCAGCACGACCAGGAGGGCGAGGCCAACCGAGTCGGCCAGCACCGCCTCGTCGTCGGGCTGGGACCGGTCCACCGGGCTGACGACGGGATCGGGGACGTGGGCGCCGGCGGGCTCCTCCCGCCGGCGGCGCGACCGCAGCATGTTGAGGCACACCCGGGCGACGACGGTGGTCAGCCAGCCACCGAGGTTGTCGACGTCGTCGGCGCCGGCCCGTGCCACCCGCAGCCAGGCGTCCTGGACCGCGTCGTCGGCCTCCGTGAGCGAGCCGAGCATCCGGTAGGCCACGGCCCGCAGGTGGGCCCGGTGCTCCTCGAAGCGCTCGGCCAGCCACTGGTGTTCGTCCATCGGTCACATCTCTCCGTCGCCAGGTGTCCTACCCAGTGACCCCCCAGGCACGACAGATGTGACGAGGACCCACCATGCACGCTCCCATCAGCTCACCCATCCTGGTCACCGGCGGCACGGGCACGCTCGGCCGGCTCGTCGTCCCGCGGCTGGCGGGCGCCGGCCACGACGTCCGGGTGCTCAGCCGCCGCCCCGGCGGCGGCGACAGCGGCGGTGACGGCGTCGCCCGGGTCACCGGCGACCTGGCCCGGGACGAGGGCATCGACGCCGCCGTGGCGGGCGCCGAGGTCGTCGTGCACCTCGCCGGGTCCGCCAAGGGCGACGAGGTCAAGGCCCGCCACCTCGTGCGGGCGGCGGCGCAAGCGGGGGTGCGCCACCTCGTCTACATCTCGGTCGTCGGCGCCGACCGCATCCCGGTCGCCGGGCGCCTCGACCGCGCCATGTTCGGCTACTTCGCGTCGAAGCGGGCGGCCGAGGAGATCGTCGCCGCCTCCGGCGTGGGCTGGACCACGCTGCGGGCCACCCAGTTCCACGACCTGGCCCTGACCACGGCGCGCCAGATGGCCAGGCTCCCGGTGATCCCCGTGCCGGCCGGTGCCCACTTCCAGCCCGTCGATGCCGGGGAGGTGGCGGAGCGGCTGGTGGAGCTGGCACTCGGGGCGCCGGCCGGCCTGGTGCCGGACATGGGCGGCCCGCGGGTGTACGGGATGGACGAGCTGCTGCACGGCTACCTGCGGGCCACCGGCAGGCACCGGGCCCTGGTGCGGGTCCCGCTCCCGGGGCGGGCGGCCCGGGCCGTGCGTGAGGGCGCCAACCTGGCCCCCGACCGGGCGGTGGGGCACCGGACGTGGGAGGACTTCCTCGCGGCGCGGCTGGGGGCGGCGAGCGGGGTCGACCCGGGCGTGCCCGTGGCCTGACCGTCCCCTTACGCTGGCGCCATGACGGAGCGCAAGCCCCCCGGCGTCAGCTTCGAGACGTGGGTCGACCGCCAGATCCGCGAGGGCATGGAGCGGGGCAGCTTCGACGACCTGCCTGGCACCGGCCGCCCGCTCCCCGGCCTCGACCAGCCTCGCGACGAGATGTGGTGGGTGCGGGACAAGCTGCGCCGGGAGCAGCTGTCGTACCTGCCACCGACGCTGGCGGTGCGCAAGGAGCTGGAGGACGCGCTGGCCGCGGTGGGCCGGGCGACCCGCGAGGCCGACGTCCGCCAGCTGGTGGAGGCGATCAACACCCGCATCCGGCGGGTGAACGCCACCGCCACAGCCGGCCCGCCGTCCACCGTCGTACCGCTCGACGTCGAGGCCGTGGTCGAGCGCTGGCGGGCTGCCCGGGCCTCGTAGGTTCCCTCCGGGCGCCGTAGCTGTACATGCCTTGACAGGCATATGCTGTGGGGGGAATATAGCGTTGTGGAGACGTTCGAGGTGCTGGCCGAGCCCAACCGGCGGCGGATCCTCGACCTGCTGCTGGTCGAGCGGCCGGTCGGCGACGTCGTCGACGGCACCGGGCTCAGCCAGCCCGCGGTGTCCAAGCACCTGCGCGTGCTGCGCGAGGCCGGGCTCGTCGACGTGCGGGCGGTGGCACAACGCCGGCTGTACCGGGTCCGGGCCGAGCCGCTGCGGGAGCTGGACGAGTGGCTGGCGCCCTACCGGCGCCTGTGGTCCCGGCGTCTCGACGCGCTGGAGTCCCACCTCGACGCCATGCCCGACGACGACTGACGAACCTTGGAGGTCACGGCCATGCACGCAGACGGCACCCTGGAACCGGTCGGCGACCGCTGGCGCATCCGCTTCACCCGCCGGCTCGCCCACCGCCCCGAGAAGGTGTGGCGGGCGCTGACCGAGGACGAGCACATCGCGGCCTGGTTCCCCAGCACGATCGAAGGCGAGCGGGCGGCCGGGGCCAAGCTCCGCTTCGACTTCTCCGACGACCCCCACGCCCCCGACGGCATGGTCCTCGACGGCGAGGTGCTGGCCTGGGAGCCGCCGCGCGTGTTCGCCTTCCTGTGGGGCGAGGACGAGCTCCGCTTCGAGCTGGCGCCCGAGGGCGACGGCACCGTGCTCACCTTCACCGACACGTTCGACGAGCAGGGCCGCGCCGCCCGCGACGCCGCCGGCTGGCACGTCTGCCTGCTGCTGCTGGCCCGCGACCTCGACGGCGAGGCACCGCTCGAGGCGTCCGAGGACCTGTGGGCGTCGGTCAACCCGGCCTACGTCGAGAAGTTCGGGCCGGCGGCGTCGACGATGGGCCCACCGGGGTCCTGACCGGCGATCGGCGATCATGGGCGGATGGCCGTCCGCATCGGGCTCGTGGGTCTCGGCATCATCGCCGAGACCCACCTGGCCGTCCTCGCCGACCTGCCGCAGGCCGAGCTCGCCTTCACCGCCGATCCCCGCACGGACCGGCCGCCGCCCCGGTTCCGGGGCACCGCCGTCCCGCACCATCCCGGGCTCGGCGAGGCGCTGGACGAGCTGGGCCCGGACGCCGCCGACCTGCTGGTGCTGGCCACGCCCACCCCCACCCACGCCGACCTCGCCACGGAGGCGCTGACCCGGACGGGCGCCCGGGTGCTGGTGGAGAAGCCGCTCGTCCACGACCTGGCGTCGCTCGACCGGCTGGCGGCGCTGGCCGGCGGGGTGGACCTCGGGCGGGTGGCCGTCGCCCACCACTTCGCCTTCTCGCCCGAGGTCCGCTGGGCCGCCGGCCAGATCGAGGCCCATCCCGGGTGGGGGCCGGTCACCGCCGCCACCACGGCGTTCCACGACCCCTACCTGCTGCTCGGCCCCCACGCGTTCGAGTCCTACGTGTCGAGCTGGATGGACTCCGGCATCAACCAGCTCAGCATGCTCACCCGCTTCGTGGACCTGACCGACCTCACCGCCCGGCACGAGGACGACCGCGGCGCCGGCGCCTGGTGCACCGCCGCCTACACCCACCGCGGGAGGCCCGGCACCGCCCGGCTGCGCACCAGCTGGCACACCACGGCCAGCAGCAAGGAGACCGTGCTGACGCTGGGCGACGCCGGGGTCGAGGTCTGGATCGACCACACGGCGATGACCGCCTTCGCGGCCCGGGGGCCGGACCTGCTGGCCGCCTTCGGCAGCGAGCACGAGCCGCCCCGCAAGATCGCCCACTACCGCCCCCTGTACGAGACCCTGCTGTCCGGGGCGGACGACCCGGTCCTCGGGTTCGGGACGGCCGCCACCGTGACCCGGCTGCTGCACGCCCGGCCGGGCTGACCGTGGCGCCCGGACCGTGCGCCCGGACCCGGCGGCTCAGCCGAGCGTGTCGGGCAGGTCGAAGCGGCGGAACAGCTCCGGCGAGCGGAACGCCGTCACCGCGGCGACGATGGCGCCGCCGCCACCCTCCCGCAGGGTCAGCACGTCGAGCGCCAGCGGCACGTACCAACCCGTGCCCGGCTGCTGCAGGTAGGTGCCGACCGCCGGCTGCCCGTTGGCGCTCGTCGCCGAGTAGCGGAGGCGCGGCCCGGGGCCGCCCGGCATGAGCCAGGACCGGGAGACGTCGGCCCGCGTCCGGCACCAGGCCGGGTAGGGCGGCATGGCGAAGGCGACGTCCTCGGCCAGCAGGGCCAGGATGCCCGGGACGTCACCCGCCTCGAAGGCATCCACGAACCGGCCGACGAGCGCCCGCACGGCCGCGTCGCCGAGGTCCCGCAGGGTGGCCTGCTGGCTGCGGTCGGGCAGCCGGGCGCTCATGGTGGTGCGGGCCCGTTGCAGGGCGCTGTTCACCGCCGGCACGGTGGACGAGATGGCCTCCGCCACCTCCTGGGCCGAGAACGCCAGGACGTCCCGCATGACCAGCACCGCCCGCTGGCGGGCCGGCAGCAGCTGCAACGCGGCGATGAACGCCAGCTCGATCGCCTCCCGCTGCTCGTAGGTGGCCTCCGGCGCCGCGTAGCCGCCGGCCACCGCCGCCCCGCTGTCGGGATAGGGCTCGATCCAGGTCGACGCGGGCAGCGGCTCGCCCGGGTCGGCCTCGGGGTCCGACGGCAGGCTGTGGTCGAAGGGCAGGACGCGGGCCCGGCGCCGGCCCAGCATGTCGAGGCACACGTTGGTGGTGATCCGGTACAGCCACGGGCGCAGCGAGCGCCCGGTCTCGAAGGTGCGCAGGCCCCGCCACGCCCGCAGCAGGGCGTCCTGGAGGGCGTCGTCGGCGTCGTGCAGCGAGCCGAGCATCCGGTAGGCGTGCACGTGCAACTCGCCACGGTGCGGGGACACCAGTTGGGCGAACGCCGCCTCGTCACCGCCGACGGCGGCCTCCACGAGTGCCGCCGGAGCGGGTGGGGAGGCGTCGGGGCCGCGGCTCATCCGCTCACCGGTCCGTGTCGCCGAGCACCGGCTTGACGTCGATGACGGGCGTGCCGTCCACCGCCTCCAGGGGCCGCACCGCCAGCCGGGTGCCGTCGACCGTGACGATGCGGACCCGGTGCAGCCCGACCGGGTTGGGCCGGTCGGCGGACCGGGTGGCGAAGACGCCCGTCAGCGGCCGTCCCGGGTCGTCCCGGGGGTGGACCGCCAGCACGTCCCGGCGGGCCCGGTCCAGCCACGTGAGCACGATCACGTCGGTGCCGGCCCGCAGGTCGGCCAGGCCCTCGGCCACCGCCTCGTCGAACTCGATCCAGGCGTCGGGCGCCCCCTCGTCGCCCTGGCGGGGCGCGTCCGCCGCGTCGGCCAGGGACGAGCGCACCCGGCCCACGGGGCGGAGCAGGTAGGGGCCGTCGCTCACGCCCCCCAGCCTGGCACACGGGGCCGGCGGCCTACGGTTGCCAGGGTGGACGAGCAGCCGCTGGCCGGTGGGGTGGCCAACGCCGGCGCGGTCGTCCGGGTGGGCGACCACGTCCTGCGACCCGCCGGGCCCTTCACGGCGGGGGTCCACGCCTTCCTCCGGGCGCTGGCGGCGGCCGGGTTCGACGGCGCGCCCCGGCCGCTGGGCATCGACGCCGACGGCCGCCAGCGGCTCACCTACGTCGAGGGCGACGTCGCCCTGCCGCCGTACCCGGGGTGGGCGCAGGTGGACTCGGCGCTGGCCGGTCTGGCCGGGCTCATGGCCCGGTTCCACGAGGCCGCCCGGGCGTTCGACCCGTCGCCCCACTCGTGGCCCGCCGCGGTCGGCGACCCGGCGGGTGGTCCGGTCGTGTGCCACAACGACGTGTGCCTCGACAACGTCGTGTTCCGGGGCGGTGAGCCCGTCGCCCTGGTCGACTTCGACTTCGCGGCTCCGGGCCGCCCGGTGGACGACCTGGCGGCCATGGCCCGCATGTGCGTGCCGGTGGACGACGACGCCAACGCGGCCCGGCTCGGCTGGGCGCCGGCCGACCGCCCGGGGCGCCTCCGCCTGGTGGCCGACGCCTACGGGCTCGCCGCCGCCGGGCGCCGCCTGCTGGGCGAGCGGCTGGAGGACGTGCTGGAGCGGACCGAGACCTTCGTCCGGGCCCGGGTGGCGGCCGAAGATCCGAACTTCGTGGCCGTGTGGGCGGCCATGGGCGGCGAGCAGCGGTTCGCGCGCCGCCGGGCCTGGTGGGGCGCCCACCGGGACCGGTTCCTCGCCGCGTTGCGCTGATTAGTGTCGGACGCATGACCACCGCGCGCCCGCCGCTGCCGTACGACTTCCTACCCCCGGTGCCCAGCTTCACGGTGACCAGCGACGACGTGGCCGACGGCCGGCCGCTGGACGAGGCCTTCGTCGCCGGCGCCGACTACGGCCTGACCGGCGGGAACCAGTCCCCCCATCTCCGGTGGGAGGGGTTCCCGCCCGAGACCCGCAGCTTCGCGGTCACGATCTACGACCCCGACGCCCCCACCGGCAGCGGGTTCTGGCACTGGGTCGTGTTCGACATCCCGGCCACGGTCACGGCGCTGCCCCGGGGTGCGGGGTCGGGCGACATGGCCGGGCTGCCGGCCGGCGCGGTCCACGGCCGCAACGACGTGGGCGGCCTCGGCTACGTGGGGGCCTTCCCGCCCGCGGGCCACGGGCCCCACCGCTACGTCATGGCCGTCCACGCCGTCGACGTCGACCACCTCGGGCCCGAGGAGGCGGCGCCGCCGGCCTACGTCGGGTTCAACCTCGGCGGCCACACGCTGGCCCGGGCCGTGATCATGCCGACCTACGAGGTCCCGGGCTGAGGCCATGGACACCGTCGCCACCGAGGTCCACGACGGCATCCTGACCGTCACGCTCGACCGGCCCGACCGGCTCAACGCCTTCACGGTCGGGATGCAGCACGACCTGGTGGCGGCGTTCGACCAGGCCGACGAGGACCGCTCGGTCCGCTGCGTCGTCGTCACCGGTCGGGGCCGGGCCTTCTGCGCGGGCGCGGACCTGGGCGCCGGGGGCGCCAGCTTCGACCGGGGCGGCACAGGCGCCGGCGGGGCGGTGGCGGGCGACGCCGGTGCCCCCGATGCCGAGGGCAACGGCCACGCCCCGCCCCGGCCCCGGGACGAGGGCGGCCTGGTGTCGCTGCGCATCTTCGCCTGCACCAAGCCGGTCATCGCCGCCGTCAACGGCCCGGCGGTGGGGGTGGGCGTCACCATGACCCTGCCCATGGACATCCGCCTGGCGGCGGAGTCGGCCCGGTTCGGGTTCGTGTTCGCCCGCCGGGGCCTGGTCCCCGAGGCGGCGTCGTCGTGGTTCCTGCCCCGGCTGGTCGGCATCTCCCGGGCGGCCGAGTGGTGCTTCACCGGCCGGGTCTTCGGGGCCGAGGAGGCCCGGGCGGCCGGCCTGGTGCGCTCGGTCCATCCCGACGGCGAGCTGCTCGACGCCGCCTACGGCCTGGCCGCGGAGATCGCGGCCCAGGCGTCGCCGGTGTCGGTCACCCTCACCCGCCAGATGTTGTGGCGCATGCTGGGCGAGCCCCACCCCATGGCCGCCCACCGGGTCGACTCGGCGGCCATCGACGCCCTCGGCCGCGGCCAGGACGTGCGCGAGGGCGTGGTGTCCTTCCTGGAGAAGCGGCCGCCCCGGTTCGCATCGCGGGTGCCCGACGACCTGCCCCCGCTCACCCCCTGGTGGGACGAGCCCGAGTTCTGACCCCGGGCGCCGGCCGGTCACGGGGTGGCCAGCGCGCAGCGGATGCCCGGCGCCGCCGCGATCCGTCGATCGAGCGTGACCAGCGTCGAGCCCGTCAGCTCCGCGAGGGCGACGTAGGCGCCGTCGGACAGTGACAGGTTCGACCGCAGCGCCCACGCCCGCGCCGCGAGCAGGTCGTACGGCCAGAGCTCGACGCCGAGGTCGACGAGGTCGGCGTGGGCCAGGGCCGCCTGATCCGTCGTGACGAGGCCCGCCCGCTCGTGGCGTCGCAGGACGTTGGCGACCTCGAAGGGTGCGAGGTGGGGCGCCGACAGGAGCGCACCGGTGAGCTGGTCGGCAGCCCACGACCCGTCCGGCCCGGCGTCCACGAGCAGGGCGACCAGCGCGGACGAATCGACCACCAGGCTCCTGGTCAACGCCTGTCGGCGTCGCGGGCGCCGAGGATGGCGGCGGCGTCGACGCGGCTGTGGGTGGCCTCGACGCGGGCACGGGCCCGGGCGATCACGTCATCCACCGTGGGCCGCGCCGCGGCCGCGATCAGCAGCCCGCGCAGGTACTCCTGGAGCGACTTGCCGCTGCGCGCCGCCCGGGCGGCGAGCTCGTCGCGCGCGTCGGCTGGCACGTCCCGGACGGTGATGGCGACCATGCCTGCAAATTAGCAGCGGCCACAGCACATTGGCTGCACATCTTGCTGCTGCGCACTCAGGGGGTCGCCGACCCTGACAGGATCTCGGCGCCCCGCAGGTAGTGGATCCGGGCCTCGTGCCCGGTGCGCAGCGGGCCCCGCACCAGCACGGCCAGGTCGGCGATGTCGACGACCGGGGCTCCGGCCACGCGCAGCACCAGGTCGCCGTCCCGCAGCCCGGTCCGGTCGGCGAAGCCGCCGGCGGCCACGCCCGACACCTCGAGCCCGCCCGGCGTCTCGGTGACGGCGCAGCCGAGGTCGGCCCAGGCCGTCAGGTGGCGCCCGGGGGCGACGCCCCGCTCGAGGTACACGGCCAGGTCGGCCACGATGGGACCCCACCCGGTGGCGAGCCAGGCCCGCCGCTCGGCGAAGCCGTCGCCGAACCCGGTCTGCACGACGGTGACGCGGGTGCCGGTCTCGTGGTCCGCGAGCACCACGACGATCTCCGTGCCCTCGCAGGGCCAGGTGGCCTTGCGTGCCCGCAGCCGCTCGCCGGGCACGACCTCGATGTCGTCGGCCGCGCCTTCGAAGCCCGGCAGCCACCGCTGGCCGGGGCGCGGCGGGTCGAGCGCCTCCGATGCGGGAGCCGCGCCGTCGAGGAGCCCCCACGCCTTGTCGCGTGGCGTGCGGACCACGAACGTGGCCTCGAAGCCGTCGTCTCGCGGGTGGTCAGTCATGTCTCCCCCTGTCCGGGTAGACGGCGAGCGCCACGCGGAACCTGTCCCCGTGGCGGGCGCCGTGGCGGGCGAGGAGTGGCTTCACGGCCGCCAGGTAGTCGTCGAGGAACGCGGCCCGGGCCCCGGCGTCCGGGAAGCCGACCTCGGCCTCGACGGCGGCCGCCGGGACCTCTTCGCCGTCGAACGCCGCCCGGTCGAGCAGGCCGATGGCGTCGCGCTGGAGGCGCTCGCCCAGCGCGACCAGGTGCTCCAGCGGGAGCTGGGCCTGCAGGGCACCGGCCCGGCGGTCGTCGCTCCAGGCCAGGCGGGGCGACACCACGAACGTGCCGGCCACCGACTGGTAGAGCTGCTCGACGAAGTTGCCGGTGCGGCGCTCGCCCACCGGGCGGATCAGCCCCGCGTCGACCAGCGCCCGCACGTGGTAGTTGACCTTCTGGCGGGTCTCGCCCAGGACCCGGGCCACACCGGCGGCGGAGCCCGGCTCGCGCAGGGCGTCGAGCACCGCCACCCGCACCGGGTGGGCCAGGGCCGTCACCTGGTCGGGGTCGTCGATGATCGCCACTCTCACGACAAGAATATCTGTCTAGAAAGCAATCGTTGTCAAGCCCCTTCCGGTGCCAGCCTCGGGCGATGCCCCTGACCTTCGCCTTCATCGGCTACGCCGACGATCCCGCTCGCGCCCACGCCTACGAGGACGCCGTCCTCCCGCTGCTGGCCGACCACGGCGCCCGGGTCGAGTACCGGGCCCGCCGGGCCGCGGGGCAGGACGCGGCGCTCCCCGTCGAGGTCCACCTGCTCTGGTTCCCCGACCGCGACGCCCTCGCCGCCTACCTGGCCGACCCCCGCCGGGCCGCGCTGCGGGCCGAGCACGGCGAGGTCTTCACCCGTACCGAGCTCGTCGAGGTCGATGAAGGATTTGGCGTCTCTCACAGCGCAACTGCGCCGTGAGAGCCGCCAAATGTCAGAGGGCCCCCGCCAGGGCCCGGTGTTCCCGGGGGCTGACACCCCACGCCCTCTTGAACGCGGTGCTGAGCGCG
>DASSUD010000041.1:0-6380 GCA_035707385.1 Acidimicrobiales bacterium
GTGGCGGCCGGGACCCAGCCGGCGGCCACCGCCGCCGCGCTGCCCCCGCTCGACCCGCCGGGGGTCATGGCGGGGTCCCAGGGGTTGCGGGCCGGCGGGGCCACCTTGGTCTTGGTGAAGTTGAGGGTGCCGAACTCGGGCGCCGCCGTCTTGCCCACCGGCACCGCCCCGGCGGCCCGCAGCCGGGCGACGTGGACCGAGTCGGCCGTCACCGGGCCCCGCCCGGCGAACGGCAGGGAGCCGTAGCCGGTGGGCATGCCGGCGCAGTCCTCCAGGTCCTTCACCCCGATCGGCACGCCGGCGAAGGGGCCCGGGTCGCGCCCGGCGGCCACCGCCGCGTCGACGGCCTCGGCCGCGGCCCGGGCCAGGCGCTCGTCGACGTGGACGAACGCCGCCAGGGCGTCGTTGCCGGCGGCGATGGCGGCCAGCGCCTCGTCCAGCACCTCGACCGCCGTGCGCTCGCCACCCCGCACGGCGGCGGCGATCTCGACCGCGGACAGCTCCATGCCTCTACCCCCCTCGCGCACCCCTCGGCCGCCGAGCATACGCCTGCACCCACAGTGCACAATCTGCGGACCATGGAACCGAGCCCGCCGCGTCGCCGCCTGCCCCGCCTGCTCCGCGAGCCCATGTGGGTGCTCGGACTGGTCGTGCTGGTGGACGAGGTCGACAAGAACATCGTGCGGGGCCTCATCGATCCGCTGAAGGACGAGTTCGGGGTCGGCGACTTCGCCATCGGCGTGCTGCTGTCGCTCCAGCTCCTGTTCAACGGCGTCGTGACGGTGCCGGCCGGCTACCTGGCCGACCGCTGGAACCGGACCCGGGCCATCGGCACGACGGTCATCGCCTGGTCGGCCCTGACCGCGGCGGGGGCGGGTGCGCTCGGGTTCGCCATGCTGGTGGGCCTGCGGTCGGTGCTCGGCTTCGGCCAGGCCGTGAGCGAGCCGTCGGCAGCCAGCCTGCTCGGCGACTACTACCCGCCGGAGCGGCGGGGCAAGGCCTTCTCCATCCAGATGGCGATGCTGTTCGTGGGGACCGGCATCGGCGTCGCGCTCGGCGGCTGGCTGGGCATCGTCCTCGGCTGGCGGTGGGCGCTCGTCATCGTGGCCCTGCCCGGGATCGCGGTGGCGCTGCTCGTCTACCGCCTGCGGGAGCCCAAGCGGGGCACCGCCGACCTCATGGCGGCCATGGGCGGCGGCGAGATCGAGCACAGCGACGGCGACCACCCCCGCCTCTTCGAGCACGGCTTCCGCCGGTTCCTGGCGGACATGGTCGACGGGCTGCGGGCCGACATGCGCACCGTGCTGCGCATCCGCACCATGCGCTACGCCCTGGTGGGCGTCGCCGCGCTGCTGTTCACGGTCACCGCCATCTCGTCGTGGCTGGCGCAGTACTACATCCGCCACCTGCACGTCGCGGAGGGCGACGGCGAGGCATGGTTCATGGCGCTGGCCATCCTGGCCGGCGTCCCCGGCATCATCGTCGGCGGCCGGGTGGCGGACCGGTACGCGTCGAGCGTCCGGGGCGGCCGGCTGGCGCTGCCCGCGGTGTTCCTGTTCGTCGGGACGACGTTCTTCACGGCCTCGTTCCTGATCCGGCCGTCCGAGTACACGCTGACCGCGATCATCCCCGCCTTCGGCCTCCAGTTGCTGGGCCTGTTCGTCGACTCCATGGCCATCCCCGGGCTACGGGCCGGCCTCACCGACGCGCTGCCCGCCCACCTGCGCGGGACCGGCTTCGGCGCCTTCAACCTGGTGGCGGTGGTGGCCGGCCAGGCGGCAGCCCCCTTCGTGGTGTCGGCGGTCTCCAGCCTCTACGGCGAGAACCTGCGGGTGGCGTTCCTGGTGGTGTCGCCCCTGTCGTTCCTGGGCGCGGCGGTGCTGTTCCGGGCCCGGAAGTTCCTCGACGAGGACATGCAGAAGATCATGCTGGCGGTGCTCACCGCTCTGCAGGAGGAGCAGGAGCGGCAGGCGGCGGAGGCTGCTGCTGCACCCCCGGCTCCGGCGCCGGGGTGAGGCCGTCGGCGTCCGCGCCCTCCTCGTCCTCGGCGGCGGCCGCCCGGGTCTCGGCCATCACGTTGATGACCACGGCGCACACCGGCACGGCGAGGACCGCACCGAAGACGCCGAACAGCGTGCTGCCGGCCACGATGGCGCCGAGCACGATCAACGGGTGCAGCGACAGCGACCGCCCGAACACCACCGGGGCCAGCAGGTCGTTGTCGAACTGCTGGACGGCCACCGCCACGATCAGCACGATCAGGGCGGCCGAGAACCCGGACGTCACCAGCGTCACGAGCACCGCCACGGCCCCGGCCAGGACCGCTCCCGCGAAGGGCAGGAAGGCGGCGAAGAAGGTGATGACGGCCACCGGGACGGCCAGCGACCCCCCGACCAGCCACACGGTGGTGCCGATGATGATCCCCTCGATCACCCCGAGCGTCGCCGAGCCCCGCAGATAGCCGCCCAGCGTCTGCCAGGCCCGGCCGCCCAGACGGCGGGCCAGCGGCCTGCGCTCCTCCGGCACGAACCCCAGCACCCAGCGGCAGAACCGGTCGCCGTCCTTGAGCAGGAAGAACGTCGCGATCAGGGCCAGGACGACACCGGTCACCACCTCGAAGGCCACGACCGTGCCCGACACCACCGTCCCGCTCTGGGACTCGAGGCTGGTGGTGATCCGGTCCGACGCCTCCTCCCGGAAGTCGTCGATGTCCTGGCGGGAGACGTCGAACGGGCTGTCGTTGACCAGCCAGTCCTCCACGTCGTCGACGGCGTCCTCCAACGTCGGCCCGAGGTCGGAGAACTCGTCGACGATGGCGGGAACGAGCAGCGACACGATCCCCGCCAGCGCCAGGAGGAAGCCGAGCAGCGTCACCGCCGCCACCAGGGCCCGGGGCAGGCCCCGCCGCCGGAGGACGCCGGCCACCGGATCGAGGGCCCGGCCCAGCAGCACCGCGATGGCGACGGTGAGCACCAGCACCCACAGGGCCGTGAGCAGGTTGAGCAGCGCCCAGCCGACGATGCCGAGGCCGATCAGCTTCCAGGCGTACGTGCCGAGCCGGGCGACCGTGGGGTTGATGCGCACGGCCGTGTCGCGGGGCGTGCGGTCGATGAGGGGCACGGATCCTCCTGCTCAGCGTGGGATCTGGCCGACGACGAGGTCCACGAAGCGCTCGGCGCCGGCGGCGGTGAGGTGGTACCCGTCTTCCCGGGTCAGGCCGGGCTCAGAAGTCACGAGCGACCACCAGTCGATCAGCACCGCGTTGGGGTGACGGGCGGCGGCCTGGACCAGCAGGTCGTTGACCTCGCCCTCCCACTGGCGCGGCACCATCACGTTCACCAGCAGCACGGTGCGCCCGCCGAGCACGGCGAAGACCTCGTCGATCTGCGCGGGCGTGAACGGGCCGTTGTTGCCCAGGTGCAACAGGACGGTCTGGCCGAGGAGGCCCTGGGCGTCGAGGCCCTGGAGGATGGCGGGTGCCTCGCCCATCTGCCGGCCGATGGCGGCGTCGACGGTCAGGTCGCCGGCCAGGCGGGCGGACAGGGCGGGCGTGGCCCCCACCAGCACCGAGTCGCCGATGGCCGTGAACCCGCCGATCGGCGGGCCGGGCATCGCGGCCGGCAGGGAGGGGGTCGTGCCCGGGACGGTCGGTGCGGTGGTCGGTGCGGTGGTCGGTGCGACGGCCGGCGCTGCCGCCGGCGGGGCGGTGGTCGTGGTGGTGGGCCGCGCCGTCACCCGGACGCTGGCCGGCTCGGTCGACCCTGGGCTCGACGCGGTCACCACGTCGCGGGTCACGCCCACCGCCGTCCCGGCCACCACGACGGCCAGGACCCCCACGCCGACCGCCAGCCCGGGGCGGCCCCGCGTGGCGTGGGCCACCCGGTGGGTGGCGTCGCGGAGCGCGTCGCCGAACCCGCGCAGCCGGACGGGCTGCTCGATCCAGCGGTACGACGCCGCGGCCAGGACCAGGATCAGCGTCACCTGCATGACCACCCGCAGGGGTGACTCGGGCTGCTGCCCGGGGGCGGCGGCGGTGAAGGCGATGACCGGCCAGTGGATGAGGTAGATGCCGTAGGACCGCTGCCCCACCCAGCGCAGCGGGCCGCGGGCCAGCAGCCGGGACGTCCGCGTCGGGGCCGGGTACACGACCACCGCGATGAGCGCCAGGGTGGCCAGCTGGGTGGCGGTGAACCCGGCACGGAACGCCGTGGGGTCGCGCTCGGTGACGCCGGTGGCGTACCACAGCACGACCGCGGCCGCGAGCAGCGCCACCACGTCGAGGGCGGCCACGAACCGGCGCTCGGTGTGGGGCCGCAGCCGGGTGGGCGTCCAGAACAGGCCGAGCGCCACCCCGGCCAGCAGGCCGGCGGCGCGCGTGTCGGTCCCGAAGTAGAGCCGGGTGGGATCGCCGCCCCCGCCGGCCAGCGCGTAGCGCAGGGCGGTGGCCCCCACCGCCCCCACCAGGACCAGCGTCACCGCCCGCTTGCGGGACAGCCGGGTCAGCACCAACCCGCACACCAGCGGGAACACCAGGTAGAACTGCTCCTCGATCGACAGCGACCACAGGTGCTCGAGGGCGGAGGGGCCGCCGGCCGCCTCGAAGTACGACCTGTCGTCGACGATCAGCTGCCAGTTCAGGTGGTAGCCCAGGGCACCGAGGGCCTGGCGGCGCAGCTCCGCCAGCCGGTCGGGCTGGGCGAAGGTCGCCCAGGCCAGCGTGCCCGCGATCACGACCACCACGGCCGGCAGCAGGCGGCGCAGCCGCCGCAGCCAGAACTGGCCGAGGGCGATGCGGTCGGTGCGCTGGTGCTCGTTGACCAGCAGGGCGCACACCAGCCACCCCGACAGCACGAAGAACAGCTCGACGCCGACGTAGCCCCCGGCCACTCCCGAGTAGCCGAGGTGGTAGAGGATCACCAGCCCGACCGCCACCGCCCGCAGCCCGTCCAGCGCCGGCTGGTAGCCCATCTTCCGGTTCTTCCACGCGGGCTTCCGCGGCGCGGTGACCGCGGGCGACGGCTCCACCGGCACCGTCGGAGACGCCGGGGCGGTCGCCACCGGGCGCAGCACCCCTACGGGTTCGAGCCGGGTTGTCGTGGTGGTGTCGTCGGTCCCCATGCGCCGGCGGGATCCCCTAGCAGTCGTAGGACGAGAGGTCGATCGAGGTGGTCGTCTGGGCGCTCGACGACGTGGCCGAGTCGTCGGGCAGCGTGCTCGTTGTCGTCGCGCTGGTCGGCGGCGGCAGCGTGGCCACGGTGGTCGTGGAGCTCGACGGGGTCGCCGACTCCCGTACACCCTGCCAGTCCGTGCCGGTCACCAGGTCGATGCCGGCGGCGCCCTCGACGGGCTCCAACCGGGCACCACCCACCAGCCAGCGGGCGACCAGGTCCGCGGCCGCCTCCTGACCCGGCGGGAAGCGGACAACCGTACCGTCCGCGCCGCCGCCCGGCTCGTCGCCGGCCACGGTGGCGTTGAACCCTGGCCCGCGCAGGGCGGCGGTGGCGTCGGCGCCCTGGCGGGGGACGCCGGTGCCGTTGTGCACGGTGAGCCGCACGGAGGCGGGGGCCAGCTCGCCCGCCACACCGCCACGGAAGATCGACAGCGTGGCCTCGGTCTCGGGACCCTCGACCATGTGCAGGACGGCGGCGCCGTTCACCGTGTCCGGCGTGCCGGGCACGGAGTAGGTCTGCAGGCTGTCGGGGTCGAAGGACCGGAACCGGGTGCCCAGGTCGAAGATGTCGCCGGCCGTGAGCGCGCCGTCGACGGTGATGCCGTCCAGCCCGACGTCGATGAGCTGGTCGAGCGTCCCCGGGTTGCGGGCGCCCCGGTCGATGGCCCGGGTCAACGCCCGGCGGATGAAGTCCTGCTGGCGGGCGATGCGGCCGATGTCGGACCGGGGGTCCTCGACCCAGCTGGAGCCGATCAGCTCCTCGTAGTGGCGGGAGCGCACGTAGGACAGCGCCTCGGTGGGGTCCAGCATCCGGCAGCCGACGTCGGGGAGGTCGAGGCCGGTCTCCTCGTCCCGGGCGGGGCGGGGGACGTAGATCGGGACCCCGTCGATGGCGTCGACCAGGCCCCGGAAGGCGGCGAAGTTCACCTGCACGTAGTGGTGGATGGGGATGCCGAAGTTCTCGCCGATGGTGCGGATGAGCAGGGGGGCGCCGCCCTGCTCGATGGCGATGTTGATGCGGCGGGAGGTGCCGGTGCCGGGGATGGGGACGAACAGGTCGCGGGGCAGCGACAGCAGCGCGGCCCGGCGGGACGCCGGGTCGGTGCGCAGGATCATGATCGTGTCGGAGTGCAGCGTGGGATCCCGCCCGATGTGCACCGGGTCGCTGCCCGGCAGGCCGGCGGCGTTGTCGATGCCGACGATCAGGTAG
>DASSUD010000042.1:0-9630 GCA_035707385.1 Acidimicrobiales bacterium
TTGCCGAAGCTGGGGTACTTGCGCTCCAGGAAGTAGTCGCGGGCCGAGTCGGGGATCTTGTCCGGCGAGCGGGTGTCGTCGCGGTCGAGCGGGACCCAGATGCGCCCGTCGTTGCGCAGCGACTCGGACATCAACGTGAGCTTGGACTGGAACTCGTCGCTGGCCGGGATGCAGGTGGGGTGGATCTGCGTGTAGCAGGGGTTGGCGAACAGCGCCCCGCGACGGTGAGCCCTCCAGGCGGCCGTGGCGTTGGAGTACTTGGCGTTGGTCGACAGGTAGAAGACGTTGCCGTAGCCGCCGGTGCACAGCAGCACGGCGTGGCCCGAATACGAACGGATCTCTCCGGTCACCAGGTCACGCACGACGATGCCGCACGCGACACCGTCCTTCACGACGACGTCGAGCATCTCGGTGCGGGTGTGCAGCGTGACGGTGCCCAGCGCCACCTGGTGCATCATCTGCTGGTAGGCGCCGAGCAGCAGCTGCTGGCCGGTCTGGCCCCGGGCGTAGAAGGTGCGGGACACCTGGGCGCCGCCGAAGGACCGGTTGTCGAGCAGCCCGCCGTACTCCCGGGCGAAGGGGACGCCCTGGTCGACGCACTGATCGA
The DNA here is from genome assembly GCA_035707385.1 of Acidimicrobiales bacterium. Lineage (GTDB taxonomy): Bacteria > Actinomycetota > Acidimicrobiia > Acidimicrobiales > VFJN01 > ZC4RG19. The sequence goes on from DASSUD010000042.1 coordinate 608, forward strand.
TGATGTTCACCGACTCCTCGGCCAGCCGGTAGACGTTGGACTCGCGACTGCGGAAGTCGCCGCCCTTCACCGTGTCGTAGAACAGCCGGAAGGTCGAGTCGCCGTCGCCCTTGTAGTTCTTGGCCGCGTTGATGCCGCCCTGGGCGGCGATGGAGTGCGCCCGCCGGGGGCTGTCGTGGTAGGTGAAGACCTTGACGTTGTAGCCCTGCTCGCCGAGGGTGGCGGCGGCGGAGGCTCCGGCCAGGCCGGTCCCCACGATGATGACGTCGAACCGGCGGCGGTTGTGGGGCGCCACCAGCTTCATGTCGAACCTGTGCTGGGTCCAGCGGCTCTCGAGCGGGCCGTCGGGGACCTGGCTGTCGAGTGTGCCGATCACCTCAGGCCCCCTCTTCCTCGTACAGCTCGCACGACTCGATGGTGCCGCCCGACACCGCGCAGTCCGGGTTGTCGTCGGCGCTCACCGCACCGACGAGCACCGCGATCGGGAAGCTCAGGTTGCCGACCACGATGACGGCGGCGAACGACGTGGCGAAGATGCGCCGCCACGAGTTCCACCGGGGGTTGTTGAGCCCCAGGCTCTGGAACAGCGACCAGGATCCGTGGAACAGGTGCAGGCCGAGGGCGATGTTGGCGACGATGTAGATGAGCGACACGGCGGGCCGCTCGAAGCTGGCCACCAGGTTGCGGTACACGTCGCCCCGGACGAAGTCGGGGTTGACGGTGCCCCACGTGAGGTCGGCCAGGTGCCAGACCAGGAACAGCAGGACGACGACGCCCGTGTAGCGCATCGACCGGCTGGCGGCGGTGGCGGCCTGGTAGTCGCGGGGGGAGACGTAGCCGCCCTCGGCCCGGGCCCGGCGGTTCATGAGGGTGAGGCTGGCGGCGGCGTGGATGTGGAAGACGAAGGCGGCGGCCAGCCCGATGCGCAGCAGCCACAGGGTCCACGTGCGGGGCAGCAGGGGCACCAGCAGCTCCCGCAGGAACTCGCCGTAGTGGTTGATCTCCTCGGCACCCAGGTACACCTTCAGGTTGCCGACCATGTGCACGAACACGAAACCCATCAGCATGAGCCCGGTCAGCGCCATGACCCACTTCTTGCCGACGGCCGAGCGGTAGAACTCGACCGGCCAGGGAGCGGGGCGGCGGCTGCGCGGGTGCACGGGGGCGACGGTCTGCCGCTCCAACGTGTGCGTCGCCAATTCAGCCTCCAGGAACAGGGTTCGAGACTGTCCGGTTCGGAACCGTAGTCAGAAATTCAGGGCGCACAAGAAACGACGCGAGCCTGGTAGCGGTTCGTAACCACTTCGCCGTCCGGCAACCGGATCTCCACCTCGAGCACCAGGTCACCGGGCCCCGCGGAGACGGTCACGTCCAGCGTTCCCACCCTCACGCAGGCGTCCGGCCCGACGTCACCGGCCCACCGCCGGACGACGTCGCCGCCGTTCCCGGACAGGGTGGCGGTGACCTCGGCGTCCGCGATCGGCCGGCGCAGGTCGGACACCACGTGGACGCCGAGCGACAGGCGCTGGCCGGGCACCACGGTGGCGTCCAGCCGGTCGGCAACCACGATCACCGGGCGGCAGGCCGCGGCCAGCGCCGCCCACGCGGCCTTGGGGCGCCGCCCGTCGTCGAGCAGGGAGCGGGTGATGCCGGGCTGGGCGTCCGCCAGGCGGTACACGGCGAAGCCGCCGGTCGGCCGGTACTTGAGGCGGCGCAGCTCCTCGACCTGCCGGCGCACGACGGTGGCCTGGTGGGCCTGGGTGGCGTCCCGCCAGGCGGCGAAGCCGGGGAGGTCCTCCCGGGGGAAGCGCTCGTCCAGCACCTCCCGGTCGAGCGCCGTGAGCGGCCGCAGGCCGCGGTCCTCGCCCGATGGCACCGAGGCGGCGCCGAGGCCGCTCACGAACCGGACCAGGCGGGGCAGCCGGCGGGCCAGCTCGGGCAGGTCCCGCTCGTCGCCGGTGTCCCACCCGAGGAACAGGTGGGTGTCGGTCCCCTCGATCTGGGGGAGGTGGGGGGCGACGCCGGAGTGGGCGACCACCGGCCGGGACCGGTCGGCCCGGGCCAGCGCCCGCCGGACGGAGGCGTCGAGCACGCTGCGGTTCCACGACGGGGCCTGCTGGGCGGCCACGGCCAGGGCCGGCGAGGCACGGCGGTCGAGCGGGACCGGCTCGTCGTGGCCGCACCACAGGGCGATGGACGGGTGGTGGCCGAGCAGGTCGACCATGGCCCGGGCCTGGCGGGCGGCCTGGCGGCGGATGCCCCGGGCGTAGGCGCCGTGCAGCGGGAGGTCCTGCCACAGCAGCAGCCCCGCCTCGTCCGCCGCGTCGTACAGCTCGGGCCGGGCCACGTGGGCGTGGACCCGCAACAGGTCGAGGCCGGCGTCCAGGGCGTGACCGACGTCGGCCCGGACCTCGCCGGCGCTCGCCTCGCCCAGCGCCGCCCGGGTGGGGCCGTGGTAGGCGCCCTTGAGGAACAGGGACTCGCCGTTGACCGAGCACACCCAGCGGCGCAGCCGCACCGACCGCAGCCCGGCGCGCAGGCGCCGCTCGTCGCTGGGGCCGTGGTCGCCGTCGCTGTCGCCGTCGCCTGCGAGCACCGCCACCCGCACGTCGTGGAGCACCGGGTCGCCGAGCGCCCGGGGCCACCACAGGGCGGGGCGCTCGATCGTCACCGTCCAGTTCACCTCGTTGGGGCCGGTGGCCAGCGGCTGGTCGACCTCGTGATCGAGGGCGCCGATCTCGGTCCTCAGGCGCACCCGCCGGGCCCGGTCGCTGTCGAGCACCGCGCGCAGCGCCAGGACCGCCCGTTGGGGCGTGGCCTCGGCGCACAGGACCCGGAGGGCGGCGATGCGGACCGGCCCGGTCTCGGTCACCCGCACGGGCCGCCAGATGCCGCCGGGGTTCCAGGCGGGGTCGGTGTGGCCCCCGGCCTGGAAGGCGCCGGTGATGTTGCGCCGGCCGTGGGGGTCCCGCACCGCGTTGCAGGTCACCTCCACGGCGAGGGCGTGGCCGGACCGGGCCCTCAACGCCCGGGTCAGCTCGAAGGCGTGGGGGACGAAGTAGCCCTCGGTGTCACCCAGGTAGCCCCCGTCCAGCCAGACGTCGCCCTGGTAGAAGAGCCCGTCGAACCCCAGCCATGCCCGGCGTCCCTCGGCGGGGGCGGGGGCGTCGAACCGGCACCGGTAGAGCAGGGGCCCGTCGGCCTCGGCGAACGCCTCGGTGGAGCGCCAGTGGCCGGGGACGCCCACCTGGTGCCAGGCGGCGTCGTCGAAGTCGTGCTCGGTGTACGAGCGCCGCAGGTGGTCGTCGGCGGCCGCCGCGCGCCAGCCCTGGTCCAGCTCCATGGTGGCGGCGAGGGTACTTCGGGGAACCCGGTGGACCCGAGCGGTGTAGGACCGGCATGCGGATGCGTGTCACAGCAGCACTGGCGTGTGCGGTGGGTCTGGTGGTGGCCCTGGCGGCCCCCGCCGCGGCCAAGGGGCCGACCGGGCTGACGGTCACCTACCCGGGCGGCGGAGAGGTCGACGTCGACCTCACGCAGGGCGGCACGGAGGAGGACCGTGCCGGCCCGGGATCGCTGGTCGAGGACATGGGACTGTGGACGGTGCTCGGCTCGGGTGCCGGCGTGCCCGTGCTCGCCGCGTCGCCCCCCGACGGGCTGGCCGAGGACGGGCTCGGCCCCCGCTACACGGTCACCTGGACCATGTACGACGGCCAGGACGGGTTCGAGCTGGTCCAGTACCTCTATCCCGACGCCCCTGGCGGCGCCGTGGTCCACAGCCCCGGCGGCCAGCCGGCGGAGCCCTACGCGCCGGTGACCGCCGGCGGCTGGCTGCGGGCGACCGGCGATCCGGCGGCCCGCCTGGCCGCCCTGGGGGTGGACCTGGGCGTGGACCTGGACGCGCCCCGACCCGCACCGGCACCCGACCTCGCACCGGCGCCCGACCCGGCGCGGGCAGCGGCGCCCGACCCGGCACCGGACCGCGCCGGCGGCGGGCCCGGCGTCGCCGTGCCGCTGGCGGCCCTGGCGGCGGTGGCCGCGGCTGCCGGGGTGGCCGCGGCGGTTCGGATCCGGGGTCGGCGTGCGGCGCCCGCCGCCGGTTGACACGATCGCGGGGTGGCGCCGTCCGACGAGGCTGACCTGGTGGAGCGGGCGAGGGCCGGTGACGTGGACGCCTACGCCGACCTCCTCGCCGCCCACCAGGCCGCGGCCCGGCGGCTGGCCGCGGCCCTGGGCGGGTCGGGCGACGCCGACGAGGTGGTCCAGGACGCGTTCGTCAAGGCCTGGTACGGCTTCCCGGGGTTCCGGCGAGGGTCCGCCTTCCGGCCCTGGCTGCTGCGGATCGTGGCCAACGAGGCCCGCAACCGCCGGCGGGCCGCCGGGCGCCGGGCGGGCTACGAGCTGCGCTTCGCCACCGACCGGGCCGCGTCCGCCGGGGCCGAGCCGTCGCCGGAGGCCGCGGTGCTGGTGACCGAGGCCCGGCGGTCGGTGGTGGCCGCCCTCGCCGGCCTCCCCGAGGGGCTGCGGGACGTGGTGGCGTGCCGGCACCTGCTCGAGCTCAGCGAGCAGGAGACGGGAGTGGTGCTGGGGCTGCCCCGGGGCACGGTGAAGTCCCGCACGTCCCGGGGGCTGCGCCGGCTGGCCCGGGCGCTGGAAGGCGGCGACCGTGGCTGACGTGGCCCGCACCCTGGCCGAACTGGGCCGGCGCCTCGACCTGCCGGACGGTCACGACCCCGCCGCCGCGGCGGTGGCCCGCATCCGCGCCGACCGGCGTTCGTTCGTGCCGGAAGGCGACACGAACGAACGCCGGGCGCGCGTCGCCGTCCTCGCCGCCGCCGCCGTCGTGGCGCTGGTGGTGGTCGTGTCGGCCCCCGGGCCCCGGGGTGCGCTCGCCCGCCTGCTCGGGGTCGACGGCATCGAGATCACCCGCGGCGCGGTCGACCCCGGGCTCGGCTCGGCCCTCGACCTGGGCGAGCCCGAGCCCCTGGACGACGCCCAGGCCCGGTTCGGCGGGGTGAGCCTGGCCGGCCTCGGCCTTCCGGACGCGGCCTACGCCGGCCGGCCCGCCGGAGCCGTGAGCCTCGTGTGGCGGGCGTCGGGCGACCTCCCCGAGATCGGCGGCACCGGGGCCGGTGCGGTGCTGACGGTGTTCCCGGCGGACGGCGTGCGGATCGGCAAGGTGGCGGGCGAGCGCACGGGGATCACCGCGGTCACGGTGGGCGGGCACCCGGGCTACTGGCTCGACGGCGCCGCCCACGAGGTCGTCTACGACACCGGCGACGGGCGGACCGCGGTGGCGCGCCTGGCGGGCAACACGCTGGTGTGGTCGGACGGCGAGCGGACCTACCGGCTGGAGTCGGCGCTCGACCGAGCGTCCGTGCTCTCGGCGGTATCGCCCGGCTGACGCCGCCAGCCCGCGATCCGCCAACCCAGCTCCAGCAGCCCGCCCGCTCCCACCCCCACGGCCACCGCTTGGGCGGTGATCGGGGGGTCGGCCATGTCGAGGGCGAAGAACTCCCGGGTCCAGGGCACCAGCAGCGCCAGCACGAACAGGCCCGCCATGGCCGCCTCCAGCTCGAAGCGCCACAGGTCGGTGGGCCGGGCCAGGATGGTAAGCACCCACAGCGCCACGATGAACAGCGTGATGGTGGCGGTCGTCCGGGCCTCGATCTGGGGCACGTGCTCGGCCCTGGCCAGCCCGTAGGACACCATCGTGGCCGTGGCGGCCAGGAACCCCGCGGGCACGGCGAAGCGCAGCACCCGCCCCACGAACCCCGGGCGGGCCCGGCGGTCGTTGGGCGCCAGCGCCAGGAAGAACGCCGGTATGCCGATCGTCAGGCTGGAGATGATCGTCAGGTGGCGGGGCAGGAACGGGAACGGCACCCCGGCCACCCCCACCACCAGGGCCAGCAGCGTGGCGTACACCGTCTTGGTGACGAACAGGTTGGCCACCCGCTCGACGTTGGCGATGACCCGCCGGCCCTCGGCCAGCACCGGCGGCAGCCCGGCGAAGTCCGAGTCGAGCAGCACCACGGGCGCCACCCCCCGGCTGACCGCGGCCCCCGACCCCATGGCCACGCCCAGGTCCGCCTCCTTGAGGGCGAGCACGTCGTTGACCCCGTCGCCGGTCATCGACACGGTGTGCCCCCGGGACTGCAGCGCCCGGATCATGGCCTGCTTCTGCCGGGGCCCGGTGCGACCGAACACGGTGGTGGCCTCCACCAGGTCGGCCAGCTCCTCCGGGTCGTCCGGCAGGCGCCGGGAGTCGACCGGCTCCCCGGCGCCGGGGATCCCGACCCGTCGCGCCACCGCCCCCACCGTGCGGGGGTCGTCGCCCGACATCACCTTCACGGCGACGCCCTGGTGGGCGAAGTAGGCCAGCGTGGCCCGGGCGTTGGTCCGGACCTGCTCCTCGATGGCCACCAGCGCCACGGGCCGCCCGGCGGGCGGGGCGCCGGCGGGTGGCTCGCCGTGGGTCCGGGCCACCAGCAGGACCCGCCGGCCCCGGCGGGACTGGGCGTCCACCATCTCGGCTGCCGCCGAGCCCGGGCCCCCGTCGCCGGCCGCCTCCAGCAGCACGTTGGGGGCGCCGACGATCCAGTCCCCGTGGGCGCCGAAGCCGGCGCCGGAGTAGCGGCGGGCCGACGAGAACGCGGCCCGCCAGGTCGGCGTCCAGCCGGGGGAGCCGAAGGCGACCGCCAGGGCCCGGCCGCTGGCGTTGGGCTCGGGGTCGGCGGCCGCCATCGCCCCGAGGGCGGCGGCCACCTCGTCCTCGCGGGCCCCGTCGAGGGTCACGACCTCGGCCACCCGCAGGTCGGGCTCGGTGATGGTCCCGGTCTTGTCGGCGCACACGACGTCGACCCGGGCCAGGCCCTCGATGGCGGCCAGCTCCTGCACCAGCACGTTGCGCCGGCCGAGGCGCAGCACACCCGCGGTGAAGGCCAGGCTGGTCAGCAGCACCAGACCCTCGGGGACCATGGCCCCCACGCCCGCCACCGTGCCCCGCACGGCGTCGGGCACCGACTCGTTGGACCGCATCTGGCTGGCGATCAGGAGGGCGGCGGTGGGGACGATCAGCCAGGTGACGATGCGCAGGATGTCGTCGGTGCCCCGGCGCAGCTCGGAGCGCACCAGCGAGAACCGGCGGGCCTCGGCCGTCACCTGGTTGGCGTAGCTGTCGGCGCCCACCTTCTCCGCCCGGTACCAGCCCTGCCCCGCGGTGACGAAGCTGCCCGACAGCACCTCGTCGCCCGCCTCCTTGGCCAGCGGCACCGACTCGCCCGACAGCAGCGACTCGTCCACCTCCAGGGCGTCGGAGGCCAGCACGGTGCCGTCGGCCACGATCTGGGTGCCCTGGGACAGCTCGACCACGTCGCCGTCGACCACCTCCTCGACGGCGATGTCGCGCCGCTCGCCCGCCCGGGCTACGGTCACCACCGGCGCGGTCACCAGGGTGAGGCGGTCGAGGGTCCGCTTGGCCCGCCACTCCTGGTAGATGCCGATGCCGGCGTTGGTCACCAGGACGACGCCGAAGAGGGCGTCCTGGATCGGGCCCACGGTGAGGATCACGACCAGCAGGGCGCCGAGGATGGCGTTGAACCGGGTCAGGACGTTGGCCCGGACGATCCCGGCGAGGGACCGGCTGGTGCCCCCGGGCGCCCGGTTGACCCGGCCGGCGGCCACCCGCTCCGCGACCTCGCGGTCGCTCAGGCCGTCCAACGGCAGCTCCGGTGGGTCGGGGGGAGAGCCCACGGCGGGATGCTACCGACATGCCCCGGTCGCGGGAGGTGGGGGTAGCTTGGCCTGCATGCCCGACATCATCCGCCCCACGACACTGGGAGAGCTCCGTGCGTCGGGGTGGCGCTCGGTGCCGGTGAAGGACGAGATCCGCCGCAACGCCGTGGCCCGCATCGCGTCGGGCGAGCAGCTCATCCCCTCGGTGATCGGCTACGAGGACACCGTTCTCCCCCAGCTCGAGAACGCGATGCTGGCCGGGCACGACGTGATCTTCCTGGGCGAGCGTGGGCAGGCCAAGACCCGCATCATCCGGTCGTTGGTCGGCTTGCTCGACGAGTGGATGCCCGTCGTCGCCGGCAGCGAGATCAACGACGACCCGTTCCACCCGATCTCGACGCACGCGCGCGTGCTGATCGCCGAGCGCGGCGACGAGACGCCGATCGAGTGGGTGCACCGCGAGCGCCGCTACGGCGAGAAGCTCGCGACGCCGGACACGTCGATCGCGGACCTCATCGGCGAGGTCGACCCGATCAAGGTCGCCGGGGGCCGCTACCTCTCCGACGAGCTCACGATCCACTACGGGCTCGTCCCCCGCACCAACCGCGGGATCTTCTCCATCAACGAGCTGCCCGACCTTGCCGAGCGCATCCAGGTCGGCCTGCTGAACGTGCTCGAGGAGCGCGACGTGCAGATCCGCGGCTACAAGATCCGCCTCCCGCTCGACCTGATGCTGGTGGCGTCGTCCAACCCAGAGGACTACACGAACCGCGGTCGCATCATCACGCCGTTGAAGGATCGCTTTGGCGCGCAGATCCGTACGCACTACCCGCTCGACGTCGACGTCGAGATGGACGTCGTCGCCCAGGAGGCGCGCCCGCTCGAGGCCGAGCAGCTGACCGTGAACGTTCCCGAGTTCATGGCCGAGATCATCTCCGAGCTCAGCCAGCAGGCCCGCCGGTCGCCGCACATCAATCAGCGCTCCGGCGGATCGGTGCGGATGTCGATCACCAACTACGAGACGCTCGTTGCCAACGCGTCACGCCGTGCCCTGCGCAACGGTGAACGCGAGGTCGTGCCGCGTGTCAGCGACCTCGACGCCCTGGTCTCGTCGACGGCAGGAAAGATCGAGTTCGAGACGCTCGACGACGGCCGCGAAGAGCAGGTGCTCGAGCGCATCGTCAAGGCATCGGTGCTCGAGGTGTTCCGGGCCCGTTGCCGGCCCGAGCGGCTCACCACCCTCGTTGGCACCTTCGACGAGGGCCTCACGGTGAACACGGGCGAGGACG
>DASSUD010000043.1:0-7703 GCA_035707385.1 Acidimicrobiales bacterium
CCGGCGTCGAGCTCGGCCATGTGGTCGGCCAGCTTCTCGGCCAGGCCGGACTCGCTGTCGCCCCAGGTCCGCAGCGTGCGGGAGCGGATCACCGCCACCGTCCCCGCCCGGCGGGCCAGGTCGGGCAGGACGGCGCCCGCCACGATCTCGTGCAGCTCGTAGGGCACGCCCGGCACCGCGTAGATCACCCTGTCGCCGACCGGGCAGATCAGCCCCGGCGCCGTGCCGGGCTGGGGGTCGGCGATCGCCGTCGCCCCCTCGGGCACCAGCGCCTGACGGAGGTTGTTGGCCGGCATCCGCCGGCCCCGGGAGGCGAAGCGCTCCAGGATCCGGTCCGCCACGTCGTCGTCCTGCACCAGTCGCACGCCCATGACCCGGGCGATGGCGTCGCGGGTGATGTCGTCCTGGGTGGGGCCCAGCCCGCCGCAGACGAGGACGGCGTCGGCCCGGCCGAGCGCCAGCTCCAGCGCCTCGACGATGCGGTCGAGGTTGTCGCCCACCGTCTGGCCGTGGGTCACGTCGACTCCGGCCAGCGCCAGCTGCTCGCCCAACCACGCCGAATTGGTGTCCACGATCTGCCCCAGCAGCAGCTCGGTGCCCACCGCGACGATCTCACAACGCATCGCTCACCCGTCTCCCTGTCCGTCCCGGTCAGATACGTGCGCCGCCGGACGCCGTGGCCCGGCTGCCCTCCACCAGGTACTGGACGCCGGTGAGGGCGGTGAGGCCCACGGCCAGCCACAGGCCGGTGTCGGCCACCCACGGCTCGTTCTCGGCCACCGGCGGCAGCAGGGCCAGGCCCACCGCCACCGCCTGGACCACGGTCTTCACCTTCGCCCAGAACGTGGCCGGCACCGCCAGCCCCTGGCGTCCCCAGTACGACCGGAAGCCCGAGATCGCGATCTCCCGGATCGTGATCAGCGCCACCGGCAGCCACCAGAACCCGTCGGCGGCCACGATCGCCCACATGGCCCCGAGGACCAGCGCCTTGTCGGCCAGCGGGTCGAGGAACGCCCCCGACCGGGTGGTGCCCATCCGCCGGGCCACCCAGCCGTCGAGCCCGTCGGTGGCGGCCAACAGGATCCACAGGCCCAGGGCCAGGTACGACGGACCGGAGACCACGATCAACAGCCACAGCGCCGGCGACAGCAGCAGCCGGCCGATGGTGATGGCGTTGGCCGGGGTGGCCAGGGCCGACGGCCCGAACGACGAGGACGTCTCCACCGCCGCCTACACCGGGCTGGCTTCGAGGTCGGGACCGGCGGCGCCGTCGACGTGCACCTTCACGATCTCGCCGGGGGCCAGAGCGGCCGGGACGGCCACGATGCCGTCGATCTCCGGCGCCTCGCGGTGGCTGCGCGCCACCCCCGGGGCGTCGACGAGCACCTCGAGCACCGAGCCGATCAGCTCGTCGCGCCGGCGGGCGGTGATGCCGTCCTGCAGCTCGCGCAGCTCGCCCAGCCGCTCGTCGACCAGGGCGGCCCTGACCACCCCGTCGAGGCCGGCGGCGTAGGTGCCCTCCTCGGGGCTGTAGGCGAAGAACCCCGCCCAGTCGAGGTCGGCCTCGGCCACGAACCGCAGCAGCACGTCGTGGTCGGCCTCGGTCTCGCCCGGGTAGCCGACGATGAAGCTCGATCGGAAGGCGGCATCGGGCCGGCGGGCCCGGATGGCGTCGATCCGGCGGGCGAACCGCTCGCCGTCGCCCCAGCGGCGCATCCGACGCAGCAGCGGGCCGGACGCGTGCTGGAGCGACAGGTCGAAGTACGGCACCCCGGTGGCGCAGACGGCGTCGATCAGGCCGTCGGTCAGGTCGGACGGGTACAGGTACAGCAGCCGCACCCGGTCCACCCGCGCCGCCACCTCTCCCACCAGCGGGACGATCGACCGCTCGCCCCTGCCCTGGTCACGCCCGTAGGCAGCCAGGTCCTGGGCCACCAGGACGACCTCGCGCACGCCACCGGCGGCCAGGTCGTCGACCTCGTCCAGCACGGCGTCGATCGGCCGGCTGCGCTGCCTGCCCCGGAACGACGGGATGGCGCAGAACCCGCAGGCCCGGTCGCAGCCCTCGGCCACCTTCACGTAGGCCCAGGGGGCCGAGGCCGGCGGGCGGGCCAGGTTGAGCAGGTCGAGCGAGGGGGCCGGCGCCGCCCCCGCCCGGGTCGGGCCCAGGGTCACCGGCACCCCGAACCCCACGACCGCGTCGGCCTCGGGCAGCGCCTCGGCCAGATCGTCGCCGTAGCGCTCGGCCAGGCACCCGGTCACCACCAGCTCCGCTCCCCCGGCCCGGCGGTCGGCCAGGTCGAGGATGACCTCGATCGACTCGCGGCGGGCGTCCTCGACGAACGCACAGGTGTTGACCACCACCAGGTCGGCAGCCTCGGGCGCGCCCGCCGGGACGAGCCCACCGGCGAGCATCGTCCCTGTCAGCTTGTCCGAGTCGACCTGGTTCTTCGGACAGCCCAGCGTCTCGACCCAGAAGGAGCGGGACATCGCAGGCAGGCTACTGGTCGCCGGCCACGACCCCGGCATCGGCGAACGGTCGGGCGAACGCGCTCAGGCCAGGATCCAGCCCGTCTTCAGCGGGGCGTCGCCCCCGATCACCAGGCACAGGGGCCGCCGGGGCAGGTCGTCGAAGCGGAAGCCGCCCTGCTCGCCGCTCGTCACCTTGTCGAGGCCCTCGGGCCACACCGCCAGGACCTCGACGGTCGCCCACGGCGACACCTGGCCGGCCACGCGCAACCGGTCGTCGCTCACGTCGACCTCGACGGCCACCGCCCGGCCGCCGCCGGTCCAGCGCAGCTCCCGCAGCACCCGGCCCGCCAGATGCAGGCGGCCGAGGTGAGGGTCCCGCCCCGACAGCGAGTCGTAGGCCAGCGCCGCCGGCTCGGCCTCGATGCGGTGCCAGCCGTAGCACGCGGTCGCCGCCGCCCGCCACGCCGCGGGCACCGGGTCGGCGAAGGCCGCCAGGCGACGCAGCTCGTCGACGAGGGCATCGTCGGTCGGCAGCGGCACCGCCGTGTGTGACATCGCGTGGTCCTCCGGTGTCCCAGCGCACCGATCCCGGCGGGATCGGTTCCGGAGATACTACGGCCGCTGCGGTGACATCAGCTGCCGTAGCTGGTCGAGGGCCCGGGCACGGGCGGCGGCGATGTTGGCTGCCGGCAGGTCGAGCGCGGCCGCGATGTCGTCGTCGTCCGGGCGGGGCTCGGCCATCACCAGGCGGAGGAGTCGCCGGGTACGGGGATCGAGCCGGTCGAAGGCACCGAGCAGGGCGCGGTCCCGCTCGTACACGAGCAGGCCCGCGTCGAAGCCCGTCCCCTCCTCACCGGCGGCCCCGTCGCCGCCCGGCGGGTCGCCGTCCCCGGGGCCCGGCGCCGGCATCGAGCGGACCCGGCGGAGGCACTCGTTGCGCGTGGTGGCGGCGATCCACCCACCCACCCCCTCGGGCGCCCGCAGGCGCGACAGGTGCTCGGCCAGGCGCAGCCACACCACCTGGTTGACGTCGGCGGCGGCGTCGTCGCTCAGGCGGTAGCCCCGGCAGATGGCCTGGACCGTCCCCAGGTAGCGGTCGACGAGCGCGGCCCAGGCGTCGTCGTCGCCCTGGCGCGCCCGGGTGACGAGGTCAGCCACCGCGCCCGTCTCCACGGCCGCGATCCTACGCTCAGCGCCGGGGTCCCTACCGGCGCATCACCGGGACCCGGCGGCGGCTCACTCCGTGTTGATGGCGCCGAGCACGTTCATGCGAGCGGCCCGGTAGGCCGGCACGAGCGCGGCCAGCAGGCCGAGCAGCGCGGCGGACACGGCGATGACGGCCAGCGACCCGACCGGCACCGCGAACGCCTCGAAGCCCTCGTCGCGCAGGGAGCGGGTGATGCCCCACCCGCCGAGCAGGCCGACGCCGAGGCCGAGCGCGGTGCCGAACAGGGCGATGATCGCCGACTCCCACCGCACCGTCGAGCGGACCTGCCGGCGGCGCATGCCCACCGCCCGCAGGAGGCCGAGCTCGCGGGTGCGCTCCAGCACCGACAGGGCGATCGTGTTGGCGATGCCGAGGAAGGCGATGATGACCGCCAGCATCAGCAGCACCACGATGAGGTAGAGGATCGGGTCGAACTGGGCGCTGATCGTGTCCTTGAACCCCTCGACGCTCTCGACGTCGGCCGTGGGGTACTGCGCCACCACCTCCCGGATGGTGGGCTGGGCCTCCTCGACCGACACCCCGTCGGCCAGCCGCACGAACACCTGGACGTCGCTCGGGTTGGTGACGGCGGCGTCGTAGTCGTCGAGCCCGATGACGTAGGAGCCGATGTTCTCGGTCGGCCCGGCCTCGTAGATGCCGGAGACCGTCGCCGGCGGCGGGGACTCGCCCCGGGCGTCGTCGAGGAAGCGGATCGGCACCGGGTCGCCCACCCGCAGGCGCTCCTCGGTGGCCGTGTCGCGGTCGATGACCACGCTCCCGGAGTCCAGGTCGGCCGACCCCTCGACCAGGTCGATCTCGAACAGGTCGAAGACGCCGTCGTTGGTGCCGGTGACCGCGCTGGTGTCGTCCGGTCCGGGGCCCACGAAGGCCGGCGCGAACCGGAACGGGACCACCTCGTCGACCTCGCGCAGCTCCGCGATGTCGTCGCCCACCGAGGTGGGCAGGCCCACCAGGCCGAAGTCGTCGGTGGTGAGGATGAAGTCGCCCCGGAACCCCGTCGACAGCGCCTCGTCGATCGACGCCCGGACCGACGAGTTGAGGACCAGGAAGAACGAGACCAGGCCGACGCCGATCATGAGGGCGAAGGCGGTCGAGGCCGTGCGGCGGGGGTTGCGGACGGCGTTGTCGCGGGCCAGCTCGCCGGACACGCCCCGCAGCCGGGCGACCGGCGCGCCGAGCACGCTCGCCACCGGGCGGGCCACGACCGGGCTCACCAGCAGGGTCCCGACGAACACGCCCAGCACGCCCAGGCCGACCTGGGGCGGCTCCGAGCCGAAGGCCCCGACGACGACCAGGGCCGTGGACCCCGCCAGTATCACGAGGCCGAGGATCAGGCGCACCAGGGACCGGCCGCTGGTGTCGACCGCCACGTCGCGCAGGGCGGCCAGCGGGGGGACCCGCGAGGCCCGCCAGGCCGGGATCAGCGCCGAGACCAGCGTGACCACCATGCCGGTCGCCAGGGCGGCGAGCACGGCGGTGGGCGTGATGGCCAGCGACGAGTCCGGCAGCTGGAGGAATCCCGACAGGGCGAGCGCCACCCCCAGGCCGAGGAGGAAGCCGAGCACCGACCCGGCCACGCCCACGACCAGCGCGTCGATCAGCACGGCCCGGCGGACCTGCCGCCGGCGGGCGCCCACCGCCCGCAGCAGCGCCATCTCGCGGGTGCGCTGGGCCACGATGATCGAGAACGCGTTGTAGATGACGAACGCGCCCACCACCACGGCGATGAAGCCGAAGAAGCCGAGGAAGATGGTGAGGAACGACACCGCCTGCTGGACGTCGTCCTGGGTCTCCTCGGTGATCTGCTCGCCGGTGATCACCTGCACGCCGGCGTCCGGCCCGAGGGCGTCGCGGATGCGGGACACCAGCTCGCGCTGGGACACCCCGTCCTCGGCGGCCGCCGAGATCGAGCTGACCCGGTCGGGCTCGCCCAGCTGCTCCTGGGCCTCCTCGACCGTCCACATGGCGAACGAGGCGCCGCCGGGGCTGTCCGCGCTGCCGAAGCGGGCGATGCCGCTCAGCGTGTACTCGCTGGTGCCGGTCCGGGTCTGCACCGGCACGGTGTCGCCGACCTCGTAGCCGGTGTCCTTGGCCGACTTGCGGTCGATGACCAGCTCGTCGTCGCTCGACGGTGCCTCGCCGTCGACGATGCTGAAGGGGTTGAGCAGGTCGGAGTCGGGCCAGTTGGTGCCGAAGGTCGGCGCGCCCATGGCCGGATCGCCGATCGGCTCGCCGTCGGGGTCGATGATGCGGGCGTAGCCGTCGACCGACACGTCGGCCTCGGCCACGCCGTCGACGGCCTCGACGTCGTCGAGCAGGTCCTGGCTGATGAGCCCCCGGACCTCGCCACCACCGGCGAAGCCCTGGTCGATGGTCTCGGCCGACCGGGCCACCGCGTCGGTGTCGGCGTAGACGTCCGAGAACAGGTCGTTGAACGTGCGGTTGACCGTGGCGGTCAGCACCATCACGCCGCTGACGAATGCGACACCCAGCGCCACGGCCAGGAGCGTGGTGACCATGCGGCCCTTGTGGGCCATGAAGCCCCGGAGGGCGACCTTGAGCACCGGGCCTACTCCCCGAACCGCTTCAGGCGGTCGAGGACGCGCTCGGCCGTCGGGTCGTCCATGGTGTCGACGATCTTGCCGTCGGCCAGGAACACCGCCGTGTCGGCGTACGACGCCGCCACCGGGTCGTGGGTGACCATCACGATCGTCTGGCTCATGTCCCGCACGGCCCGGCGCATGAAGTCGAGGATCTCGGCCCCGGCCCGGGAATCGAGGTTGCCCGTCGGCTCGTCGGCGAAGATGATCTCCGGCCGGCTCGCCAGGGCCCGGGCCACAGCCACCCGCTGCTGCTGGCCGCCCGACAGCTCGGCGGGGCGGTGGGTGAGCCGGTCCGCCAGGCCCGTCGTCGCCACCACCAGGTCGAGCCACTCGGTGTCGGGCTTGCGCCCGGCCAGCGACATCGGCAGGACGATGTTCTCGAGCGCGTTCAGCGTGGGGACCAGGTTGTAGGCCTGGAACACGAAGCCGATGCGGTCGCGGCGCAGCAGCGTCAGCTCGTCCTCGGACAGGTCGCCGAGGTCCTGGTCACCGACGAACACCTGACCGGAGGTGAGCGAGTCGAGGCCGGCCATGCAGTGCATGAGCGTCGACTTGCCGGACCCCGACGGGCCCATGATGGCGGTGTAGCGGGCCCGCGGGACCTCGAGGGTCACACCGTCGAGGGCCGCGACGGCCGTGTCGCCGTGGCCGTAGATCTTGGTGGCGTCGACCGCCCGGGCGGCCGGCGGCTCCGCCGTCGCCACCGGGGCGTCCTCGGGATGGGGGGTATCCGCCGTCAGGTCCATGGCAGCCACCGTACGCGTCGCACGGGGCGATGTTGGCACGCCCCCGAGCGCCGGCCGGACCGGGTTTCTAGTCCCGGCCGTCCACGAGGTCCTCGAGCTCCTCGACGGTCATGAGCACCGCCCGGGCCTTGGACCCCTCCGACGGCCCGACGACGCCCCGCTGCTCCAGCAGGTCCATGAGGCGGCCGGCGCGGGCGAAGCCGACCCGCAGCTTGCGCTGCAGCATCGACGTCGAGCCCAGCTGGCTGCGCACCACCAGCTCCATCGCCTGCCACAGCAGATCGTCGTCGTCGTCACCGCCCCCCGCGGCACCCCCGGCGGACCCGCCCAGGCCGTCGTCGGTGCCCTGCACCGACTCGTCGAAGGCCACGTCGGGGGCCTGGCGCTTCCACACCGAGGCGACCTTGCGGACCTCGTCCTCGGTGACCCAGGCACCCTGGATGCGGCGGGCGACCGAGGACCCGGCGTCGAGCACCAGCATGTCGCCCTTGCCGACGAGCCGCTCGGCGCCGCCCTGGTCGAGGATCACCCGGCTGTCGGTCACCGACGACACCGCGAACGCGATGCGGGCCGGCACGTTGGCCTTGATGAGGCCGGTGATGACGTTGACCGACGGCCGCTGGGTGGCGATGACCAGGTGGATGCCCACGGCCC
>DASSUD010000044.1:0-3519 GCA_035707385.1 Acidimicrobiales bacterium
CCGTTTCACCCTTGCCTGTGCGGGACACCGTCACCGGTGCCCGCCATCGGCGGTCTGCTCTCTGTTGCCCTGAACCGGCAGGTCGCCCCGTCCTGGCTCTCGCCAGCACCCTTGCCCTGTGGAGTCCGGACTTTCCTCGACACCGCCGCAGCGGCGCCGCAGCCACCCGACCGGCTCACCGTCGCCCGCCAGCGTACCCGTCCCCCGCCGGCGCACCTCGGCTCCCCACACTGCTGACGACTTGTTACTTACTGTCGTGTCAGTTAGCTTGCCGGCACGTCATGTCCGGCGACACCCGCCGGACGTGACGCCGAACAACAGCCGAGGGGGAATTGTCGTGCTCAGCAACCTGAGGAGACATCGGCGCGCCCGCGTGGCGGCCGGTGTCGCACTGGCGCTCGCCATGGCCGGCGGCGCCGTCCTGTCCACGGGACCCGTGGCCGGTGCCCAGTCCAACCCGTTCCAGCGGGGGCCGGCCCCGACCAATGCCAGCATCGAAGCCAGCCGGGGAAGCTTCGCCATCTCGCAGACCAGCGTGCCGTCGTCGGTCGCCGGCTTCGGCGGCGGGACGATCTCGTACCCGACCAGCACCAGCGAGGGCACCTTCGGCGCCATCGCCGTCTCGCCGGGCTTCGTCAGCGCCGAGTCGGCCATCGCCTGGCTCGGTCCGCGCATCGCGTCGCAGGGGTTCGTGGTCATCACCATCGCCACCAACTCGATCTACGACCAGCCCGGCAGCCGGGCCGACCAGCTGCAGGCGGCGCTGAACTACCTCGTCAACAGCAGCTCGGTGCGGACCCGCATCGACCGCACCCGCCTCGGCCTCATGGGCCACTCCATGGGCGGCGGCGGCACGCTGGAGGCCACCCGGGACAACACGTCCCTCCAGGCCGCCGTCCCGCTCATGCCGTGGCACACGACGAAGAGCTTCTCCGGGATCCGGACCCCGACCATGATCATCGGGGCCGAGAACGACGCCATCGCGAGCGTCGGCTCGCACTCCATCCCCTTCTACAACAGCATCCCCGCCTCGGCCGAGAAGGCGTACCTCGAGCTGAACGGCGCCGGCCACCTGGTGGCCAACTCGCCGAACACGACGCTGGCCAAGTACGCCATCTCGTGGCTGAAGCGGTACATCGACAACGACACGCGCTACGAGCAGTTCCTCTGCCCGGCCCCGCGTGCCACGGCCATCTCCGACTACCGGGACACCTGCCCCGGCACCTGACTCTCCTCGGAGAGCGCACCGCTGGCAACGAGACGGTGGCGGCCGCCTGGCGCGGCCGCCACCGGCGCGTACGCCCACGTGACCTCGGCGACCCCTACTGCCGGGTGAAGAAGATCTGGAACTCGAACACGCCCTCGTCCTGGATGGACAGGACCGAGAACCCGGTCGGTGCCTCGATGCCGAAGTCCGAGAGCAGGACCGGCGCCTGCCCGACCACCGCGGCGGTGGACCCCGCCAGGTCGACGTCGACCTCGACGGCCACCTCCTTGGTGACCCCGTGGATCGTCAGCTCACCGGTGGCGGTGGCCGAGGCGGTGCCGTCGCCGCTGAGGCCGTCGGGCAGCTCCACCGGCTCCGTCAGGGAGAACGTGGCCGTGGGGAACTGGTCGGACTCCAGGCCCCGGGACCGCAGGGCGCCGTCCCGGGTGCCGCTGTCGCTCTCGAGCGTGGTCAGGTCGACCTCGACGTCGACGGCCGCGACCTCGTCGCCCGCCACCGTCATGGTGCCGGTGACGCCAGGGGTGCGCCCGACGGCGGTGTTCGTGCCGATGCTGGCCAGCTCCTCGTTGACGCGGTAGCCGGCCCACGTGCCGCTGAAGTCCTCGAAGGACCCCACCGACGTGTCCACCGCCCACGGGCCCTCCAGGGACCCGTCGCCGGCGGCCGCCTCGCCGTCGCCGGCCTCGTCCAGGGTCTCGCCGGCCGTCTCGATGCTGGCGGCCTCCGGCGCGTCGTCCCGGATGAGGAACCACCAGACGCCGCCGCCCACGATCACGAGGACCACGACCGCCGCAGCGGCCAGGATCCCGAGGGTCCGTCGTGAACGTGTCATCATCATCCCTTCGTCGTGGCGGCGGGCGCCGCCCAGGTCGTAGCTCCGCCCCTATACGCCGCGACCGGCCCGGGCGGTTCGTGCGGCCGCCCGGGGCGCCCGCGGCCGTCAGAAGCTGATGGCGCTGAGGTCCGGCTCCCAGCCGGCCGCCCGGGACACCGCCTCCTGCCAGCGCTCGCGGTCCAGGTCCCGTGCCGGCTCGACCACGGTGGCGGGCCGCCAGCCGTCCGCCACGTCGTCCCACCCGGACCAGGTGCCGACGGCCAGGCCGGCCAGGAACCCGGCCCCCAGCGTGGTGGCCTCCCGCTCCGGGGACACCTCCACGGGTCGCCCGGTGGCGTCGGCCACGGCCTGGACGAACGTGGCGTTGGCGGTCATGCCCCCGTCGACCCGCAGGCGGTCGAGGGTCAGCCCGGTGTCGGCCTCGGCTGCCTCGACCAGGTCGGCGCCCCGGTGCCCCACTCCCTCCAGCACCGCCCGGACCAGCTGGGCGCGCCCGGTGCCGCGGGTGACGCCGAGCAGCGTGCCCCGGGCGCCGTAGTCCCACCGGGGGGTACCCAGGCCCAGCAGGGCGGGGACGTAGACGACCCCGTCGGTGCTGTCGCAGGCCGCGGCCACCTCGTCGGACGCCTCGGCCGTGTCGATCACGCCGAGGTCGTCGCGCAGCCACTCGATGTTGGTACCGGCCGCCAGCATCACCGCCTCGACGCCCCAGGTCACGCCGCCGGCGTCCCGCCAGGCGACGATGGGGAACGTGCCGTGCTCGCCCTGGCGGGCGGCCGCCGGGCGCTCGCCGCCCACGCACACGTCGAGCATCGCGCCCGTGCCGAACGTGATCTTGGCCTGGCCAGGTCGGACGCAGCCCTGCCCGGCCAGCGACGCCTGCTGGTCGCCCACCAGCGCCGCGATCGGCGGGGCACCGTCGAGGGCGGTGGCCGTGCCCACGACGCCGGTGGTGTCGACGACCCGCGGCAGCGAGTGGCGGCTGATGCGGAGGGCGTCGAGCCGCTTGTCGTCCCACCCCGAACCGTCCGCCAGGAGCAGGCCGGTCACGGCGGCGTTGGACAGGTCGGTGACGTGCAGGTCGCCGTGGGACAGGTGCCACGCCACCCACGAGTCGATGGTGCCGACGCACAGGTCCCGGCGGCGGTCCGGGTCGGCCGCGTCGAGGAGGTGGGCTGCCTTGGTCGCCGACTCGTTGGGCGCGAAGCGCAGGCCCTCGCCCTGCCACACCAGGCAGTCGCCCACCGTGCGGAGGTCCTGCCAGCCGAGCCCCGGGCCCACGGGCTCGCCCGTGGCCCGGTCCCACACCACCGTCGAGGCCCGCTGGTTGGTGATCCCGACCGCGGTCACCGGCCCACCCTCGGCCAGCGCGGCCCGGGCCACGCCCAGGGCCGCCTCGACCAGGGCCAGCGGGTCGAACTCGACCAGCCCCGGCGCGGGGGAAGCCGGGAGCGTC
>DASSUD010000045.1:0-25848 GCA_035707385.1 Acidimicrobiales bacterium
GCACGAGGCCAAGCTCGGTCCCGACCGCATGCGGACGCTGGAGCGCCGGGTCATGCTCGGCGTGATCGACCAGCGCTGGCGCGCCCACCTCTACGAGATGGACTACCTGCGGGAAGGCATCAACCTGCGGGCCATGGGTCAGAAGGACCCGCTGGTGGAGTGGCAGCGCGAGGGCTTCGACATGTTCGGCCAGATGATGCACGGCATCTGGCAGGACGCCATCCGCTACCTGATGCACGTCGAGATCGAGGCCGAGGTCCGGGCGCCGGTCGACGGCGACGGTGGCCAGGCGGCACCGGCCGCGGCTGCTCCCCGCGACGCCCCGGTGCGGGAGGACGCCACGGAGGACGCCACCCTCCGCAACCTGCAGTACTCCTCGCCCGACGAGTCGGCCACCGCCGGCGGAGCGGCCAGCCTGGCGGCCGCCGCCCGGGCGGAGGCCGCGGCCGGCGGCGCCGAGCCGGCGCCGGCCGGGAACGGGGCCACCGCCACGGCCACCGCCCAGGCGGCCCGCACCAACACGCCGGTGGTGAAGACCGGCTGGGACAAGACCCCCCGCAACGCCCCGTGCCCGTGCGGCTCGGGGCGCAAGTTCAAGGCGTGCCACGGGCGCAGCTGACGCCCGCCTCTCATGCGTGACCTGTCCGACGATCTGAAGGCACTGCGTGCCCGCCTCGACGAGGCCGAGGGCTACCTGCGGGTCGACGAGCTGCGGGCCCGGCGCCCCCAGCTGGAGGCCGAGGCGTCCCGTCCCGACCTGTGGGACGACCCGGAGCGGGCCCGGGGGGTGACCGGCGAGCTGGCCGGGGTCATCGACGACCTCGACCACTACGAGGGCCTGTCCGGCCGCCTCGACGACGCCGACACCCTCTACGAGCTGGCCCGCGACGAGGGCGACGAGGAGGCGCTGGCCGAGGTGGAGCAGTCCCTGGCGGCGGTGGACGCCGACCTGCGCCGGGTCGAGCTCCGGTCGATGTTCTCCGGCGAGCACGACGAGCGCGACGCGCTGGTGTCGATCCAGGCGGGGGAGGGCGGCGTCGACGCCCAGGACTGGGCCGAGATGCTGCTGCGCATGTACACCCGCTGGGCCGAGAGCCGCGGCTACGACGTCGAGGTGGACGAGTTCACCGAAGGGTCGGAGGCGGGGCTGTCCTCGGCCGAGTTCGTGGTCAAGGGCCGCTATGCCTACGGCTACCTGCAGGCCGAGCGGGGCGTGCACCGGCTGGTGCGGATGAGCCCCTTCAACGCCCAGGGCAAGCGCCAGACCGCCTTCGCCGCGCTGCAGGTGGTGCCGATGCTCGACGACGGCGACGCCTCGGTCGACCTTGACGACAAGGACATCAAGATGGACGTGTTCCGGGCGTCGGGCGCCGGCGGCCAGCACGTTAACAAGACGTCCTCGGCCGTGCGGCTCACGCACGTCCCGACCGGCATCGTCGTGACCTGCCAGGTGGAGCGCAGCCAGTTCCAGAACCGGGACCGGGCCATGGCCATGCTCAGGGCCAAGCTGGCCGACCTGGAGCGCTCCAGGCGGGACGCCGAGCTGGACGAGATCCGGGGCGACCAGCAGCGGGTCGGGTTCGGCAGCCAGATCCGCAGCTACGTGCTCCAGCCGTACCAGATGGTCAAGGACCTCCGCTCCGAGCACGAGACCGGCAACGTGGCCGGCGTGCTCGACGGCGACCTCGACCCCTTCATGGAGGCCTACCTCCAATGGCGCCGGGGCGCCGCCGGCGGCCAGTGAGCGGGCGCAGCGGGCGGACCCTGGGCACGGTGCGGTGCATCCCCGGACCGTGTTCCGGCCGGCGGTACCGTCGACGCGCGATGTTCCTGGTAGCGCGCGTCAGTTGTAACCTCATCGCAATGACTGGGGACCCACGCCACCTTCAGCCGCCGCGCCACGTCGCGGCCCGAGGACGATGATCACCTTCGAGAACGTCAGCAAGATCTACAAGGGCCACGTCGAGGCGCTGCACGGCGCCACCGCCACCATCGAGAAGGGCGAGTTCGTCTTCCTCGTGGGGCCGTCGGGGTCGGGCAAGTCGACGATGCTCCGGCTCATCAACCGCGAGGAGACGGCCGACAGGGGCCGGATCTTCGTGGCCGGCAAGGACATCGCCCGGCTGTCGACGTGGCGGGTGCCCTACCTGCGCCGCAACATCGGCTGCATCTTCCAGGACTACAAGCTGCTGACGAACAAGACGGTCTACGAGAACGTGGCCTTCGCCCTCGAGGTCATCGGGCGGCCCCGCCACGTGGTCAAGGCGCAGGTCCCGGCCATCCTCGAGCTGGTGGGCCTCGACTCCAAGACCTCCAACCTGCCCGAGGAGCTCTCGGGCGGTGAGCAGCAGCGGGTGTCGATCGCCCGGGCCTTCGTCAACCGGCCCCTGATCCTGCTGGCCGACGAGCCCACCGGCAACCTCGACCCGGCGACCTCGGTGGGCATCATGCGCCTCCTCGACCGCATCAACCGCACCGGCACGACCGTTGTCATGGCCACCCACGACCGCTCCATCGTCGACACCATGCAGCGCCGCGTGATCGAGCTGGACCAGGGCTCGATCATCCGTGACCAGGCCCGGGGGGTCTACCAGTGAAGTTCGACTACGTCCTGCGGGAGACCGTCACCAACCTCCGCCGCAACGTCACCCTGACCATCGCCGCCATCGTGACCGTGGGGGTGTCGCTGGCGCTCTTC
The DNA here is from genome assembly GCA_035707385.1 of Acidimicrobiales bacterium. Lineage (GTDB taxonomy): Bacteria > Actinomycetota > Acidimicrobiia > Acidimicrobiales > VFJN01 > ZC4RG19. The sequence goes on from DASSUD010000045.1 coordinate 2,699, forward strand.
GGCTCGACGCTGCTGGTCGGGCAGGGCGTCGACAACGTGTCCCAGCGCTGGAGCGACGGCATCGAGGTCATCGCCTTCCTCAAGAGCGACGTCACGCCCGAGCAGAAGCAGGCGATCGAGGACTTCATCGAGGAGAGCCCCGAGGTCGGCAACTGGGAGTACAAGGACCTCGAGGAGAGCCGGCAGGAGGCCCTGCGCCTGTTCGAGCGTAACGAGGCCATGAAGGCCAAGGTCGAGGGGGGCACCCGCATCCCGGACTCGTACCGCCTCTCGCCCGAGTCCAAGGACGTCAACCTGATGCGCAGCCTGGGCGACCAGCTGCGGGCACTGCCCGGCGTCCACATCGTCACCGACGAGACCGAGAGCGTGAAGACGATCACGGCCGTCTCCGCCTTCGCGCAGATGGCCATGCTCATCGTGGGCGTGGGCCTGCTGGTCGCTGCCCTCCTGCTGATCCTCAACGCCATCCGGATGGCGATGTTCGCCCGCCGCCGGGAGATCGAGGTCATGAAGCTGGTGGGCGCCACCAACTGGTTCATCCGGGTGCCGTTCATGCTGGAGGGCATCGTCCAGGGCCTGATCGGCGCGTTGTTCGCCCTCGGCGCCCTGGTGGCTCTCGACCGGGCCATGACCAACGCCGCCCAGAACCGCGACTACCAGACGATCATGGAGGGCTTCGTGGCCTCGGCCGCCGAGTTCCGGCTGACCGCCATCGTCGTCGTGCTGCTCGGCATCACCATCGGCGCGGCCGGTTCGGCCTGGGCGCTCAGCCGCTTCCTGCGGGTCTGACCACCACGGCCCGGCGGAGGCGGTCGGACAGCTCGACCAGCGCCTCCGCCACCGCCGGCGGGCCGTCCACCAACTCGAAGTCGTAGCCCAGGAGGGCGAGCCAGCCGGCCAGCGCGGCCGGGTCGTCCGCCCCGGGCTCGTAGGCGCAGCGGCCGCCGTCCAGTGCCACCACCACGCCCGCACCCGCCGGGAGCCGGGCCGCCACCGCCTCCGCGGGCGCGTCGACGACCACGCGGGCCCGCACCCGCCAGGCGGCCTGGGCCAGGCCGTCGGTGACGTACGTGAGCAGGTCGCCGCCCGGGGGGTCGCGGGGCGGGACGCGGCCGCCCAGGGCGTTGGCCGGCAGGGCGATGCGGTCGGCCCGGAAGATGCGCCAGGCCGCGCGCCCGGTGTCCCAGGCCACCAGGTACCAGCGGCCGCGGGCGTGCACGAGGCGGTGGGGCTCGACGGTGCGGGTGCTGGCGGCGCCGTCGTGGCCCGAGTAGTCGAAGCGCAGCTCCCGCTGATCACGGCAGGCGGCGGCCAGCGTGGTGAGGACGGCGGTGGCCACGGGCGTCCCGGTGGCGGCGAGCGCGACCGTGACGGCGTCGACCGCCTCGACGTGGGGCCGGAGCCGGTTCGGCAGCATCTGGGTGACCTTGGCCAGCGCCGCCCGCGCCGCCTCCTCGCCGCCGGCCACCGCCGCGGTGGCGGCCGCCAGGCGCAGGCCCACGGCCACGGCCACGGCCTCGTCGTCGTCGAGCAGCAGCGGCGGCAGGCTCTCGCCTGCGCCCAGCCGGTAGCCGCCCGCCGGGCCCGGCACCGCCTCGACCGTGTAGCCGAGGCTCCGGACCCGCTCGATGTCCTTGCGCACGGTCCGGGCGGTGACGCCGAGGCGCTCGGCCAGGTCGGGCCCGGTCCAGCGGCGGGCCTGGAGCAGCGTCAGCAGGCGCAGGAGCCGGTCGGAGGTCGCCAACATGCGCTCACGATCCCACCGGATGCGGACGTAAACCTTCCGCATTGCTCGGGAGTCTGTCGGGCATGGAGATCCGACCGTTCACCCTCACCGTCCCGCAGGCCGACATCGACGACCTCCGTGACCGCCTGGCCCGCACCCGGTGGCCCGGGCAGGGCGGGGCGGCCGGCTGGGAGCGGGGCGTCCCCCTCGACTACCTGCGCGACCTGGCGGAGTACTGGCGGACCGGCTTCGACTGGCGGCAGCAGGAGGCCCGCCTCAACGAGGTCCCCCAGATCGTGACCGAGATCGACGGCCAGACCCTGCACTTCCTGCACGCCCGCTCGCCGGAGCCCGGGGCGTTCCCCCTGATCATGACGCACGGCTGGCCCAGCTCGGTCTTCGAGTTCCTGGAGGTGATCGGCCCGCTCACGGATCCGGCTGCGCACGGCGGCGATGCCGCCGACGCCTTCCACCTGGTGGTGCCGTCGCTGCCGGGGTTCGGGCTCTCGACCCCGGTCCCGGCCCCGGGTTGGGGCAACCTGTTCCGGGTGGCGCAGGCGTACGCCGGCGTCATGGGCGCCCTGGGCTACGGGCGCTACGGCGCCCAGGGCGGGGACGTCGGCGCCGGGGTGTCCGGGATGCTGGGCATGCTCGACGCCGAGCGGGTGGCGGCCGTGCACGTGTGCGGCCCGGTGCCGTACCCGTTCGGGCCGCCGGTCGACCCCGAGGGCCTGGCCCCCGCCGACGCCGAGCGGGCCCGGAGGTTCAACGAGTACCAGCGGGACGGGCTGGGATACCTGCACCTCCAGTCGACCCGACCGCAGACGCTGGGCTATGCCCTCAACGACTCGCCGGTCGGCCAGCTGGCCTGGATCGTCGAGAAGTACCGGGAGTGGACCGACCCGGCCGCCGCCCTCCCCGAGGACGCGGTCGACCGGGACCTGCTGCTGGCCACCGTGAGCCTGACCTGGTTCCGGGGCGCCGGCGCGTCGTCGGCCCACACCACCTACGAGGGCATGCAGGCGTTCCGCGAGTTCGTCGAGTCCGCCGAGGGCAGCGGTGCGGCGCCCCCGCCCCCGGCAACGCCCACCGGCGCGGCGGTGTTCGCGGGGGACAACAGCATCCGGTCGGTCATCGATCCCGCCGGCGCCTACGTCCGCTGGACCGATTACGACCGCGGGGGCCACTTCGCGGCGCTGGAGGTCCCGGACCTCCTGGTGGACGAGGTCCGCTCGTTCTTCCGCGCCTACCGGGGCTGATCAGCCGGGCGGGCAGAACAGGTCGTCGACCGACGGGATCCGCATCGCCAGCGGCTCGTCCAGCACGACCTCGCCGGTGGCGTCGGCGACCGCCTCGTAGCGGTCGCCGGCCAGCCGCAGGGCGGTGAGCCGCGCCGGGGCCACGGTGCCGTCGACCAGCCAGTAGTGCTCGATGCCGGCCTCGGCGTAGGCGACCCGCTTGGTCACGGTGTCGTGGCGCCGGCTGCCGGCGGACACGATCTCGACCACCAGCAGCACCGGCAGCACGAGGTGCTTGACCACATCGCTGGCATAGGGCGCGACGACGAGGTCGGGCTCGACCATCTGCTCGCCGGGAAGCCGCAGGCCGACCGGCGCGTCGAAGACCTCGCAGCCGTGGGGGCAGGCGTCCTCGAGGATGCGCTGCAGGCGCCGCGACGCGCGTTGGTGCGGCGTCATGGGTGCCGGGCTCACGTAGATCGTCCCTCCGATGAGCTCGTAGCGACGACCGTCGTCGGGCGTGGCCTCCCAGTCCGCGAGCGTGCACTCGCGGCGCAGAGCGGTGGTCGTGAGCGTCATCGAATGTCTCCCGGGTCGCGCGGATCTGTTTGCAGGCCAGCGCGGAGCTGGCGATGCCGTCACCCGGCAGGGGCCAGCCTACACCGTCAGGACGTGAGAGTGACGTGCAGGGTGTCGAGGCCGCGCAGGATGATCCGGCCGTTCCAGGCGGGCTCGTCGGTGGCCAGCTCCATGCCGGGGAACCGGCGGATCAGGGCGGGGATCGCCTCGGCACCCTCCAGGCGGGCCAGCGCCGCGCCCAGGCAGTGGTGGATGCCGCTGCCGAAGGACACGTGGGCGTTGGCGCCCGGTCGGGCGATGTCGAGGTCGTCCGCCGTGGGGCCCCAGTGGCCGGGGTCCCGGTTGGCCGAGCCCAGCAGGGTGAGCACCATCTGGCCGGGCGCCACGGTCTCGCCGCCCACCTCCATCTCGGCGACGGTGATCCGCCGCGACATCTGCACCGGGCTGTCGTAGCGGAGCAGCTCGTCCACCGCGCCGGCGTCGAGCGACGGGTCGGCGGCCAGCCGCTCGAACTGGTCGCGGTGGCGCAGCAGGGCGACCGTGCCGTTGCCGATGAGGTTCACCGTGGTCTCGTGGCCGGCCAGGTACAGCAGCAGCAGCGTGTCGACCAGCTCCTCGGGCGACAGCCGGTCCCCGTCCTCCTCGGCGGCGATCAGCGCGCTCAGCAGGTCGTCGGCCGGGTTGTGCCGCTTCCACTCGATGGCCGCGTCGAGGTGGGCCAGCATGTTGTCGCCGGCCACCACCGCCCCCGCCAGCTGCTCGGGGTCGATGAAGGGTTCGAGCGTGCGCGTCATCTCATGGGACCAGGCCCGGAGCTGCAGGCGGTCGGCCTCGGGCATGCCGAGCAGCTCGCTGATGACGACGAACGGCAGCGGGAACGCGAAGCCGCCGATCACGTCGACGGGGTCGCCCCCGCCGCCCGCCTCCTCCAGTTCGTCGAGCAGCTCGCCGACCAGCGCCCGGACCCGAACCCGGAGCCGCTCGATGCGGCGAACGGTGAAGGCGCTCGACACCAGCTTGCGGAGCCGGGTGTGGTCGGGCGGGTCGAGGCCGAGGATCGAGCGCCGGTTCTCGTCGCGGCGGGCCTCCAGCTCCGGCGGGAGCGGCATGCGGACGATCCCGGTCGCGTTCCGCTCGTCGACGCTGGTGCCGGGCTGGCGCAGCAGCGCGAAGACGTCCCGGTAGTGGGACAGCACCAGCGACTCGAACACGGTCCGCTGCACCCGCCCCTCGGCCCGGATGGCCGCGTACTGCGGGTAGGGGTTCTCGGCGAACCCGGGCTCGAAGGGATTGAACACGTTCCCGGTGGCGGGGCTCTCCGCCACGGGGGAGGAGCTGCCGACCTGGGGGTCCATCGGCCCACCTTTTCGCACCCTTACTGCAGAGGCAAGCGGAACTTGGGGCATGCCAGGCTGACCCCCGATGGCCTCCCCGTCCCCCGGCACCCGCGCGCCGTCGACGGCGCCGCCCACGCTCGACCTGGTGCTGCTCGGGGTGGCCGTCCTGGCCGTGTCGACCGCCGCGCCGCTGGTGCGGGTGGCCGACGCCCCCACCCTTGCCATCGCGTTCTGGCGCAACGCCCTGGCGCTCCCGGTGCTGGCCGCACTCCTGGCCGCATCGGCGGGGGCCCGGGCGTCCCTGCGGGGCCTCGACCACCGCGAGCGCCGCCTGTCGCTGCTGGCCGGGCTGTTCCTGGCCGCCCACTTCGCCGCCTGGGTGCCGAGCCTGTCGTTCACGTCGGTGGCGTCGTCGGTGGCGCTGGTGTCGACCCAGCCGGTGTGGGCGGCTCTCATCGCCCGGCGGCGGGGCCACCACGTCGCCCGGGGGGCGTGGTGGGGGATAGGGCTGGCGATGGCCGGCGCGGTCGTGCTCACCGGCGTCGACGTCCAGGTGTCGGCCCGGGCCCTGTTCGGGGACGTCCTGGCGCTGGCGGGCGGGGCCCTGGCCGCCGCCTACGTGACCGCGGGGGCCGAGGTCCGGCGCACCGTCCCCACGGCCGTCTACGCCCTGGTGTGCTACGGCGTGGCCGCCGCCGCCCTGCTGGCCGTGTGCCTGGCCGGGCGCCAGCAGCTGGCCGGCTACGACGCCACGACCTGGTGGGCGCTGGCCGCCATGGTGGCCGGGCCGCAACTGCTGGGGCACACCGTGGTCAACCGGGTGCTGCGCACCACCGGGCCGACGCTGGTGTCGGTGGCCATCCTGTTCGAGATCGTGGGCGCCGCCGTGCTGGCCTGGCTCGCCTTCGACGAGGTCCCCCCGGTGTCGGCCGTACCGGCCGGGATCCTCATCATCGCCGGGGTCGTCCTCGTCGTGCGGGCCGAGGCGGGCGAGCCCGCCGTGGCCGGCGCGCCGGCCCTGGAGTGACGCGGTACGGTCCGGCGCGTGCCTGCCCGCGCCCTGTGGATCATCGTGAGCGTCGCCGTCCTCGTCGGCCTGGTGGCGTGGTCGACCACGTGCACGGGGCCCCGCCCGCACCCCAGCGGCGAGACGCTGCCGCCCGACGGCGGCACCACCACCACGGTGGCCGGCGCCGCCGGCACCGTCCCCTCCACGCTGGCGCCCCCACCGAGCTGACTCACGACCAGTCCACGGCGTCGAAGGCTGACCGCAGCCGGGCACCCCGGCCCGGGTTGGCGGCCGCCACCCACGAGATGCGGCCGAGCAGGTGGGCCCGGAAGTCGGCGTGGCCCTCCCGGTCGGCGGCCGCCGGGCCGTGGCGTGCCGCGTCGTGGAGCACGGCGCGGAGCCGGTCGTAGTCGGGGCGGGGCACGTTGGGCCGGGCGTTCACCACCAGGCCGAGCACCGCCTGGCGCTGCGCGGCCGCGGCCCGCCGGGACTTGCCGGCGTGGACGCGGAAGCCCTCGCCGGCGGCGATCTCGGCCACCAGCCGGCCGACGCGTTCGGCCGCCCGGCGGTCGATGTCGCCGGACAGCACCAGGTCGTCGGCGTAGCGGGTGTAGCGGGCGCCCAGGCGCTCCGCCAGCCCCGCCAGCCGGCGGTCGAGGCCGAAGGCGGCCAGGTTGGCCAGCGCGGGCGAGGTGGGTGCCCCCTGGGCCAGGTGGGGGGCGGCGAGGTGGTGGAGCAGCCGGCGGCGGCGCTCGACCGCCCCCGGCACGCCGCCCGGGGCGGGGGGTGCTTCGCGCAGGACGGCCCGGGGGGTCACCGTGGTGCACAGCGCGGCCAGCGTGTGGGCCACCGGCTCCGGGTAGCCGGCCAGGCGGAACAGGCCGTACACCCGCCCGGCGCCGACCGCGGTGAAGAACGACTCCAGGTCGAACCGCAGCACCACCGGCCGTCCCACGTGCAGCCGGGCGGCCGTGAGGGCCGACCGCCCCGGGCGGAACCCATGGGCGGCGTCGTGCGCCGGGACCCGGTCGAGGATGTGGTGCAGGACCTGGCGCTGCAGGTCCTTGAGCTCCCGCTTGGGCGCTTCCAGCAGGCGGGGCGAGCCGTCGGCCTTGCGGGCCCAGCGGCGCCGGTGGTGGCGCAGGCGCTCGTCGGTGGCCGTGCGCTCCATGGACCGGCGGTCGGCGAACCAGGCCAGGTGGTCCGGGGTCACGCCCAGCCAGCGGGCCAGGGCGGCCAGGTCGTCGATGACGGGGACGGGCCAGCGGCGCGTGCCCATCTCGGTGGGGGCCGCCATCCACACCTGCGCCCGGGGCGGCCGGTCGGTGGGGACCTGCCGGGCGAACGGCTCGCAGGCGGCCACGAACGTGGCCAGCTCCCGGGGGCGGTCGGCCGGCCGGTCGGGATAGGCGCGCACCACGATCTCGGCCACCTCGACGACCCAGCGGCGCCGGTCGGCCAGGGCCCGCTTGCCGCGCCGGCCCATGGCCGCCGGGTCCCAGTCCCCGGCCAGGAAGGCGGCGGCCAGGGCGGCGGCCGCGGCCCGGTCGTGGTCGGCCCGCCGCACCCGCTCAGCCGCTGCGGCGGGATGCGTGCGGCAGCGCCCCCCGACCGTTCCTGTCGTGCGTGCGCGAGGGCGCATAGGAGTGCGCGTCCGCGCAGGCGCTGCGTTGCCGGACGACTGTGGTCACCCCCGGGGGAGCCCCGGAGAGGCCGATCGGCGCCCGGAGGCGCCGCCGACCAGCTCGGAAGGGCGCTGCCGCACGGCCGGACGTTAGCGGCCGCCGAGCTCGCCGAGGGACCAGCGCAGCAGGTCGGGGTCCGACCACGCCAGCTCCGGGGCCGACACCGCCCGGCCCAGGGCCCGGAGGGCGTCGACGGTGAGGGCCAGCGCGGCGGGCGGCTGGGCCAGCAGGTCGGCGACCAGGGCCTCGACGGCGGTGTCGAGCTCGGCGGCCGGCACCACCCGGTGGACCAGGCCCCAGGCCTCGGCCTCGGCCGCGTCCAGGCGCCGCCCGGTCATGACCAGGTCGCGGGTGCGGGGCAGGCCGATCTCGCGGGCCAGCCGGGGCAGGCCCGCCCACGTGAGCGGGATGCCGATGGCCACCTCGGGGATGGTGTAGGACAGGTCGTCGGACGCCACCCTCAGGTCGCAGGCCGCGGCCAGCAGCCCGGCGCCGCCGATCACGTGGCTGTGCAGGCGGGCCACGGTCACCTGGGGCAGGTGCTCCAGGTCGTCGAGCAGCCGCTGCCAGCGCCCGGACGCCCGGCGGCGGGCCAGCACGTCGGGCCCCACGTCGACCCGCTCGGCCAGGTCGGCGCCCGCCGAGAACGCCCGGCCCGCCCCGGCGACCACCACCACCCGCACGTCGTCCCGGTCCACCAGCATGCGGACGGCCTCGTGCAGGGCGGCCCGCACCTCGTCGTTGAGGGCGTTCAGCTTGTCCGGCCGGTTCAGCGTCACCCGGCTGACGCCTCGCCCGCCGTCGATCTCGACCCGGACCGGGCCGCTGGAGTCGCTCACCCGCCGGACGTTACCGACCCGCGGACGCCGCCGGGCCTGCCCGAGGGGGAAGTCGGACAGGCCCGGCCCGGCTGGCGGGAAGGTCAGTCGTCGCCGCCGTGGTCGTCTCCGGGGTCGTCGTCGCCGCCCCGGCCGGACCCGCCGCCGTGGTCGTCGCCGAGGCCGCCGTGGTCGTCGCCCCGACCGCTGTCGTCACCGCTCGGGCCACTGGACCCGGAGCCGCTCGTGCCGGACCCGGTGCTCGGCGCCGGGATCGACTGGTCGCCGAAGCCCTCGGCCCGCACGACCGCGCCGTTCTCGATGCGGAGGTCGGTGCCGGCGTCGTCGTCCCGCACCCGCAGGCGCTCCCGCACGGCCCCGTCCTCGATCTCGAGGTTGACCTGGACCCGCTGGCCGCCCCGGCGGAAGTCGAGCTCGATCTCGCGGCCGGCCGGCTGCTCGACCTCGACCCTCCACCCGGTCGCGGGCACGGCGGACACCAGGTTGAGCCGGTCGCCGGCGTGGTCGACGGTGACCGTCCCGGCCCCGGCGGCGTCGATGACCCGCGACCCGGAGGCAGCGGGCGCCGGCGTGGCGACGGTGGTGCCGACGGTCGTCCCAGTGGTGCCGCTGCCGTCGCCGTCGTCGTCGCCGTGCGACGCCACGCCGGACAGCGCGGGCGCCGGGCCGAGGCCGCCGAAGACGGCGAGCCCGAGGGCGCCGGCGACCAGGCCACTGGCGAGCCCGACGCGGATCCTGGTGGGGGAGAGCTGCATGACGATTCCTCTCTGGGTGGGAGTTCCGCTTGATGACCCCACCCTGCGGATGCCCCGCCTAAGGCCGTGTCGCCGCTCCCCTAAGGGATCGCTAATCGTCGTCGTCACCGCGGCGCGTGCCGGCGGCGTCCTCGACCCGGTCCTGCGGCCCGCCGTCCCACCAGCCCTCGATGCGGCTGCGGCCAGCCGGGCCCTCGAACTCGATGCGCCAGCCACCGTCGTCGGCCTCGGAGCGCATCTGGTAGCCGAGGTCGGGGGCGGCGTACGCCACGGTCACCCCTGCGGGGGTGAACGCGAGCGCCGCCGTGCCGCCGGTGACGCGGTACGACCGGACCACGGGCTCGGGCGCCGGCCCGCCCGTCGTGGGCGGGGCCGTGGGCTCGGTCACGACGGCGGCCGGCGCCGAGGTGGAGGACGTGCCGGGGTCGGCGGTCGGGGCGGTGCCCGCCAGCTCGGCCGCCACGTCGGCGGGCGAGCGTGTGGGGGGTCGCTCGTCGGTCACCTGGTCGCCGACGAGGCCGACGCCCTGCCACGCCACCACCGCGGCGAACGCGGCGGCAACCGCCCAGGCGGCACCGAGGGTGAGCATCCGCCGCACGTCGACCATCCTCGCGTCCCCCTCTCAGCAGGTCCCAAAGGGATCCCTAAGGAAGTCCTAAGGACGCTGAGTGGTGGTGGTGCCCGACGTACGGTGGGGCCCGTGGCCTCCGTGCTGGTGATCGAGGACGACCTCCGCATCCGCGAGTCGGTGGCGCGCGGGCTGGTGGCGGCCGGGCACGTGGTGCGCACCGAGGCCACCGGTGCCGCCGCCCTCACCGCGGCCGTCGACTGGCGGCCCGACGTCCTGGTGCTCGACCTGGGCCTGCCCGACCTCGACGGCGCCGACGTGCTGCGCATGCTGCGGGGCGTATCGGCCGTCCCGGTGATCGTGGCCACCGCCCGCGACGACGAGGCCGAGATCGTCCGCCTGCTCGACGGCGGGGCCGACGACTACGTGGTCAAGCCGTACTCCGCCGCCCACCTGGAGGCCCGCATCCGCGCCGTGCTGCGCCGGTCCGACGGCGGCGAGGGCGGCGACGGCGGCGAGCTGGTGGTCGGGACGCTGGTCGTCGCCCCCGCCCTGCGGGAGGCCAGCGTCGACGGGCGGGCGCTCGACCTGACCCGGTTGGAGTTCGACCTGCTGGCCCACCTGGCCCGGCGCAGCCCCGAGGTCGTCACCCGCCGCGAGCTGCTGGCGGAGGTGTGGCAGCAGCCCTACGGCGGGGGGGACAAGACGGTCGACGTCCACCTGTCGTGGCTCCGGCGCAAGCTGGGCGAGACCGGCTCCCAGCCCCGTTACCTGCACACCGTGCGCGGGGTCGGCGTGCGCCTCGCCGCGCCTGCGGACCCCGCCGCCGACGGCTAGGCCCGTGCGCCGGCGGATCGTCCTCGTGGTGGTGGCCACCACGACCCTGGTGGTCGTGGCCTTCGCCGTCCCGCTCGGTGCGCTGGTGCGCACGGTGGCGCGCGACCGCGCCATCGCCGCCGCCGAGCGGGACGTGGCCTCGCTGGCTCCGACCCTGTCGGTCCCCGGGGTCACGCCCGACGTGGTGGCCACCGCCATCGACAGCACCGCCACCGGCGCCGGCGGGCGCATGGCCGTGTGGCTGCCGGACGGCACGGTGGTGGGCGGCGCGGCCGGCGCCGACGACGACGCCCTGCGCCTGGCCCGCGAGCAGGGGCAGGCCTTCAGCCTGGACGACGGCGGCGACCTGGAGCTGTACACGCCGGTCGTGACCGGGACCGGGACGTCCGTGGTGCGGGCGCTGATACCCGGATCGCTGCTCGACGACGGGGTCACCACCGCCTGGCTGGCCCTGGCGGGGGTGGCGGTGGTGCTGGTGGCGGCGGCGGTCGTGATCGCGGACCGCCTGGCCCGGTCCGTCACCCGCGACGCCACCGAGCTGTCGGGGACCGCCCGGGCGCTGGCCGCGGGCCGGGCCGAGGCCCGGGCCGACCCGGGACCGACCCCCGAGCTGGCCGACGCCGCCCGGGCCCTCAACATGCTGGCCGACCGCATCGACGAGCTGCGGGCCGCCGAGCGGGAGCGGGTGGCCGACCTGTCCCACCGGCTGCGCACGCCGCTCACGGCCGTGCGGCTGGACGCCGAGGCCGCGGGCGACCCGGCGCTGGTGACCGACGTCGAGCGGCTGGAGGCGGCGATCTCGGAGCTGATCCGCAGCTCCCGCCGGCCCCTGCACGCCGGAGCGGTAGCCGCCACCTGCGACCTGGCGGAGGTGGCGGGGGAGCGGGCCCGGTTCTGGAGCGCCCTGGCCGAGGACGACGGCCGCACCTGGACCCTCGACGCCGACGGCGTCCGGGGCCCGTGCGTGGTGTCGCTGTCCGGCGAGGAGGCGGCGGCCGCGCTCGACGCGCTGGTCGGCAACGTCTTCGCCCACACCCCCGAGGGCACGCCCTACGCCCTGCGGCTCCGGGCGGACGGCGCCTGGGCGACGCTGGACGTCGAGGACGACGGCCCGGGCATCGACGCCCCCGACGAGGCGGTCGGCCGGGGCGAGACCCGGTCCGGGTCGACCGGCCTCGGCCTCGACATCGCGCGGCGCGCCGCCGAGGCGGCGGGCGGCACACTGAGCGTCGACCGCCGCGCCGGCGGGGGCGCCCGCGTGCGGATGGCCATGCCGCTCGCCGCGTCCCGCGCCTGACCGCGCACGGTCACGTGACGGTGCCGTCCCCCGACGCCGCCGCATCCTCCAGGCCTTGACTGCCACCGACTCCCCGGCCACGACGGCAGCCCGAACCCCTACGACCTCAGCGCAGGTCGCGCCACCGCCAGGGGGCGCCGTCCACGAGCAGCTCCGGGTCGCCCGTCCACAGCTCGGCGTCGTGCGCGATCGCGGTCGCGGCGGCGAAGGCGTCGGCGTACGCAAGCGGATGGTCTGCCTTGATCCGAGCCGCGGCCAGGATCCGGTCCGCACCGGGTAGCTCGGGATCGAGCACCTCACGGATGTCCCGGACTGTCCCCGCTGCCTCGAGGTCGCCGTGGAGGCGGCGAACTACGTAGAAGACCTCGCCGAGGTTGATCCAGCTCATGACCGGTCGTTCACCGTCGAGCAGCCGTGCGACCTGCCCGGCGGCCGGGCTCGAGTCCTCGAGGTAACGGAGGACGGCCCAGGAGTCGAGGACGGTCGTCAACGCGCCGCTTCGCGGCGGTTGTCTGCGCGTCGCTCGCGCACCAGCTCGTCGGTCAGCCCGCTGCCGGCGAACCGGCCCCGCAGAGGACGGCGGAGGCCGACCGGCCGGACCGCCACGTGGTCACCGTCCAGCCAGAAGTCGACCTCGTCACCCGGCTCGATGCCGAGCCGGTCACGAAGGACCTTGGGGATGACGACCTGCCCCTTGGGGCCGACCTTAGAGGTCATACCTGAGAGTATAACTTGAGTGGAGCTGAGGGATCGAACCCGCTCGGGGGTCATCGGCCATTACCGGACTTGCCTAACCATCGAGGTCGGACTCGATCTCGTCCAGCTCGCGGTCGAGGTCCTCGAACGCCTCGTTCACGATCACCACGCCGACGATGCCGAGCACGAGGGAGAGCGTGCCCAGGCCGATCCCCCACGCGGCCATCGTCCGCTTGGCGCGCACCTTGCCGCGCTGCCCCCAAGCGATGAACCCGAGGACGATGGCGACGAGACCGAGGGCGATGGAGAAGAGGCCCAGGATCGCGACGAGGCCGATCACGGAGCCGACGATGCCGCAGACCAGCGCGGCGACCTGCAGGCCCTTGGCTGGCTCAGGGCGGCGTACGGGTAGGGATAGGGGTACCCGTAGGTCGGGGGAGGTGGGCGATAGTCCCGGCCCGGAGGCGGGGGTGGAGGTGGAGGCGGCCTGTCCATCAGCACTCCTCGTGTTGTCCGCTCGCGCCGGGTCATCGTAGGTCCACGACGTCCGCCGCCGTTGGACCCGCAGCGACGACCTGACTCCCGACCGATCTGGAGCGCGACGGACACGACGCCTCGTTGAGATCCGCCGGAGGGTGGCCGCTTTCATGCCGTTCTCCCACGACATCGAGACGGCCATCTGCGATGCGACCGACGAGTCCATGCCCCGTGGCACAGACGAGCGCAGCAACTGACGGCCCCTCGGCAGCTTCTCCAGTCGCCACCGGCGGCGCGGCGGCGGGTGGCCGGGATCAGCGGGCGTTGGGCTTGCGCCGGTGGTTGGCCTTCTTGCGGCGGGCCTTGGCCCGACGCTTGGCCGTCTTCTTCGACATGGCCGTGAGGCTACTCAGTCCGAGATCTCGCCCAGGTCGGTACACGGCCATTCCGGTCACGATCGAGAAGGCCATCGCCGACTCCGTGCCGGCACCGGGTCTCGCGAGATGGCCCCCGGAACGGCCGGGTCGCAGCTGGTGGCCGGATCCCGTGTCAGGCTGCGGTTCGTGTCGCCGCTCCCGTCGGACAACCACGTGCACACCGAGTGGTCCTGGGATGCCGTCGCGGGGTCGATGGAGCGCTCGTGCGCCCGAGCGGTCCGATTGGGCCTGCCGTCGATCGCGTTCACCGAGCACGTCGACGCCACCCGATGGGTGCTGGCTCCCGAGGTGCGCGACCTGATGCCGGCCGGCCGGGTGGGCGCCGACGGGCGGTTCGATCCCGCCCCCCTCGACATCGAGGGCTACCTCGCCTGCGTGGAGCGCTGCCGCGACCAGTTCCCCGGGCTGCGGATCCTGTCCGGTGTCGAGCTGGGCGAACCGCACTGGTTCGCCGGGGCGAGCGCATCGCTCCTGGGCACCGGCGCCTTCGACCGCGTGCTGGGATCGCTGCACTCGTTGGAGGTCGACGGGGAGTTGTGGCTGGTCGACCACCTCTACATGGCGGGAGCGCCCGCAGGGGTCACACCGGAGGGGATCGTCCGGGCCTACCTGCACGAAACGCTGCGCATGGTGGCGTCCTCCGACCACTTCGAGGTCCTGGCCCACATCGACTACCCGGTACGACTCTGGGACGCCGACAGGCCGTTCGACCCCACCGACTTCGAGGACGACTACCGCGCCGTGCTGCGCACCCTCGCCGAGTCGGGCCGAGCGCTGGAGGTCAACACCCGGCTGCGGTTCCGACCCGAGATCGTGCGCTGGTGGTACGAGGAGGGCGGCCAGGCGGTCTCGTTCGGCAGCGACGCCCACCAGCCCGACCGGGTCGCCCACCAGTTCGCCGACGCCGCGGCCATGGTCGCCGCCCAGGGCTTCCACGTCGCACCCGATCCCAACGGGTTCTGGCTCCGGTCATCCCCGCTCAGCCGCTAGACACGCCTCGACGCCGACGGCGACCTTCACCTGGCCGGTCATGAGCACCCGCCCGAGATCCGCCCGATGGTCTCGGCAACGAGAGATCGGAACTCGATCGGACGCTCGAGGTTGACGTAGTGGCCACAGTCCTCGACGAGATGGAACCGTCGGTTCGGTGCAGCGGTGATCCGGGCTGCCGTCGTGGGCAGCGGTGTGCGGTCCTCGTCACCGCTGATCACCACGATCGGACGGGGCCACGCCAGAGCGAAATCCGTGAGATCTCGTCGCTCGTGGAACGCCCGGACCTCGCGGACGAGGTCCTCGACCTCCTGGTCCACCGCCAGATCGCGAGCGACGGTCAGCACACCCTCCGGCGCGTGCCGGCCGAACAGCGGCCGCCAGTAGACCCGCCACGCCGCCTCCACGCCCTTGCTGATCAGCAGGCGGACGGCTTCGTCCCGCAAGACCGGGTCAGGTCGCACACCCGCCTTCGCCCCCACCAGCACGACGCCCAGAACCTGGTCGGGCGCCGCTCGGGCCACCTCCAACGCGCACGAGCCACCCACAGAGCACCCGACGACCAAGACAGGCTCGTCACCCACCAGAGCGATCACGCCCTGCGCCCAATCCTCCAGGGTCTCCCCCAACCGATACAACGAAGGCGCGACCACCCCGCCCGGCGCCAGGTCCCGCTCGGCCTGCCACATGCGCCCGTCGAACGGCAACGCGTGCAAGAGCACCACCCGCACGCCTGACATGGAACCCCATACGGCGCCGCCCACCGCGTTGGCCTGTACCGCGGTCCGCGCGACCTCGCGGAAATGGAACCCGGACATTTCCTTCCCACGTGGCTGACCAGCGGGTATGCCCCCTGGTCGCGCCGCCGTGCCAGTGGCCGCACCCACCGGTCGCACAACCAGGCAGCGCCTGTCACAGGGCTCCTAGCAGGAGGTATGCGCCTTCATACGCTGTGTATGAAGGCGCATACGTGGAGCTGGGGGGAATCGAACCCCCGTCCGCCGAGCGGTCACCGACCGCGCTACGACCATTCCCGAGATCTACGGCTCTACGGCTGCCGCACCGCCGGGTCGGTGGGCCCCGCGAGGGGGCCGCCGCCAGGTCTGTTCCCTGAGGTCAGCGGTCTTTCCCGCCGCCAGCGGTCTTTCCCGCCGTCAACCATCGCTTCTGTTGCCGGGCTGCGATGATCAGGCCCCGCGTGCCCTCACGGGTCGCTGTTGCTCTCTGACCACCTGGTTATCAGGCGGCGAAAGCGAACTGCTCGTCGGCAGTTGTGTTTGTGCCCCGTTTAAGGAGTCTGAGCAACTCCGGTCGCACGATTCGACTTCCGGTCTCGACGTCGAAACCGATCAGCCCCTTGTCAAGCAGCCTCACTACTCTACCGGCCCTCCCATCGATGCAGATCGGCACCTGTACGGGGCCATTGCGCTCGGCGGGTGCCGGTCTGTGTCGGATTCGCTCCGCCCCTGTCCGCCTGGCACGCTGCGTCCCCATGGTCGACGCCCGTTCCTGGGGGGAGCGCGATGCCGCGGTGGTGTGGCACGGCTTCACGCAGATGGCCAGCTACCTCGACAACGAGCCGATCATCGTGGAGTCCGGCGACGGCCACGACCTTGTCGACGTCGAGGGCCGCCGCTACCTCGACGCCATCTCGTCGCTGTGGGTCACGACGCTCGGTCACCGGGTCCCCGAACTGGACCGGGCGCTGCGCGACCAGGTCGACCGGGTGGCGCACTCCACCCTGCTCGGCAACGGCAACCGGGTCGTGGTCGAGCTGGCCGAGGCGCTGGCCGCCGTGGTGCCGGTCGACCGGCCCCACTTCCTGTTCGCGTCGGACGGCGCCGCCGCCGTCGAGCAGGCGATCAAGATCGCCTTCCAATACTGGGCCAACCTCGGCGTCGAGGGGCGCACCGGCTACCTGGCGCTGGGGAACGCCTACCACGGGGACACCGTGGGCTCGCTGTCGGTGGGGGCCGGCGGCTTCGGCACCGACCTCTTCGACCCGCTCCGGTTCGACGTCGTTCGGGCCCCCGGCTACGACGACCCCGCGGCCCTCGACGCGGCCGCCGAGCTGGTCGACGCCCACGGGCCCCGGCTGGCGGCCGTGGTGGTGGAGCCGCTGGTCCAGGGGGCCGCCGGAATGCTGCTGGCCGACCCCGCCGCCTACGGGCCCCTGGTCGACGCCTGCCGCCGCCACGACGTGCTGCTGATCTGCGACGAGGTGGCCACGGGCTTCGGGCGGACGGGGACCCTGTTCGCGGCCGAGCAGTGTGCCCTGCGGCCCGACCTGATGGCCATCGGCAAGGGCCTGACCGGCGGCTACCTGCCGATGTCGGCCACGGTGGCGTCGGACCGGGTGCACGACGCCTTCCTCGGCCCCGACCTGTCGGCCCGCACCCTCTACCACGGGCACTCCTACAGCGGGAACGCCCTGGCTGCCGCGGTCGCCCTGCGCCATCTCCGCCTGCTCGACGAGTGGGACGTCCTCGCCAACGTCGCGGCCCGGTCCGTCACCCTGCGCCGGCTGGCGGGCGAGCGCCTCGCCCCGCTGGGCGCGGTGGCGGACGTGCGCCTGTGCGGGCTCATGGGCGGGGTCGAGCTGGCGCCGCCGGCGGGCGGGCGCCGCTGGGGCCGCCGGGTGTGCGCCGCCGCCGTCCGCCGCGGCGTGCTGCTGCGCCCGCTGGGCGACGTCGTGGTCCTGATGCCGCACCTGACCGTGGGCGACGCCGAGGTCGAGCGCATCGTGGACACGCTGGCGGCCGCCGTCGCCGAGGTCACCGGGGACGCGGCGTGAGCAGCGGCTGGGACGACCGGGTGGCCGCGGAGCTCGACGCGGTGCGGGAGGCCGGGCGGTGGCGGGCACCCCGCGACCTCGATCCCACCGGTGCGGTCACGGGGATCGTGGGCGGCCGCGAGGTCGTCACCTTCGCCTCCAACGACTACCTGGGCCTGACCCACCACGCGGCGGTGGTGGCCGCCGCCCACGACGCCCTCGATCGCGGGGGCGCGGGCACGGGGGCCTCGCGACTGGTCGTCGGCTCGCGGCCCGTGCACGCCGAGCTGGAGGCGGAGCTGGCCGCCTGGAAGGGGACCGAGGCCGCGCTGCTGTTCCCGACCGGCTTCGCCGCCAACCTGGGCCTGCTGGCCACGCTCGGCGGGGCCGGGGTCACGATCGTGTCGGACGAGCTCAACCACGCGTCGATCGTGGACGGCGCCCGCCTGGCCCGGGCTGCCGTGCGCGTCTACCGCCATGCCGACCTCGACCACCTGGCCAAGCTGCTGGCCGAGGCGGACGGCCCGGCGCTGGTGGTGAGCGACGCCGCCTTCTCGATGGACGGGGACGTGGCCGACGTGGCCGGCCTGGCCGAAGCGTGCGCGCCGCATGGCGCCCTCCTGGTCCTCGACGAGGCGCACGCCGTTCTCGGCCCCGAGGTCGCCGTCGCCGGCGCCGGTGTCCCGCTCCTACGCATGGGCACGCTGTCCAAGGCCCTGGGGTCGCTCGGCGGCTTCGTGGCCGGCCCCCGCTCCTACGTCGACCTGCTGGTCAACCGGGCGCGGCCGTTCATCTTCACCACCGCGCCCACGCCGGCCGACGTGGCTGCGGCCCTGGCCGCCGTGCGGGTGGTCCGCTCGCCCGAGGGCGGCGCGCTGCTGGCCCGGCTGCGCACCCACGTCGACCGCCTGCGCCCCGGGCACCCGACCCCCATCGTCCCGGTGGTGCTGGGGGACGAGGCCGCCGCCCTCGAGGCCGCCGCCCGGCTCCTGGAGGCGGGCCTGCTGGTCCCGGCCATCCGGCCGCCGACGGTCCCGCCGGGGACGTCCCGGCTGCGGGTGACGCTGTCGGCCGCCCACACCGACGACCAGGTGGACCGCCTGGTCGGCGCCCTCGCTGCGCTCGGCGGGCCCGGTGGACCCCCGCCCTGAGCGGCTCGTCGTCGTCGCCGGCACCGGCACCGAGGTCGGCAAGACCTGGGTGGCGTGCCGGCTGGCCCGGGCGCTGCGGGCCCGGGGCCTGATCGTGGCCGCCCGCAAGCCGGCCCAGAGCTTCGACGCCGGGGACGACCCCGCCGACACCGACGCGGGGCTGCTGGCCCACGCCACCGGCGACCACCCGGCGGTCGTGTGCCCCCGCCACCGCTGGTACCCGGTGCCGCTGGCCCCGCCGATGGCGGCCGAGGCGCTGGGCCGCCCGGCGTTCACCATTGCCGACCTGGTCGACGAGCTGGCGTGGGCGCCGGGCGTCAGCGTGGGCCTGGTGGAGTCGGCCGGGGGCGTGCGCTCCCCGCTGGCGTCCGACGGCGACACGGTGGCGCTGGCCTCGGCGGTGCGCCCCGAGCGGGTGGTGCTGGTGGCCGACGCCGGCCTGGGGACGATCAACGGCGTCCGCCTGGCCGCCGGCGCCCTCGCCCCCTGGCCGGTCACGGTGGTGCTGAACCGGTTCGACCACCTCGACGACCTCCACGCCCGCAACGCCGACTGGCTGGCCGGCCGGGATGGCTACGACGTGGTCGTCGACCCGGCCGACCTGGTGGCGCCGATCGTCGGCTGGCCCGAGTAGCGGCCCGGCTACGGCGCCGAGGTGACCACGTCGGCGTAGCCCACGGACTGGCCCGCGGTCAGGTGGCCGACGAAGAAGCCGGGGATCCCCGATGCCGCATCCCAGCCGGAGGGCAACGTGGCGGACCCGCCGGCGCCCGGGGTGCCCCAGGCGGGCTGCGGATCGCTCAGCGGCCACACGATGAAGCTGACCTGGCGTCCGATGATGCGGGCGCACAGGCGCCACGGGTACGGGGTCGTCTCGTCCGCCAGGGAATCGATCGTCACCGCGCCGAACCAGGTCAGCGCCGGGCCTCCGCCGCCGGGGGGCGCCGAGTCCATCGTGTGCACGATGAACTGGCCGCCGAAGCCGCCGAATATGTGGCGGGTCACCGTGATGGCCCGGGTCCGGGTGCCCTCCTTGCGGATCTGGAGCGCGGCGCCCTGCTGCTGGATGGTGCTGATGTCGCAGTCGACCCAGGTGGTGCAGGTCTGCTGGTCGACGCGGGGCTGGTCCGCCTTGCGCCAGAACGCCCAGCGGGTGTTGCCGCCGGTGTTCCCCGCGTCGGCACTGGCCCGGATGACCCCGCCGGCGTCGATGTCGAGGTGGTAGATGTCGTCGGGGCTGGCGGTGTCGGGGGTCAGGACGCCGGCGGCGAGATCGGGGTGGATGCAGGCCCCCAACGCCACGGCACAGGCGAGTAGGGCGGCGGCGGTCGAGGGCAGGTGGTGACGGCGTATGACGGCCAGCCTCGCGGCGGCCTGTCAACCGGGTGTCATGCGGTCAGGCGCGCCGGGCCGTCACCAGCCAGGCCCGTGCCGGCACCGAGACGCCCTCGCCCCGGACGAGGCCCGCGATGGCGGCCCGCAGCGCGTCCAGCGCAGCCGACACCGCCGCCGGGTCCTTGCCCTCCAGCGCGGTCCGCGTCATCCCGCTGGTCGCCACGCGCTCGTAGGCCTCGGCCGCGTCGGCGCCCAGCCACATCGGGGCCGGGGCGTCGGCGACGGCCACGCCGGCGAACCCGGCGGCGCCGAGCATGGCCCGCACCCGCTCGGGATCGGCCAGCGACACGGCCCCGGGCGCGCCGGGCACCGGCTCGGTGTGGCCGACGTGCTCGGCCAGGACCTCGGCCGGGATCCGCAGCCAGTCGTTGGCCGCCTCGTCCTGCCAGCAGGCGAAGGCCAGCCGGCCGCCGGGTGCCAGCGCCCGGCCGATGTTGGCGAACGCCGCCACCGGGTCGGCGAAGAACATCACCCCGAACCGGCTCACCGCCACGTCGACCGAGGCGGGCGGGAAGTCGTGGACCTGGGCGTCGGCCACGGTGAACGACACGTTGCCGACCCCCTCGGCCTGCGCCTTGGCCCGCGCCCGGGCCACCAGGGGCGCGCTGATGTCGACGCCCTGGGCCGTGCCGCCCGCCACCCGCCGGGCCAGGGACCGGGTCATGGCCCCGGTGCCGCAGCCGACGTCCAGCACCCGCTCGCCCGTCCCGGGGGCCGCGGCGGCCAGGACCGCATCGCCCCAGGGGGCCAGGGCCCGGTCGTGGTTGGCGTCCAGGGCCAGCCAGCGCTCGGCCGAGGGGCCGTTCCACATCACCGCCATCTCGGCGTTCGGCTCGCCCACGGCCTCGCCCGCCTAGTCGCCCCGGCCCGCCCGGGCCACGGCCCGGGCTGCCTCGCGGGCGGCGTCGCGCTCGGCCAGCGCCTGGCGCTTGTCGTAGGTCTTGCGGCCCCGGGCCAGCGCCAGCTCGACCTTGGCCCGGCCATCCTTCCAGTACAGCGACAGCGGGATGAGCGACAGGTGCTGCTCGTCGACGATGGCCCGCAGCCGGTCGAGCTCGCCCCTGTGCAGCAGCAGCTTACGGCGGCGCTCGGGTTCGTGGCCGCTGTGCATCTGGGCGTGGTCGTAGGGGGCGATGTGCAGGGACACCAGCCAGGCCTCGCCCCCCTCGATGCGGGCGTAGGCGTCGGCCAGCTGCGCGTGCGCGGCCCGCAGCGACTTCACCTCGCTGCCCCGGAGCACGAGCCCGGCCTCCACGGTCTCGAGCACCTCGTAGTTCCGCCGGGCGCGGCGGTTGGCTGCGATCAGCTTGGTGCCGGAGCCGGGGCGTGCGTCGGAGCGGGCCATAGGGGACTGCCGAGGCTACCGCCGGTGGGCTGGCGTGACGTTGCCGGCCACCCCACTAGCCTCCCGGCCGTGCTCCGGCTGACCGAGGACGTGTGGCGGCAGATGGTGGCCCACGCCTACGACGGCCTGCCCGACGAGGCCTGCGGCCTGGTGGCCGGGGCGCCGCGGTCGGACCTGGTCGACCGGTTCTACCCGTGCCGCAACGCCGCCGCCTCCAGCCGGGTGTACACGGTCGACCCCGGGGACCACCTGCGGGCCGACCGGGACGCCGAGGGCACGGGGCGGGAGATCGTGGGCGTCGTGCACAGCCACACCCACTCCGAGGCCTACCCGTCGCCCACCGACGTGGCCCAGGCTCCCGACCCCGCCTGGCACTACCTGATCGTGTCGCTCAAGCGCAGCTCGGCGGTGCTGCGGTCGTACCGCATCGTCGACGGGACCGTGTCGGAGGAGGCGGTCGGCCTGGACGCTCGGTAGCATTGTCGACCTGACCACTCGGATTTCAGGACCGACCCTCCGGGCCGACCCCGGACCGACCCGAGGACCAGCGCGCATGACCGTCCACGCCTCCGTGCTCGAGCTCATCGGCAACACGCCGATGGTCGACGTCAGCCTGCTCAGCCCCAACCCCGACGTGCGGATCGTCGCCAAGCTGGAGGGCCAGAACCCGGCCGGGTCGGTCAAGGACCGCATCGCCTGGGCGATGGTCCAGGAGGCCGAGGCCGACGGCACGCTGAGCCCCGGTCGCACGATCATCGAGCCGTCCTCCGGCAACACCGGCATCGCCCTGGCCATGATCGCCCGCACCCGGGGCTACCCGATCAAGATCGTCATGCCGGAGAACGTGTCGGTCGAGCGCCGCCAGGCCCTCGAGGTGTGGGGCGCGGAGATCATCGTCACGCCGGGCGAGGAGGGGTCCAACGGCGCCGTGCGCCGCGCCGAGCAGCTGGCCGACGAGCACCCCGACTGGGCCTTCCTCTACCAGTACGCCAACGAGGCCAACCCGCGGGCCCACTACGAGGGCACGGGCCCCGAGATCTGGCGGGACTGCCCCGAGCTCACCCACTTCGTCGCCGGCCTCGGCACGACCGGGACCCTCATGGGTGTGGGCCGCTACCTGAAGGAGCAGAACCCGGACGTCAAGGTGGTGGCCATCGAGCCGCCGCTGGGCGAGCGCGTCGAGGGCCTCCGCAACCTCGACGAGGGCTACATACCGCCTGTCTACGACAAGTGGGGCGGTCCCGACCTGCTCGACCGCAAGCGCATCGTCCGCCCCCGGGAATCCATCGTGTGGACCCGGCGGCTGGTCGAGGTCGGGATCTTCTCCGGCATCTCCGGCGGTGCGGCCCTGGCCGGGGCGGCCAAGGTGGCCACCGAGATCGACTCCGGCACGATTGTCGTGATTCTCGCCGACGGTGGGTGGAAGTACCTCTCCACCGGCGCATGGACGGGAGACCTCGACGAGGTCGCCGCCCTCGCCGAGCGACTCATCGTCTTCTAGGAGGAGAGGATCACCATGGGCAAGGTCACCGGCAAGGCCAAGCAGGCGGTCGGCAAGGCCAAGGCCGCCGGTCGCAAGACCGAGGCCAAGGCCAAGAAGGGCACGCGCAAGACGGCCCGCAAGGCGGACCGGGCGGTCTGAGGCGATGGCACGGGCGGGGCGATGAAGGTCCGGATCGGGTTCGGGCTCGGCACCCAGACGCTGGCCGGGGACGCCGAGCGCTTCCCCGGCTTCGTCGACACCCTGGAAGCCCGGGGGTTCGACTCGCTGTGGCTCAGCGAGCGCCTGACCGGCCCGGCCCCCGATCCGCTCATCGCCCTGGCCGTAGCCGCCGGCCGCACCCGCAAGCTCAAGCTCGGCACCAGCGTCCTCGTGGTGCCCGGGCGCAACCCCGTCGTGCTGGCCAAGGAGCTGGCCACCCTCGACCGGCTGTCCGGCGGCCGCCTGCTGCCGGCGGTCGGGCTGGGGGCCCCGGTGCCGGCCGAGCACCGGGCCTTCGGCGTCGAGCGGGGGGC
>DASSUD010000046.1:0-5387 GCA_035707385.1 Acidimicrobiales bacterium
CCACCCCCTCGCGGAAGTCCGCCGTGCGCATCAGGCGCTGCTGCACGGCCCGCTCGTGGTCGACCGCCGCCGCCACCTCGTCGGCCAGCGTGCCCCGCAGCGTCGCCCGGATCGCCCGCACCGACAGGGGCGCGGCCGCCGCCATCTCGGCGGCCAGGGCGCGGGCCGCCGACCGCAGGTCGCCGCCTGGGACCAGGCGGTCCGCCAGCCCGATGCGCAGGGCCTCCTCGCCGTCGATGCGGCGGCCGGTGGTGAGCAGCTCGAGCGCAGCCTGCGGGCCGACGACCCGGGGCAGCGTCACCGAGATGCCGAAGCCGGGGTGGAAGCCCAGCAGCGCGAAGTTGGCGGCGAAGCGGGCCTCCGGCGCCACCACCCTCAGGTCCGCCGCCAGGGCCAGCCCCAGGCCCCCGCCGATGGCGGCGCCCTGCACCGCGGCCACCACGGGCAGCGGCTGGCGGAACAGGCGCACGGCCGCCTCGTACAGCCGGGCCGACTCGCTGGCTCCCTCGCCCCGGCCGCCGAGGTCGGCACCGGCGCAGAAGTGCCGCCCGTCGCTGCACAGCACGACGGCGCGGGTGTCGCCGTCCGCCGCCAGGTCCTCCAGGGCGCCGGCCAGCCGGCCGATCAGGTCGGCGTCGAAGTGGTTGTTCGGCGGCCGCCGGATCTCGACGGTGGCCACGTGGTCGGCCCCCCGCTCGACCACGAGGTCACGGCCGTTCGCGCCGGGCTCGCTCATCATCGGGAACGTACCAGCACCCCGGCGTGCGCCCCGGGGTCAGGTGTTGCGGGGCAGGTCACGGAACGCCGCGGCCCGCTCGGGGGCCCGCTCCCGGGGCAGGCCCAGGGCCTTCTCGCCGAGGATGTTGCGCTGGATCTCGTCGGTGCCCCCGGCGATCGACTGGGCCGGGACCGACACGATCACCTCGGCGATCACCCCGCCCTCCGGGCTGTCGGGGCCGGTGAGCAGGGCGTCGGCCCCGGCGATCCGCGCGTGCGCCCGCGCCGCGCCGCGGGCCACGTGGCTGGCGGCCAGCTTGCCGATCGATCCCTCCGGCCCCGGCGACCGGCCCCGGGCCAGCCCGGCCCGCGCCCGCTCGGCGGTCCAGCGGCCGGCCCGCTGGGCCGCCAGCAGCGCGGCGATCTCCTGGCGCACCACCGGATCGGCGGCGGCCCCCGTGGCCTGCGCCCGCTCGACGACGAGGTCGGCACGTCCCGCCCGCTGCGGGTACCACCGGTAGGTCTCGAAGTGGTCGGCCGCCTCGGCCTGCGCCTCCGCCACGGCCCGGCCACCACCCGGGGAGAAGGCCGGGCGGACCAGCGCCCCGAACCGCCGCTCGAACGCCAGCGTGGTCAGCGCCACCCGCCAGCCCTCCCCCACCTCGCCGACCACGCTGCCGGCAGGGATGCGGGCCTCGGTCATGAACACCTCGTTGAAGGACCGGTGGTCGTTCATCTGGCGCAGCGGGCGGGCCTCGACGCCGGGCTGGCGCATGGGCAGCACGAAGTAGGTCAGCCCCCGGTGCTTGGGGACGTCCCAGTCGGTTCGGGCCAGCAGCAGACCGAGGTCGGCGTGCTGGGCGCTCGTGTTCCACACCTTCTGGCCGCTGACCACCCAGCCGTCGCCGTCGCGCTCGGCCGTGGTGGTGAGGCCGGCCAGGTCCGAGCCGGCGCCCGGCTCGCTGAAGAGCTGGCACCACGTCTGCTCGCCGGTGACCGTGGGGGCGAGGAAGCGCGCTCGCACGCCGTCGGGACCGTGGGCCAGGATCGTCGGTGCCGCCAGGGCCATGCCGACCCCGAGCGGCAGGCCGGGCGCGCCGGCGGCGGCCAGTGCCGCGGCCACCACGCCGTCGGCCTCCGGCGGCAGGTCGCGGCCGCCCCACCGCGCCGGCCACGACGGCACCGCCCAGCCGGACGCCAGCAGGTCGCGGCGCCAGTCGAGGAGGGCGCGGTCGGGATCCCAGTGCTCGGCGATCCAGGTGGTGACGGCGGCGTGGAGGTCGTCGGTCATGGACGGCCCCCATCATCCCAGAGGCGGCCCCGCTCAGCTGCCGAGGGTGGCGACGAGGAGGGCCTTGATGGTGTGCAGCCGGTTCTCGGCCTGGTCGAAGACGATGCTGGCGGGCGACTCGAAGACGTCGTCGGTGACCTCGAGCCCGTCGGGCATCGAGACGGCGTCCATGATCTCGGTGCCGACCGTCGTGTTGCGGGCGTGGAACGCGGGGAGGCAGTGCAGGAACTTGGCCGAGGGGTTCCCCGTGCGCTTCATCAGGTCGGAGCTCACCTGGTAGGGCCGCAGGAGGTCCACACGCGCCTCCCACACCTCGCGCGGCTCGCCCATCGACACCCACACGTCGGTGTAGACGAAGTCGACGCCCCCCACCCCCGTGCCGACGTCGTCGGTGACCGCGACACGGGCGCCGGACGTCTCGGCGAGCCGCCTGGCGGTGCGGACGACGTCGTCGGGGGGCCACAGCTCGCCCGGGCCCACCAGGCGGACGTCGCTGCCGAGCAGGGCGCCGGTGACGAGCAGCGACCGGCCGGTGTTGTACCGGCAGTCGCCGAGGAAGGCGTAGGACAGGCCGCCGTAGGGCTCGAGCGAGTGCTCGTGCATCGTCAGGAGGCGGCGACCTCGAAGGCCGATCGCGTGCGCGTCGAGGTCTTCTCGAACACCAGGGCGATCTCCTTGCCCGTCAACCGCTGGACCTCGGTGCCGGCGTACTTGGCCAGCTTCAGCGCCTGCGAGAGCGTGAGGAGGAAGCGGAGCTCCTCGGCGGTGAAGTCGATCTCCTTGACGAAGCTCCGGTTCCGGAGGTTCAACATCGTGGCTTCCTTCGTCCGGCGCCCCGCTCAGTAGGCCGGGTCGCGCTCGAGGGGGCAGCTCAGGCAGTGGGCGCCGCCGCGCCCCCGTCCGAGCTCGAACCCGGGCATGGTGATGACCTCGATGCCGGCCTTGCGGAGCTTGGTGTTGGTGTAGGTGTTGCGCTCGTAGGCCACGACGACGCCCGGCTCGAGGGCCAGCACGTTGTTGCCGTCGTCCCACTGCTCGCGCTCGGCCTCGAAGTCGTCGCCCCCGGTGGTGACGACGTGCATGTCGCCGACCCCGAGGTGGCGGCCGATGGACTCGACCAGGCCCGCGTCCTGCCGCTCGAGGACGACGTCGTCGGGAGAGTCGCCGGGACGCACGGCCCACACCCGGGCGCCCTCGACCACCCCGGGGTAGGCGCACACCGCGTCGTGATCGATCATCGTCATGACGGTGTCGAGGTGCATGTAGTGGCGCGACCGGGGCAGGACGACCGCCAGCACGAGGTCGGCCGCCCCGGCCTGGAACAGCCGGCGGGCCAGGAGCGAGACCGCCTGCGGCGTGGTGCGCTCGCCCATGCCGACGAGGACCACGCCCTTGCCGATGGGCATGACGTCGCCGCCCTCGATGGTCGCCCGCCCCCAGTCCTCGTCGGTGCCGCCGAGCCAGACCTCGACACCGCCGCCCGCCGTGAACATCGGATGGAACCGGTAGATCGCCTCGACGATCATCGTCTCGGGCGTGCGGGCCGGCTTGGCCATCGGGTTCAGCGTGACACCGCCGTAGATCCAGCACGACGAGTCACGCTGGAAGATGAAGTTCGGCAGCGGCGGCACCAGCATGTGCGTCGGATCGCCGGACTCGTAGAGCATGCCCTCGCCGGACGACAGGTCCTGGCTGGCGATGCCGCCGATCAGGATGTCGGCCATGGTGGCGGGCGCGGTGGTCGCCAGCCGCTCGGGCGCCACGCGGGCGAGCGCCGGCCCGACCATCCGCTCGTTCAGCATGTGCCGGCACACCCAGTCCTGTCCCTCGGCCGTGGCCAGCACGTCGGCGAAGAGCTTCTCCGCGAAGAACACCTCGACGCCGTGCTCGCGCAGCGTCTCGGCGAACACGTCGTGCTCCTGCTTGGCGCGCTTCACCCAGATCACGTCGTCGAACAGCAGGTCGTGCGCGTTCGACGGGGTGAGGCGGGTGTGCTCGAGCCCCGGCCGGTGCACCAGCACCTTCCGCAGGGTCCCGATCTCGGAGTGGACTCCCCATGTCATGGCGCTCTCCTTCTGCTGGTGCGCGGACGTGGCTTCATGGGTGGAACTCGATGCCCTCGGCCTCGAGGGTGACGACGGTCCCGGCCGTGCCGTCGATCATCCCGGCTACGTCGGCCAGCGAGCCGATGGCGGCGCGCCCCCCGGTGGCGGCGAAGCGGCAGGCAGCCTCGACCTTGGGCAGCATCGAGCCGGCGGGGAACTCGGCGCGGTGGTCGAGGATGGCCTGGGGGTGGGCGCGGGCGATCGCTCGCTGGGCGGGGGTGCCCCAGCCGAGGTAGACGGCGTCGGCGTCGGTCGCCATGACCAGAGCGTCGGCGCGCACGCCGGTGGCGAGCAGCCCGCTGGCCCGGTCCTTGTCGATGACCGCCTCGACGCCCACCAGCTGCCGCCCGGGGCGGTAGGTGGTGGGGATGCCCCCGCCACCGGCGCATATCACGACGCAGCCCCGTTCGAGGAGCCACTCGATCTGGCGCAGCTCGAAGATGCGCCGCGGCTCGGGCGAGGGCACGACCCGGCGGAACGCATCGCCGTCGGGCTTGAACGCCCAGCCCCGAGCCCGCGTGAGCTCCTCCGCGGCGGCCTTGTCGTAGATCGGGCCGATCGGCTTGGTGGGCTCGTCGAACGCCGGGTCGTGCTCGTCGACCTGGATCATCGTCAGCAACGTGGCCACGGGCTTGTCCATCGGCAGCCGGTTGCCGAGCTCCTGCTCGACGAGGTAGCCGATCATCCCCTGCGTCTCGGCGTCGAGGACGTCGAGCGGGTAGGTCGGCACAGCGGTGTAGGCGGCTGCCTGCAGCGCCAGCAGCCCGACCTGGGGCCCGTTGCCGTGCGAGATCACCAGCTCGTGCGCCAGCGCCACCGGGGCCAGGGCGTCGCAGGCGACGCGCACGTTGGCGCGCTGGTTCTCGCTCGTCAGCTCCTCGCCCCGGCGCAGCAGGGCGTTGCCGCCGAGCGCCACCACCACCCTCACGGGTCGACCACCGTCCGCGGTGGCCGCCCGGGCCAGCCTCCGAGGGACCGTGCCGGCCTCGTCATCGTGGGGAACCTCCTCGCCGCTCGGCCCCAGCGTCGCACGCGCGCCTCCGCGTCCCCAGGGACGATGGTCCCTTCGACCTGGGGTCGGGGGCCCCGGTTCGGGTCCGGTGCTCCGGGCCGGCGGGACGTTCGGCCCTAGCCGCGCGGCCACCGTGATCGCACGATCGACATCGAGAGCAGTGGGCCCCGCGACGGCGGGAGCACATGCACGCAAGACGCTCGACCCGATCGGAGGCAGCGATGACGTCCACCGTCCATTCTTCCGAACGGAGCCTCGGTCC
>DASSUD010000047.1:0-5916 GCA_035707385.1 Acidimicrobiales bacterium
GGCCAGCAGCGCCTCGCGGGCCTCGATCAGCACCACGCGGGCACGACCGACCGGGATCGTCGGGTAGTCCCGCCGGAACACCACCGAGAACAGCTCGGCCAGGGCGCCGGCGGTCTCGACCCCGGTGGGGCCGCCGCCCACGACGGCGAAGTTGAGCTCGCCCTCGTCGATGAGCGAGGGGTCGGCGTCGGCGGCCTCGAACCGCTCGAGGACGTGGTTGCGGAGGCGGTCGGCGTCCTCCAGCGTGTACAGCGGGATGGCGTGGCGCTCGGCACCCGGGATCCCGAACCACGTGGCCACGGCCCCGACTGCCAGGACCAGGTGGTCGAACGGGACCTCGCGTGCGTCGGCCAGGCCCAGGACCCGGCGGTCCCAGTCGACACCGGTCACCTCGCCCCGCCGCACGTGCAGGTTGCGCTGGCGGTGGAACAGGCCCCGGACCGGATGGGCCACGTCGGCGTCGTTCAGGCCCGAGGTGGCCACCTGGTAGAGCAGGGGTTGGAAGGTGGTGAAGTTCTGCCGGTCGACGAGGGTGACCTCGACCGGCAGACGGTCCAGCCCCCGGGCCACCGCCAGCCCGCCGAAGCCGGCGCCGACGACGACCACGTGCGGTCGGACTCCCATCGCACACCTCCCTGCCTGGATCCGCAGCCTTCGTGAAAACTTTCACGATCAGCCTACCGGTGCCATCTGGCAGCCCGGGCACCAATATGTCGACCGGGCCTGCTCGCCCTGGCGGCGCCGCCGGACCACCGACCCGCAGCGCGGGCAGTCCCTGCCGGCCCGCCGGTAGACGGCCAGCCCGGCCCCGTAGGTGCGGCGCGGCCCCGCGCCGAGGTTGGCCCGGATCATGCGGTGGGCGGTGGCATACAGGCGCCGCCGCTCGGCCACCGGCACCTGCGCCACCGGCGTGAACGGGTCGATCCGGCAGGCGAAGCAGACCTCGCTCTTGTAGACGTTGCCGATGCCGGCGGCGATCCGCTGGTCGAGCAGCAGGTCGCCGATCTCGCCGCCCGCAGCGGCCAGGGCGTCGATCCGGGCGACGACGGCGTCGAGGTCGGGTTCCGGGCCGGCCAGGTCGGGTCCCAGCCGGGCCAGCGCAGGCGGGGGCCCGTCCCGCTCGCGGAACGTCTCCACCACCGGGGCGGAGAAGCACACGGCGCACCAGCCGTCGTCGGTCTCGACGACGGCGCGGGCCAGGTACGGCGGCTTCCGCCACCGCTCGCCGGTCCGGTACAGGTGCCACGAGCCCGCCATGCGCAGGTGCGTGCGCAGCGTCAGGCCCCCGGCGAAGCCGATCAGCAGGTGCTTGCCCCGGGCGGCCACCTCGTCGATCGTGTCGCCGGGCGCCGGGCGCTCGCCCCGCAGCCGGGGCGCGTCGAAGCGGGTGAGCCGCTTGCCCGCCAGAGCCGGGCGCAGCCGGTCGGCCACCCGGTGGAGGGTGTCGCCCTCGGGCACCCGGGGCGCCTGGCCGTCAGCTCGCCTGCTCGACCGGCAGGGCCACGACGTCGGCGTCGGGCCCGAAGGTCCGCCGGTAGGCGGCAGGGGTCGTGCCCACGATCCGCCGGAAGTGGACCCGCAGGGCGGTGGCCGTGCCGAAGCCGGAGCGGCCCGCCACCCTGTCGACGGCCAGGTCGGTCGTCTCCAGCAGGCGCTGGGCGTGGAGGACCCGCTGGCGCAGCAACCACTGCATCGGCGTGGTGCCGGTGGCGGCCCGGAACCGGCGGGCGAAGCTGCGGGGGCTCAGCAGCGCCCGGGCGGCCAGGTCCTCGACGGTGAGCGGCTCGTCGAGGTGGCCCATGGCCCAGTCGAGGACGCGGGCGATGGGGTCGTCGCTGCACGCCGCCGGCAGCGGCATGTCGACGAACTGGGCCTGCCCGCCGTCCCGCTGGGGTGGGACCACCATGCGGCGGGCCACCTTGTTGGCCACGTCGGCCCCGTGGTCGAGGCGGACGATGTGGAGGCACAGGTCGATGCCCGCCGCCGTTCCCGCCGAGGTGTAGATGCCGTCGCCGCCGTCGACGAACAGCACGTCGGGGTCGACGTCGATCTGCGGGCAGCTGCGGGCGAGGTCGGCCGCCCACATCCAGTGGGTGGTGGCCCGGCGGCCGTCGAGCAGCCCGCTCTGGGCCAGCAGGAAGGCGCCGGTGCACACGCTGACGAGGCGGCCGCCCCGGGCGTGGACGGCCCGCAGGGCATCCAGCAGGTCCGGCGGTGCCGGGGCGTCCATGCGCTCGGGCCACACCGGGACGATCACCGTCTCCGCCTCGGCCAGGTCGTCCAGCGTGTACGGCGTGGTGATGGCCCAGTCGCCGTGGCTCACCGGGATGGTCGAGCCGTAGGCGCCGACCACCCGGAAGCGGTACCAGGGCGAGGCATACTCGGAGCGGTCGATGCCGAAGACCTCGTGCGCCGTGCCCAGCTCGAAGGCGGCGGCGTGGGACCCCACCAGCGCAGCCACCAGGTGGCCGTCCTCACGGGAAGCGGCGCCGGGGCGTTCATCGTCGGACATGTCCCTAGTTTGGCAGGATTCGTGCGCACATGCGCCGTGCTGCCACTCGTCATCCCGTCCGACCAGGGGGAGGATGGAGCCATGTTCACCGTGCAGTGCCCCCGACATGGCAGCGAGGTCATGCTCACCGAGCGTCACATCACCGGGCTGGAGCCCGACGGCGACCGCCTGACCGTCCGCTGGGTCTGCTGGTGCGGTTTCCGGGGATCGCACCGCACCGGCCGCTCCCGCCGCCACACCACCCTCGTCTGATAGGTCACGGGCCCGAACGAGCGCGGGCGACCAGGCCGCGGTAGCCGTCGGCGTAGCCGGCGGCGCGGAAGGCGTCGGCCCACGGGGAGGTGCGGACCGGGTCGCCGTCGATCGTCTGGATCTCGTGGGAGCGGGCGCGGCCCTGCTCGACCCGGCGGGCCAGGGCGGACGGCCAGTCACCGCGGTCGGCGGCGGCGGGGAACGTCCAGATCGAGCGGCCACCCCGCTCGACGAAGGCCACCGGGTCGCCGTCGGCCAGCACCACCAGCGCGCCCGCGGCCCGGGCCGGGCGGCCGCCCGTCTGCGGCCACGGCAGCGCGGCGCCGTAGGGCTGGGCCGGGTCGGTGGCGGCCACGACCACCGGCGGGACCGGCTCGTGGCGTCCCCCGCCCTCGGTCGCCGGCCGGGCCGCGCGCAGACGGTCGACCGCCCCCGGCAGCGCGAACTGGGCCGCCCCCAGCCCGGCGACGAAGTAGCCGCGGCGGATGCGGCCCTTCTCCTCCAGGGCCCGCAGCACCGGGTACACCCCGGCGAAGCCGCCCTCGGTTCCCTCGCCCAGCGCCGCCTCCCGGGTGAGCACCCCGTACCGCTCGACCAGCTGGGCGGCACGGGCGTGGGCCAGCTCGGTCGGTGACGGGCGGGGGTCGAGCAGCGGGGCGACCAGCGACCACCGGCCCGCGGCCGCCGGGGGGCCCAGCCGGGTCAGGCGGCCCACCGCGGGACGGCGGCGGCCGGCCGCCTTGCGGACCTTGCCCCCCACGAAGGACCGCAGCGGGGCCAGCGAGTCGTTGGTCACCAGACCCGCCCACGCCAGGTCCCACAGCGCCGCGAGGACGGTGGCATCGTCGTAGGGCTGGTCGGCGTCGTGCACGGCCTGCACCAGGTCGCTCCAGAACGAGGCGCCCCGCTGCTCGAGCCGGTCGAGCAGCGCCCGGTGCACCGGGCCGTCGGGCAGCTCGTCCGCCTCGGACGCCGCCGGCACCAGCAGGCCCGCCTGGTCGCGGAACACCAGCCGCACCCGCCCGTCGTTGGACCCGATGGCCCCGGCACCCACCCACACCAGCTCGCCGGCGGTGCACAGGGCGTCGAGGTCGGCCACCCGGTAGTCGGCCAGCCGGGCGGGCAGGATCTCGGCCTCCAGCACGGACGCCGGCAGCGGTGCGCCCTGCAGCTGCGACAGGACGTCGACCAGGGCGTCCATGCCCCGCCGGGGCGACCCCAGGCCGTGCCACTCGCCGAGGAACCGGGCCAGCGTGGCCCCGTCCACCGGCTCGACCTCCTGGCGCAGCCGGGCCAGGGACCGCCGCCGCAGCTGGCGCAGGACCTCGACGTCGCACCACTCGCGCTCGACGCCGTCGGGCCGGAACTCGCCCTGCACCACCCGGCCCAGCTCGGCCAGGGCACCGAGGGCCGCCGCAGCCCGGGCCGGGGTGACGTCGTAGCGGGCCGCCACCTGGGCGGTGGTGAACGGCCCGTGGGTGCGGGCGAAGCGCCCCACCAGGTCGGCCAGCGGCGCCTCGACCGACTCGGTGAACACGGTGGGCAGCCCCACGGGAACGGCCACGCCCAGGGCGTCGCGCAGGCGCCCGGCGTCCTCGGACGCCGCCACCCGATCGTCGCCGGCGATGCGGCCCCGGAAGGCCCGCCGCTCGGCCACCAGGCCCTCGGCCCAGGCCGCCGCCCGATCGCCCTCGGTGCGGGCGTCGAGCTCGTCGAGCGACAGCGGGCCCAGCCGCCGCAGCAGGTCGTGGAGCTCGTCCGCGTCCCGCGCCCGGCGCCCGTCGGTCAGCGACTGCAGCTCCAGCTCGAGGTCGGCCAGCGCGCCCGCGTCCAGCAGCTCGCGCAGCTCGTCGGCGCCCAGCAGGTCGTCGAGCAGGTCGCGGTCCAGCGCCAGCGCCGCCGCCCGCCGCTCGGCCAGCGGGGCGTCGCCCTCGTACATGTAGACGGCGATCCAGCCGAACAGCAGCGACTGGGCGAAGGGCGAGGCGTGGGGCGTCTCGACCTCGACCACCCGCACCCGGCGGGACCGGATGTCGCCCAGCACCTCGCGCAGGGCCGGCAGGTCGAACACGTCGTTGAGGCACTCGCGTGTGGCCTCCAGCAGGATGGGGAAGCTCGGGTAGCGCACGGCCACCGCCAGCAGGTCGGCCGAGCGCTGGCGCTGCTGCCACAGGGGCGTGCGCCGGTCGGGCCGGCGCCGGGGCAGGAGCAGGGCCCGGGCCGCCGCCTCCCGGAAGCGGCTGGCGAACAGGGCCGTGTTGGGCAGCTCGGCCACCACCACCTCGCCCGCCACCTCCGGGTCGACTGTGATCGAGTCGGCGCCGAGCCCGGCGTCGTCGAGCGCCTCGGGCAGCCGGATGGCGATGCCGTCGTCGCTCCAGATCATCTCGACCTCGACCCCCCACCGCTCGGCCAGGCGGGCCTTGATGGCCATGCCCCACGGCGCGTGCACCTGGGCCCCGAACGGGGACAGGACGCAGACCCGCCAGTCGCCGATCTCGTCGCGGAAGCGCTCGACCACGATCGTGCGGTCGTCCGGTACCACCCCGGTGGCCTCGCCCTGCTCGTCGAGGTAGGCCACCAGGTTGGCCGCCGCGCTCTCGTCGAGGGCGTGGACCGTGCGCAGCCGCTCGACCGCGTCGGCCGCCGGCAGGCCCCGCAGCTCGCGGACGAAGGCGCCCAGCGCCCGGCCCAGCTCGAGCGGGCGCCCCGGCCCGTCGCCGTGCCAGAACGGCATCTTCCCCGGCTGGCCCGGCGCCGGGGTCACGACGACCCGGTCGTGGGTGATCTCCTCGATGCGCCAGGTGGTGGCCCCGAGCAGGAACGTCTCGCCCGCCCGGCTCTCGTAGACCATCTCCTCGTCCAGCTCGCCCACCCGGGCGCCGTCGGGCAGGAACACGCCGAACAGGCCCCGGTCGGGGATCGTGCCCGGATTGGTGACCGCCAGCCGCTGGGCGCCGGCCCGGCCCCGGACCACGCCCTCGACCCGGTCCCAGACGATGCGGGGGCGCAGCTCGGCGAACTCGTCGGACGGGTAGCGGCCCGAGAGCAGGTCGAGCACGGCGTCGAGCACCTCGTCGGACAGCTCGGCGAACGGCGCCGCCCGCCGCACCAGCGCGGCCAGCTCGTCGACCTTCCAGTCGTCGAGGGCG
>DASSUD010000048.1:0-33684 GCA_035707385.1 Acidimicrobiales bacterium
TCGACCGACCCGGTGGCGGCGAGGTGGGCGATGGCCCGGCCGACGACGTCACGGGCGGCGTCGACGGCCGAGGCCGCGGCGTTGAGGTCGGGCGTGGCGCTCATGGCGCCCGACGCTAGTTACCCGTTGTAGATCTCTGCGAAGGCGTCGGTGATGTCGGTGGCGCCCGGCGGCGTCTCGAAGCTGAAGTCGGCGCCGTAGTCGGCGAAGCGGATGGCGTACACGAAGTCCATCTCGCCCAGCCCGGCGCCGCCGGGCAGGTCTTCGCCGATGGCGCCGATGAGGTCGCCCATCGACAGCGTGTAGGTGAGCGTGCGCAGGTAGCCGTCGTCGTCGACCCACACCTCGACCGGCATGCGCATGTCGATCAGCTCGCCCATCATCGCCTCGGCGTCGGCCCCGGCCGTCTCCGCGTACGTCTCGGGGTCGATGCCGCTGGTGCGGATCAGGTCCGCGAAGGTGACGTCGGCCCGCAGGCCCCGTTGCGTGACGCCGTCGATCTCCTCGGTGCCCAGCTCTTCGACGCCCTCGGCGTTCTCCATCATCTCGACCGCGGCCCGGGGGTTGAAGCTCTGCTGGCCGGCGATGCTGGCCGCGACGTCCTCGGGCAGGACCTCGCCCAGCCCGGCGATCGACACGCTGCCCCAGCCGTCGCCCAGCGCCGCCAGCTCGTCCGCGCCCGGCGTGGCGCCGGTGGGCATCATCTCGCCCAGGGTCGCGAAGAACGGGGCCCGGATGTAGAGCGTGTCGCCGTCGCTGATGGTCTCCATCGTCATGTCGGCGTCGCCGAACACGCCGGAGATGTCGCCGACGCCCATGCCGGAGGAGACCTCCTCCATGATCACGGCGAGGTCCATCCGGACGTGGGACCGGGCCCCGTCGAACTCGCCGGTCATGGCGGGCGGAGCGCTGTCGGCCACCTCGTCCAGCCCGATGCGGACCTCGATGCGGTGGCTCTCCTCCGCGGTCTTG
The DNA here is from genome assembly GCA_035707385.1 of Acidimicrobiales bacterium. GTDB lineage: Bacteria > Actinomycetota > Acidimicrobiia > Acidimicrobiales > VFJN01 > ZC4RG19. The sequence continues at coordinate 973 of DASSUD010000048.1, forward strand.
GCGGCCGTCTCCTTCAGGAACTCGGCGGTGGCCGCGAACTCGGCCGAGCCGCCGGAGCCGCCGGACCCGCCGGTGCCCTCGGCCTCGCCGCCGCCGTCGACGGCGACCTGCCCGCCGCCGGAGTCGGCCTCCTGGGCGCAGGCGGCGCCGGCCGCCGCCAACGCGAGCGCCAGCAGCAAGGCTGCGGCGCGCCGGGCGCGCCGGCCGGGGGGTCGGAAGTGGGTCTCCGCCGTCATGGTGTTCGGTCTCCTGGTGTGCGGGGTCCGCATCATCCCATCCCCCGAGCCCGTCTGGCCGTCACCCGGCGGCGGTTCCTAGCGTGTCCGCCATGGCAACGATCGACCGCCCGTTCGGCCGGCACCTCGAGGACTTCGAGGTCGGGGACGTCTACCGGCACTGGCCGGGCAAGACGATCACCGAGTACGACGACCACCTGTTCTGCATGATCACGATGAACCACCACCCGCTCCACACCAACGAGTGGTACGCGGAGAACGAGACCGTGCAGAAGCAGAACGTGGTGGTCGGCAACCTGGTGTACTCGCTGGTGCTGGGCATGTCGGTGCCGGACGTGAGCGGGGCGGCCGTGGCCAACCTCGAGATCGAGTCGCTCAAGCACCCCAAGCCCACCTTCCACGGCGACACCATCTACGCGGTCACGCGGGTGCTCGATCGCAAGGAGACCTCCGACGGGAAGCGGGGGATCGTGACGGTCGAGACCAAGGGGATCAACCAGCGCGAGGAGGAGGTCTGCTACTTCAAGCGCCGGCTGATGGTGTGGAAGCGGGAGTTCGCCCCCACCCGCCGGTACCCCTACGGCGACGAGGTCTTCGCCGAGGGCTGACGCCAAGCCTGGACCGACTTGTCTGCAACTTGTATGGTTGTCCGCATGGCAGGACGCATCAGGGACGCGGCGCGCGGGTTCGACGCCAACGCCGGCGCCTACGAGGTGGCCCGGCCCGGGTACCCGGCCGAGGCCGTCGCCCACATCGTCGGGATCGGCGGCATCGGCCCCGGAACCCGGGTCCTCGACCTGGCCGCAGGCACCGGCAAGCTGACCCGCCTGCTCGTTCCCACCGGCGCCGACGTGGTGGCGGTCGAGCCCGTGGCCGGCATGCGCGACCGGTTGGCGGCGCTGCTCCCCGGCGTCGAGGTCCACGACGGCACCGCCGAGGCCCTGCCCCTGGACGACGGGTCGGTGGACGCGGTGACCGTGGCGCAGGCGTTCCACTGGTTCGACGCGCCGGTGGCGCTGGCCGAGCTGCACCGGGTCCTGCGCCCGGGCGGCCACCTGTTCCTCGTGTGGAACGTGCGCGACCGCGACGTCGACTGGGTGCGGGCGTTCGGCGACCTGCTGGTCGACGGGCCCGACGCCGAGCGGCCCTACGACAGCTACTACGAGGTGGACTACGCCGCGGTGGTGGCCGGCGCCGGCGGGTTCGCCCCGGTGCAGCGGTGGGACCACGCCTGGGACCAGCCCAGCGACCCCGACCTGCTGGTGGCGCGGGCCGAGTCCGTGAGCGTGGTCGGGGCCCTTCCCCCGGACGAGCGGGACCGGGTGCTCGACCGCGTCCGCCGCCTGGCCGCCACCCACCCCGACCTGGCCGGGCGCGACCGGTTCCCCTTCCCCTACGTGACCCGGGTGTGGCGGACCACGAGGCGCTGACCGCCTGGGGTGCGCGCCATCTCCGCCCCCTGCCGTGGCGGGAGACCCGCGACCCGTGGGCCGTGCTGGTCTCCGAGGTGATGGCCCAGCAGACCGGCGTGGGCCGGGTGGGCGGCTACTACCGGGAGTTCCTGGGCCGGTTCCCCACCCCGGCGGCCTGCGCCGAGGCGCCCGTGGCCGACGTCGTCCGCGCCTGGCAGGGACTGGGCTACAACCGGCGGGCCGTCAACCTGCACCGCTGTGCCCGGGCGGTCGTGGCCGACCACGGCGGCCGCCTGCCGGCCGACCTCGCCGCCCTGCGGGCCCTGCCCGGTATCGGGACCTACACCGCCCGGGCCGTGCTGGCCTTCGCCTTCGAGCAGGAGGTCGGGGTGGTCGACACCAACGTCGGCCGGGTGCTGGCCCGCTGGGAGGGCCGGCCCCTACGCCGGCCCGAGGCGCAGGCCCGGGCCGACGCGCTGGTGCCGGCCGGCCGGTCCTGGGCCTGGAACCAGGCGCTGATGGAGCTGGGGGCCACCGTGTGCCACCGCCGCCGGCCCGACTGCCCGGCCTGCCCGGTCCGCTCGGGGTGCGCCTGGCACGCGGCGGGGTCGGTGCCGCCCGACCCGGCCGACGGCTCCGCCGGTGTCGGCACCGGCCAGGCCCGCTTCGCGGGCTCCGACCGCCAGGGCCGGGGCCGGCTGGTGGAGGCCCTGTGCGCCGGCCCGGTCCCCCTCGGGCGGGTGGCCTCGGTGCTCGGCTGGCCCGACGATCCCGACCGAGTCGAGCGGGTGGTGGCGGGCATGGTGGCCGACGGCCTGGCGGCGCGCGACGGCGAGGTCCTGCGGCTCCCGTAGTGTCCCGGGGGTGAGCGGACCGGAGATCGTGTACTCGCCCGAGCGCGACGGCGACCCCGACCCGGGCGAGGTCGTCTGGGCCTGGGTGCCCTACGAGGACGACCCCGACCAGGGCAAGGACCGCCCGGTGCTGGTCGTCGGCTACCACGACGGCAAGCTGCTGGCCGTGCCGCTGTCCAGCAAGGACCCGGCGGCCAAGCGCGACGCCGACGAGTGGGTCGAGGTCGGCACCGGGGGATGGGACGCCCAGGCCAGGGCCAGCTTCGCCAACGCCGACCGCGTGCTCACCTACCGGCCGGGCGAGGTCCGGCGGGAGGGCGCGGCGCTGCGCCGCGACCGCTTCGAGGCCGTGGTGGCCGAGGTCCGCCGGCTCAACCCCGGGCTGCGCTGACTACCCAGCGGCGAGGAAGCCCAGGATCAGCCGGTTCACCTCCTCCGGCCGCTCCAGGTGCAGGAAATGGCCGGCGCCCTCGACCAGCTCGACCCGCGAGCCGGGGGTGGTCAGCACCGTGCCGGCGGTCTCGGCCAGGTCGCCGCCCATGCAGCCGTCGTCGCGGCCGTGCAGGTAGAGGGTCGGCAGGGGCGGGGGGCCGGCGGAGGCGGCGTCGACCGCCGCCACCTCCGGGCTGGGGTCGAGGCCCACGCCGCCGATCGTGGCCCGGTAGTAGCCGATGGCGGCGGCCAGGTTGGCCGGGTCGCGCAGCGCGTCCTTGACGTGGGGCAGGTCCTCCGAGGCGTCGTAGCCGGGCGACCAGTCGTCCCACAGCCGGTCGATGAACGCCAGGTCGTCCATCGGCACCGCCACGTCGGCCAGCGGGTGCTGGAAGAAGAACATGTACCAGGACCGACGCAGCTGGTCGTAGGAGAGGAAGGCCGTGGCCAGGGAGGCGGGCGGCGGCACGGCCAGGGTGACCAGGCGGCGCCAGGACACCCCGGGGACGTGGACCGCGGCGTAGGCGGCGAGCGCGCCCCAGTCGTGGCCCACGAGCACGGCGTCGTCGCCCCCGCCGAGCGCTCCGTGCAGGGCAGCGGCGTCGAGACCGAGCACGGCGGCCTGGAAACGGCCGTCCTCGGGTACGGTCGTCGGGGCGTACCCCCGCAACCAGGGCGCCACCGCCCGGTAACCAGCCGCCGCCAGGGAGGGGAGCAGATGCCGCCAGGTCCAGGCCGAATCGGGGAACCCGTGCAGGCACAGGGCCAGCGGCGCGCTCGCGTCGTCCAGGTCGCCGGCGGACAGGTACCCGAAGGAGAGCCCGGCGGCCTCCACCGTGCCGTGGTCGATCGTGCCGCTCATGGCGGGGACGCTAACCGAGCCCGCCTCACCCGATCGGGCCCGTCCCGGTCGGTGATTGTGGTCACACCCAGCGCTCGCACCGGCACAGGTTGGGTAACGTCGCCCGAGCGCTGGTGGCGCGACGAGGGGAACCTTTGCTGAACGTCTCCTTCTTCGGTGTTCGGGGCTCGACCCCGTGTCCCTGCGACGAGAACCGCCGCTACGGCGGCAACACGTCGTGCGTCCAGCTCGACGCGCCCGGCCACGACCCCATCGTGTTGGACCTCGGCACGGGGCTGCGCCAGCTCGGGCAGACCCTGCCGACCGACGGGTCGTTCCAGGGATCGGCGCTCGTGACCCACATGCACTGGGACCACGTGCAGGGCCTGCCGTTCTTCGCCCCCATCCTGGCCCCCGGTTCCCGCCTCGACATCTACGGCCCGCCCCAGGAGGCGGGCTCGCTGGCCGAGGCGTTCCACCAGTTCGTGCGGCCTCCGTTCTTCCCCGTGACGGTCGAGCAGCTCTACGGCCAGATCGCCTTCCACGACGTGTCCGACTGCGACGTCGAGATCGACGGGGCCAAGGTCCGGGTGCGGCCGGTGCCCCATGTCGGGACCAACAACGGCTACCGGGTCGAGGTCGGCGGGGCCACCGTGGCCTACCTGGCCGACCACCAGATGCCCCATGACGGCAGCCACGCCGTGAACGACGCCGTGCTCGAGCTGTGCGACGGCGCCGACCTGGTGATCCACGACGCCCAGTACACGCCCGACGAGTTCGCCCAGAAGTACTACTGGGGCCACTGCACCGTCGACTACGCCGTGTTCGTGGCCCACGAGGCCGGGGCCAAGCGCCTGGCGCTGTTCCATCACGACCCCGCCCATGACGACCAGGCGGTCGACGCCCTCCTGGCGCACGCCCGCCGCCAGGCCGAGCCCACCGGGCTGTGCGAGGTGATCGCCGCCTACGAGGGCCTGACGGTCAGCTTCGGGGGCTGAGCCGGTCCTGGCTAGGGTGCCCGGCGTGAGCGAGGGACGAGAGCGAAACCGATGAGCGAGCTGCCTGCGACCTCGCCGTCCATCGACTCAGCCCGCTACCGGCAGGTGCTGGGGCACTTCCCCACGGGCGTCACCGTCATCACCGCCGCCGGGGTCGGCGGGCCTGCGGGCCTGTGCGTCGGGTCGTTCAGCTCGGTGTCGCTCGACCCGCCCCTGGTGGCGTTCTTCGCAGGGCAGCAGTCGTCGAGCTGGCCCCGGATCAAGGCCGCCGGCCACTACTGCGTCAACATCCTGGCCGAGGACCAGGAGGACGTCGCCCGGGTCTTCGCCGGCAAGGCCGACGACAAGTTCGCCGGCATCGGCTGGCGCCCCGCCCCCGCCACCGGGGCCCCCGTGCTGAACGGCGTCCTGGCCTGGATCGACTGCCGGATCGAGGCGGTCCACGAGGCCGGCGACCACTGGATCGTGGTGGGCCGCGTGCTCGACCTGGAGATCGGCCACGAGGGTGGCCCGCTCGTGTTCTTCCGTGGCGGGTTCGGTCGGTACGGGGCCTGACGTGGCGATCTACGCCCTGGGCGAGCTGGTCCCCTCGGTGGACGGCACCGCCTATGTCCACCCCGACGCGGTGGTCATCGGCGACGTGCGCCTGGGGCCCGAGGCGTCGGTGTGGCCCGGGGCGGTGCTGCGGGGCGACGGCGCCCCGATCACCGTCGGCGCCCGGAGCTCGGTGCAGGACGGCTCTGTGCTGCACGTGACGCCCGTCCACCCGACCGTCGTGGGGGCCGAGTGCGTCATCGGCCACCTCGTCCACCTGGAGGGCTGCACGATCGAGGACGGCTCGCTGGTCGGGTCCGGCGCGGTGGTGCTCCATGGCGCGGTGGTGCGGTCCGGGGCGCTGGTGGGCGCGGGGGCGGTCGTGTCCGGTGGCGTCGAGGTCCCGTCGGGGGCGATGGCGCTCGGGGTGCCGGCCAGGATCCGGCCGGACTCGGTCGAGCGGGCCTCCATCCGCATGGGCATGCTCGGCTACGTCGAGCGGGGTCGCCAGTACCGGGCGCACCTCCGCCGGCTCGACTGATCGCGCCCCGGCCGCCTGGGACCCGGTCGATGCCGTCAGCTAGAACATGTCCGCGTCGACGGTGCGGGTGGGTGCCTGGGCCGGCCGGGTCGGCCGCCGCTGCTGGATGCGAAGGGGGCGAACGTGAGTGACGAGTCCCCGCGCGGCCCGGCGTGCGGCGGGCCGCGGTTGACGGTCCTCGTGCCCGCGTTCGACGAGGCGCTCGTCATCGGGGACTTCGTCGAGGCCACCGGACCGTCGCTGCCCGCCGGGTCCGAGTTGCTGGTCGTCGACGACGGCTCCACCGACGCGACGCCTGCGCTGCTGGCCGAGCTCTCCGGCCGGGTCGAGGCCCTCCGGGTCGTGACCCACGACCGGAACCGGGGCATCGGCGCCGCGCTGGCGACCGGATTCCGCAGCGCGATCGGTGACGTGATCGTCACCATGGACGCCGACCTGAGCCATCCCGCCGAGCTCGTGGCCCGGCTGGCGGCCGGGTGCCGGGACGCCGACGCCGTCTACGCCAGCCGCTACGTGGCGGGCGGCGCCATGGAGGGCGTGCCGCTGTGGCGGGTCGCCATCTCCCGCCTCGCCAACGGGGTGATGCGGGTCGTGTTCCGCACCTCGGTCCGGGACCTGACGACCGGGATGCGTGCGTTCCGGCGCGAGGCCGTGCGCGACCTGCGCCTCGACGCCACGGGGTTCGAGGCGCAGCTCGAGATCACCGTGCGGTTGCTGGCCGCCGGCCGGCGGATCGACGAGGTGCCGCTGGTGCTGCGCAACCGGACCGCGGGCGAGTCCAAGATGCGGTACCTGCGGCTGGCGCCGCGGTACGCTCGCACGTTCCTGCGGATGCTGGAGGTCCGTTGGCGGGGTCGTTGACCCGGGTGCTCTGCGTGTTCGGCACGCGCCCGGAGGCCATCAAGATGGCGCCGGTCGTCGCCGAGCTCGGTTCCCGGCCGGGCATCGACTGCTCGGTCGCCGTCACCGGCCAGCACCGCGAGATGCTCGACGAGGTGCTGGAGCTGTTCGGGATCCGGCCCGACCACGACCTCGACGTCATGACGGTGGGCCAGACGCCGTCCCAGGTGGCGGCCCGGGTCCTCGGCGGGATCGACGAGCTCCTCGCCAAGGCCGACCCCGACTGGGTCCTCGTCCAGGGTGACACCACCACGGCGATGGCCGTCGGCCTCGGGGCGTTCCACTCGCGTGTGCGCGTCGCCCACGTGGAGGCGGGCCTGCGCACCTACGACCGGCTGCACCCGTTCCCGGAGGAGATCAACCGCCGCGTGGTCAGCATGGTCGCCGACCTGCACCTCGCCCCGACCGGGGCGGCCCGCCTCAACCTCCTCGCCGAGGGCATCGACGAGCCCGACATCGTCGTCACCGGCAACACCGTCGTCGACGCGTTCGTGGACGTCGCCGCCCGGCCGTTCGACCCGGCGGGCACACCCCTCGCGGGCGTGCCGCTCCACGACGGTCGCCTGGTGGTGCTCACCGCCCACCGTCGCGAGAGCTTCGGCCCGCCGTTGCGGGAGGCCTTCGAGGCGGCGCGCACCCTGGTCGAGGGCGACGGCGGCGTGCGCATCGTGTACCCGGTCCACCCCAACCCGGACGTCCAGGCACTGGCGGCCGAGGTCCTGGGCGGCGTCGACCGCGTCCATCTCGTCCCCCCGCTCGACTACCGCAGCTTCGTGGGCCTCCTGTCCGCGGCCCACCTCGTCCTGACCGACTCCGGCGGTGTGCAGGAGGAGGCGCCGAGCGTGGGCGTCCCCGTGCTGGTCCTGCGGGACGTGACCGAGCGGCCCGAGGCCGTCGAGGCCGGGACGGCGATGCTGGTGGGGACGGCGGCCGACCGGATCGTCTCGGGGGCCCGCCTGCTCCTCGACGACCCGTCCGCCTACGACGCCATGGCGCGGGCCTCGAACCCCTACGGTGACGGCCGTGCCCGGGTCCGCATCGCCGACGCGATCGAGGCGCGGAGCTGAGGGCGTGACATCCACGGTCGCCCTCACCGAGGAGCGGACCGCCACCGCGGAGCAGGCGGTCGACGGGGGGCGGGCGCCGCTCACGGTGAGCCGCCGGGTGGCCCTCGCCGTGCTGGCCGTGCTGTCGGCCCAGTTCGCGGCGCTGTGCCTGCACCAGGCGTGGAACGACTCGGCCACCTTCGACGAGCCGGTGTACACGGCGACCGCCCTGGCCACCCTCTACGACGGGGAGCTGCGGTTGAACAACGAGGCGCCGCTGCTGCCGAAGGTCGTGAGCGCGCTGCCGCTGCGCCTCGCCGGCGTCGACGTGCCCCTGGACGGTGCCTGGGCCGAGGCCGAGGAGATCGACGACGAGGGCTGGTTCCTCGCCTACCAGCTGGCCGGCGAGTTCACCAGCCTCCACGCCGAGCGGGGGGACCTCCAGCGGGTCGTCTTCGCCAGCCGCCTGGTGGGCGTGATCGAGGGCGTGGCGGTCGGCCTGGCGCTGTACGCACTGGGCGCCACGCTGTTCTCCCGGGCCGCCGGCCTGCTGGCGGCCGGCGCCTGGCTGACCACGCCCCTGGCCGTCGGCTTCGGGCACATCAGCAGCGTCGACCTGGCGTTCGCCCTGGCGGTGGTGGCCGCCGCCCTCGCGCTCGTCCGGCACCTGCGCGCCCCGACCTGGCGGACGCTGGGCGTGCTGGCCCTGGCGGCCGGCGCCCTCCAGCTCACCCGGCACACCGGCTTCCTCTACGTGGCGGTGATCTGTGTGGCGCTCGTCGTGCGGCGCTGGCGCGACGGCGGGGAGGCCGCCCGCGACGTCGCCGTCGTGCTCGTGGCCACCTGGGCGCTGGTGTGGGTGGCGACCCTCGCCGTCGCTCCCACCCGGGTCCCGGTCGAGGGGGGCGACGACGGGACGGGCGCCGTCGCGGGCGTGCTGTCGGAGGCGGTCGAGGCGGTCCCGTGGCCCGCGGAGTACGAGGCCGGGTTCCAGACACAGCTCGCCGCCAGCGCCGCCGACACCCAGGGGTTCCTCTTCGGGGACATGTGGTGGGGCGCCCGGCCCGCCTTCTGGCCGCTGGCCGTGGTGGTCAAGCTCCCGATCACCGTCGTGGCCCTGATGATCGCCGGTCCGCTCGGGTGGCGGCGGCTTGACGGCGACCAGCGCCGGCTGGCGGCCCTGGTCGCCGTGCTGCCCGTCCTGGCCGCCTTCGCCTTCGTGCTGCCCTACAACAAGCCGATCGGCCTCCGCTACGCGTTGCCGGGCATCGTCATGCTGCTCGTCGTCGCCTCGCCGCTCGCGCTGGGCCTGCTGCGGCGCCGCGCCGGCCTCGCGGTCCTCGCCGGCGCGGTGATCGCCCAGCTCGCCTTCCTGTGGGGCTCGGTGCCCCACTCGCTGGCGTGGACGGCACCCCCGTTCCGCCCCGGCTACCAGGTGGTGTCCGAGTCGAACCTCGACTGGGGACAGGACGGGTACCGGCTGGCGGAGTGGATGGAGGGGCGAACCGGCCACGTCAGCTACTTCGGCGGGGCGTCGGTGGTCGATCGGGTGCCGGGGTTCGGCCCCCTGATCGGCGCCCCACCCGCGGAGCTCACGGGCTGGGTCGCAGTCAGCGCGTCCCAGTTGACCACGCACTTCCGCGACGAGCTGGCCTACCTCCGGGCGTACTGCAACGTCGGGACCATCTCCGGGACCGTCCTGCTCTACCGGTTCGACGACCCGCCCACGGCTCGGCCGGGGCCCGAGAGGCCCGCCGGGCGCTGCGACGGGGCCGTCAGCCACCGGGTGGACTGATCGGCGGCCGCGGGGTGGACGGCCTCTACCGAGGCCCCGCTTCGTCGGCCAGACTCGGCGTGTGACCTTCGATCCCTACGCGCCGTACGGCCCCGTCGTCGACACGACGATGCGAGTCGTGGTCTGGAACGTCTGGGGGAGGTACGGGGATTGGGAGCAGCGCCAAGCGGGTCTCGAGGACGTGTTGGCGGCGGTGGAGCCCGACATCGTCTGTCTGGTCGAGTCGTGGGCGACGCCAGAGGGGAGCCAGGCGGACCGGATCGGTGATCGCCTCGGCCTGGAGCACCGGGTGTTCGTCGGCGACTGGGACCAGGGCGGGTGGACCTCGGGCGTCGGGGTCGTCTCGCGCTGGCCCATCACACAACGCCAGCGTCAGCCGCTGCGAGGCGACGACGGCGACGGAGGCGGCGAGGCCTTGTCGACCGTCATCGACGGTCCTCGGGGCCCGGTTCACGTGTTCGTCGTCATGCTCGACTACCCGCTCCACGCCAGCGGCCTCCGTCAGGCCCAGGTCCGGCAGCTCGCCGCCTTGGTCGCCCGGGCCGGCCACCGCCGCCATCCTGTCGTCGTGTGCGGCGACTTCAACGCCGGTCCTGATTCCGACGAACTGCGGATGCTGACCGGACGCAGTGAGACGCCGGTGCCGGGACTCGTGTTCTACGACGCCTGGGAACTGGCCGGCGACGGAACCCCCGGCTACACGTGGTCCAACCGCAACCCGCTCGCCACCGCGGGCCTGTACCCGGATCGCCGGTTCGACTACATCCTGTCCGCCTGGCCCAGAGCCGGCGGAGTCGGCCATCCCACGCATTGCGGACTGCTCGGCGCCACACCGACACCCGACCAACCCCAGCTCTCGGATCATTACGGCGTCCTCGCCGACCTCCGCTACTGACGCGATCCCAACCCGGTGCCGCGCGCCGCCGGCTACGAGGGCCTGATGGCCGGTGTCAGCCGGCGGCGCGGCGGCCCTGCTCGGCCTCGGAGACGATCTTCGCGATGCGACTCGCCCGGGTCGCGGGCTTGCCGGCGGTGACGACCCACCACAGCATCTGCTTGCGGGCCGACGGGGGGAAGCCGTCCCAAGCGGCACGGGCGGCGGGAGAGGCATCGAGCAGCTCGGCCAGGTCGGGGGGTTCGATCAGGTCCTCGACCGTGTCGTAGATGGTCCACCAGCCGTTGGCCCTGGCCACCTCGGCGGCCCGGTGACCGGCATCGGTCATCCGTCCCTCCGCCTCCAGCGCCGCGAACCGGTCCCTGTTGAGCCGTGTCCAGCCGCTCTTGGGCTTGCGGGGTGTCATGAGCTGCAGGCCGCGCTCGTCGTCGAGGGTGTTGACCGTCGAGTCGATCCAGCCGAAGCAGATCGCCTCCTCGACGAGCTCCTCGTAGGCGACCCGGTCGCGGCCGCTGGCCTTCCTCCATGACGCCACCCACACGCCGCGGACGGTGTCATGGTTGGCCGTCAACCACGCTCGCCAGGCCGCCAGATCCGGCGGGTGGTAGATCGGGAAGTCGAACTTCCAGGTCGCCGGATGGTCCGAGGCCGTGGCCGGAACTTCCGTCATGTCGCCGCTCCCACCGGCAGGATCGTATGTCGACGCGGCTGGTCGCCTACGTCTGCTCGGCTCGACCGGGACAGACCGGAACGAGTTCGGAGATCGAGTAGCGCATGAACCGGCCTTCGGGCCAGCGGTCGGTTCCGTGGAACCAGCCGCCGGTGCCCTCGGCCGGGATCGTGATGCCGCACGGGAACGCGCGGGATGCGCCGGCATCGACGCCGAACGGGACCCAGCCGAACCTGCCCGTGCCGTCGGGGTCGTTCCAGCGGTCCAAGTGGTCGGATCGCACGTGGCCGTCGCTGTCGACGGCGATGTGCAACGCGACCCGTTGGCCGCCGACGGGGATGTCGGCGACGAGGTGCTCGTCGTCCTCGGCATGCCAGCCGACGCCGTACCGGGGGAGCAGCGCGGTCGGAAGCCAGATGCCTTCGACCGCCGCCCGGCCCAGCGCACTGCGGGCGACGTCCGAGCCGCTGGTGCGAATGATCGGCACCAGGCCGAGGAGCCTCCACCGCATCGAGGCGTCGCCATCGACGTACGTGTCGGCGCCGCGCAGCAGCCCGCCTGCGACCGTGGCCGACCAGTCGTAGCCCTGGAGCGGCGCGAGCAGCTCGTGGGCCCGGAAGGGCACCCACCGGTTGCCGAACCTGATCGAGCCGCGCATGCGAAGCCGTGCCGCTCGGGCAAGTGGCGTCCCCGGGGCGATGGCGGCTCGGAAGTAGCGCCGCACGGGTTCGTCGCACGCCCCGACCTCGGCGTCGTCGAAGACCCCGACGTCGGCTGGGACGCTGAGGCGCTGATCGGTGTCGGCCTTGTCCAACCTCACCGCCATGGGTGGATCGTGTGCTGCTCCGGGTCACGCGGGAAGAGGCGAACGTCCCGGTCCCTCGGGCTATCGATGGGACTCCTTGCGGTCGTCTCGGGTCGTCCGGCTCTACGGCAGGCGCCACTGCCGGGCGCATGGTGACCGAGGAGGTCCCCGATGCTCCAGTTCGAGGCCGCGACCAAGCGGTTCGGCTCGCTGGCGGCGCTCGACGCCTGCTCGTTCAACGCCGAACCGGGGCGGTTGACCGGATTTCTCGGACCCAACGGCGCAGGCAAGACCACGGCGATGCGGACCGTGTTCGGGCTCGTCGAGCTCGACAGCGGTGCCGTGCGCTGGCGCGGTGCCCCCATCGGGCCGGTGCAGCGGGCACGCTTCGGTTACATGCCGGAAGAGCGGGGGCTGTACCCGCGGATGCGCATCCGCGACCAGCTGGTCTACCTCGGCCGGCTCTGCGGCCGCACGAGCGGAGCGGTGGGCCGGACCGTCGACACCTGGCTCGAGCGCCTCGGCCTCGCGAGCCGCGCCGGTGACCGGCTCGACGCCCTCTCACACGGCAATCAGCAGCGCGTCCAGCTCGTCGCCGCGCTGGTCAACGAGCCCGAGCTGCTCGTCCTCGACGAACCGTTCTCCGGTCTCGACCCGCTGGCGATGACCGCCATGTCGGACATCCTGGCCGAGGTCGCCGCCGCGGGCGCGACGGTCCTGTTCTCCAGCCACCAGCTCGACCTCGTCGAGGACATCTGCGAGGACGTCGTCATCATCGACAGGGGCCGGGTCGTCCGGGCCGGCGACCTCGCCGAGCTGCGGGCCGAGGTGCCGCAGCGATTCGTGACCATCCGCTACCGCGGCAGGCCACCCGACTGGTCCCCATCGTCCGCGATCGAGGTCGTCGACCAGCGCGACGGGGAGGCCCGCCTGCGCGTCGAGCAGGGCACCGATCTCGCCGCCATGATCGCGGCGGCGCAGCGCGACACCGACCTCGTGGGCTTCGCGTACGAGCCTCCCACGCTCTCCGAGCTGTTCCGGGAGGCGGTGGCGGCATGAACGGCGCCCGCCAGAGCTGGCTCGTCGCAGGCCGTGAGATCCGCGAGCGCGGCCGCTCCCGCGCCTTTCTCGCGTCGCTGCTCCTGATGCTCGTGGCCGTCGCCGCCGCCATCGCGCTGCCCGCGCTCCTCGACACCGGCCCCGGCACCAAGGACGTCGGCGTGACGGGAGCGACGCCGGCGGGGCTCACGGCGGCCGTGCAGGCCCAGGGCGAGGCCGTCGACACGACGATCCGCATCCATCGCTACGGCACCCGAGCCGGGGGCGAAGAGGCCGTGCGCGACGGCGACATCGACGTCCTCGTGGTGGACGCCCGGCGGCTCGCATGGCGCACGCGCGCCGACGAGCAGCTCAAGGCGGTCGTGACCGGAGCGATCCAGCTCCTCGCCGTCCGCGACCGGAGCGAGGCCGCCGGGATGGACCCCGACGAGCTGCTCGCCATCGTCGAACCCGTGCCGGTCACCAACGTCGAGCTCGGCCGAGTCGAGGGCCGCAGCCCCGACGACGAGACCGCCGCCTTCCTCATGACCATGGTGCTGTTCTTCGCGATCAGCACCTACGGCGCCATGGTGCTGAGCGGCGTCGTCGAGGAGAAGTCCAGCCGGACCGTCGAGGTCCTTCTGGCCCGCATGCCGGCCCGCAACCTGCTGGCCGGCAAGATCGCCGGCATCGGCCTCCTCGGGCTCGCCCAGATCGCCGCGACCGCCGTCGTGGCGCTCGTCGCCGCGTCGCTCGCCGACTCCTTCGACGTTCCCGCTGTGCGCGGCTACGTCCTCGCCTGGGCAGTCGTCTGGTTCGTGCTCGGCTACGCCCTCTACGCCACCGTGTTCGGCATCCTCGGGTCGCTCGCGTCCCGCACCGAGGACGCATCCAGCGTCACCGGCCCGGTCTCGATCATCTTCGTCCTCGCGTTCTTCGTGTCCTTCGCCGCGATCGGCAGCGCCCACACCACCTGGGCGCGCCTGGTCGCCTGGTTCCCGATCACCGCCCCTCTGGCCATGCCCAACCGCATCGCCATGGGCGCCGCGACCTGGTGGGATCCCCTCTTCGCCGCCCTCCTCACCGTCGCGGCCATCGCCGGGCTCGTCGTGCTGGGCGGGCGCGTCTACACCCGGGCGATCCTCCACACCGGAGCGACGCTCACGCTCGGGGAGGCGTGGCGAGGCGCACCTCTGCCGTCCCACCCGGGGGGCGTCGTCACGACCGGATCGACCACAGCAGGCAAGGAGGTGGCTGCCGTGACTCAGCCCATGACACGAGAGGCCCGGACACAGGTGGTCCTCGTGGTCGTCGCCATCGCTGTCGGCGGCGTCGTGTTCGCGTTGGCCGGCGACTTCGTGATGGGCGTCGCCGTCGGTGCCGCCGCCTTCGCCCTGGCCCGCCAGGGCATCAAGGTCTGGGCGCGCCGGGGCGAGGACCAGTCGGGCACCGGGCGCGAGCCTGACCGCGAGCCGGTTCACCGGTAGCCGCCACCTGTGCGCGACGACGGCTCGCACGCGCCCCCATCGCCATCGAAGTCGGGTGCCGACGACCGGATCATCGGCACCTCGCACTTCGGCCGCTACGACCACACCCGGGACGAGGTCGAGATCGGCTGGACGTTCCTCGCCAGGTCCCACTGGGGCGGGCCGTACAACGGCGAGATGAAGCGCCTGATGCTCCGGCACGCGTTCCGCTCGGTCGACACGGTGGTGTTCAGGGTTCACTCCCTCAACTTCAGATCGCAACGCGCCGTGGTGAAGCTCGGGGCGGTCGGGCCGGCACGGAGGTCGATCCGCACGGACGAGGAGAGAACCACGTCTTCCGACTCTCCAGGTGATCGGGCGACGCGCTGACAACCCTCCACCCGCCCGAATCGTCGGGCCGGATCGCGGCCGCATCCGCAAACCGGGCGGCGACCCGGCCCGCGACCGTGCCAGGGTGCCGCATGGACCTCCGCCGGCTGTGCGTGTTCTGCGGGTCGAGCCTCGGCGCCACGCCGGCCTTCGCGGACGCGGCCCGGGCACTGGCCGGCGAGCTGGCGGGGCGGGCGATCGGGCTGGTGTACGGGGGTGCCCACGTGGGGCTCATGGGCGTGGTGGCCGACGCCTGCCGGGCCGCCGGGGTCGAGGTCACCGGTGTCATCCCGGCCGCCCTGGTCGAGGCCGAGGTGGCCCACACCGGGCTCGACGACCTGCGGGTCGTGGGGTCGATGCACGAGCGCAAGGCGCTGATGGCCGAGCTGGCCGACGGGTTCGTGGCCCTCCCCGGCGGGTTCGGCACGCTCGAGGAGTTCTGCGAGGTGCTGACGTGGAGCCAGCTGGGCCTGCACGCCTCGCCCAAGCCGTGCGGCCTGCTGGACGTGGCCGGGTTCTTCACCCCCCTGCTGGCCCTGTTCGACGGTGCCGTCGAGCAGGGCTTCATCCGGGCCGAGCACCGGGGCCTCGTGCTGGGCGCGACCGAGCCAGGCCGCCTGCTGGACGCGCTGGCGGCCTGGGAGCCCCCGCCGCCCACCCGCAAGTGGGTCGACTGAGACACGTGCGGGCCCGCCGCGTCGCCGGGCGCCCGGTGGGCGCCCGGACGCTGGCCCTGGTGGCCGCCGGCGGGGGGCTGATCGGGCTGGGGGCGGCCGCCATGATCCGGGCCCGGCTGGGCGTCACGCCGTGGGACGTGCTCACGACCGCCGTTTCCACCCGCGCCGGGGTGTCGGTCGGCGTGGCCGGCGCGCTGCTGAGCGTCGGGGCCTACGTGCTGTGCGCGCCGTTCGGCCGGCTGCCGGGCTGGGGCAACGCCGTGCTGCTGGTAGGGGTGAGCGCGGCCGTTGACGCGGCGTTGGCCGTGCTGGCCGCGCCCGGCTCGCTGCCCGGCCGGCTGGCCCTCTACGGGGCGGGCGTGCCCGTGGTGTGCCTGGGCGTGGCCATGATCGTGCGGGCCGACATCGGGGTGGGGCCGCTGGAGATGGTCATGCTGGTGGCCACCGACCGCTCGGTGCCGCTGGTGCGGGCCCGGGCGGTGATCGAGGCCACGACGCTGGCGCTGGGATGGTCGCTCGGCGGGGCGCTGGGGCTCGGCACGGCCGGCTTCGCCCTGGCCGCCGGGCCGCTCATCGCCGGCTGGCTGCGGGCGCTGGGGCGCGTCAGGCGTCGGAGGCCAGGTACTCCAGGCCCGCGACCGGCAGGTTCCGGGTCACCGTGAAGACGACCACCGCCGCGACGGCGGCGGCGGTCAGCCACCGGGGCAGGCGGGGCGCGACGACGGGCCGGTCGCCGGCGGCCAGGACCCGCCAGCCCAGCCAGGCGGTCACAGCCAGGAACGGGACGATCAGGAGGTTGTGGTCGGTGGCGGCCGCCACGTCGCCGTGCAGCAGGTCGTGCGTGGCGCGCAGGCCGCCGCACCCGGGGCAGTCCAGCCCGAGCAGCACGCGGCTGGGGCACACCGGGTAGACGCCTCCGGTGGCCGGGTCCACCAGCCCGACGTAGGCCAGCGTCGCCCCGAACACCACCAGGCCGGTGATGCGGGCCCAGGTCGCCCGGAGCCGGGGGCGAGGGTCGGCGAGAGCGGGATCCATCCACCCGCCAAAGTAGCGTCGGTGGCCATGCAGTTGGGAACGACCGGAATCTGGACGGGCCAGCTCGATCTCCAGCCGGCGTCGCGGGCGCGCGAGGTCGCCGCCGAGGTCGAGGAGCTCGGGTGGTCGGCGCTGTGGGTTCCCGAGGCCGTCGGCCGCGAGGTCCTGACCCACGCGGCCGTGCTGCTGGACGCCACCGAGCGCCTGGTGGTCGCCACCGGCGTGGCCAACATCTTCAACCGGTTGCCGCACGTGGCCGCGGCCGGGCAGCGGTTGCTGGCCGACGACTCCGGCGGGCGGTTCCTGCTCGGGCTGGGCGTGAGCCACGCCCCCATGGTCGAGGGCCTGCTCGGCCAGCAGTGGGACCAGCCGCTGGCCCGCATGCGGTCCTACCTCGACGGGATCGACGGCGCCTTCTCGATCGCGCCCGCCCCGGCCGAGGACCCGCCTCGGGTGCTGGCCGCGCTCGGTCCCCGGATGCTGGACCTGGCGGCCTCCCGGGCGTGGGGAGCGCACACGTACTTCGTGCCGGTCGAGCACGCGCCGGTGGCCAGGGAGCACCTGGGCGCGGGGCCGATGCTGCTGGTCGAGCAGGCGGTCGTGCTCGCCACCGACCCCGACACGGCCCGCTCCGCCGCCCGCAAGCACATGGCGATGTACCTCACCCTCCCCAACTACACCAACAACCTGCGCCGCCTGGGCTGGGGCGACGACGACCTGGCGGACGGGGGCAGCGACAAGCTGGTCGACGCCATCGTGGCCTGGGGCGACGTCGACGCCGTCGTGGCCCGGGTCCGGGCCCAGCTGGACGGTGGCGCCGACCACGTCTGCATCCAGGTGCTCGACGACGACGTCACCGCCCTGCCGCTGGAGGCCTGGCGGGAGCTGGCTCCCGCGCTCGCCTCCCTCTCGCCGTAACGCCGGCCGGAGCCCCCGAATAGCGTTGTCGGGCGGCGGCTGCCCGCCGCTAAACTTGACCCCTGGGTCAAGTTGAGGGGGACGATGGCCGACACAGCACCGATCGACGCCACCACCGAGACCATCGACGACCGCACCTTCAGCCGGCGGGGCTGGCGGCTCATCCTCAAGCTCACCCGGGAGCGCCGGGCCGGCATCGCCCTCGGCGTGCTGGTCGGCCTGTGCTGGACCGCCGCCAAGGTCAGCACCGGCATCCTCGTCCGCAACGCCGTCGACCAGGGCATCATCGCCGACGACACCGGCGCCCTGCGCCGCTGGTCGCTCATCCTCGGGGCGGTCGCCATCGCCTCGGCCACCTTCACCGGCCTGCGCCGCTACATCGCCTTCCGCGAGGCCCGCTGGGTCGAGGCCCACCTCCGCGACCGCCTCTTCGCCCACCTCCAGCGGCTCCACTTCGCGTTCCACGACCAGGCCCAGACCGGCCAGCTCATGAGCCGGGCCAACACCGACCTCCAGCAGGTCCAGGCGTTCGTGGTCATGATCCCGCTCACCATCTCCAACTTCGTGACCGTGCTGGCGGTCACGGTGATCCTCGCCGTCATCGACCCGCTGCTCACGCTGCTCGCCCTCGGTTCGCTGCCGTTCCTCAACGTGGTGGCCACCCGGTTCTCCCGGCGGCTGTTCCCCAGCGTGATGGGCATCCAGCGAGAGTCCGCCGAGCTGGCCGCCGTGGTCGAGGAGTCGGTGGCCGGCGTGCGGGTCGTCAAGGGCCTCGGCGCCGAGCGGGTCCAGGCGGAGCGGCTCAAGGCCGAGGCCCAGGACGTCTACGACGAGTCGATGGCCGCGGCCATGACCCGGTCCCGGTACCTGCCGGGGATGGAGCTGCTGCCCAACCTCGGGCTCATCGCCGTGCTCGGCTACGGCGGCCACCAGGTGCTCAACGGCAACCTCAGCCTGGGCACGCTGGTGATGTTCAACGTCTACATCGCCATGCTGATCTGGCCGCTGCGGATGCTCGGCATGATCGTCGCCCAGTCCCAGCGGGCCGCCGTGTCCGCCGAGCGGGTCGACGAGGTGCTGTCCACCGAGCCGGAGGTCGACGACCCCGCCCGGCCCGCCGCCCTGCCCGCCGGCGGGGGCGAGGTGCGCTTCGGTGGCGTGCGCTTCGGCTATGGCCGGGTCGCGCCGGTGCTCGACGGCTTCGACCTGCAGGTGGCACCCGGCGAATCGGTGGCGCTGGTGGGGGCGACGGGCTCCGGCAAGACCACCGTGGCCCGCCTCATCCCCCGGTTCTACGACGTCGAGGCCGGGACGGTGAGCATCGACGGCGCCGACATCCGCACCCTCGCCCTGCGGGACCTGCGGCGGGCGGTCGGCATCGTGTTCGAGGACACGTTCCTGTTCAGCGACACCATCGCCGCCAACATCGCATTCGCCGACCCCGACGCCCCGCACGTCGCCATCGAGCGGGCCGCCCGCCTGGCCGGCGCCCACGAGTTCGTGGCCGCCCTCCCCGACGGCTACGCCACCGCCATCGGTGAGCGGGGCTACTCCCTGTCCGGTGGGCAGCGCCAGCGCATCGCCATCGCCCGGGCCATCCTGGCCGACCCCCGTGTCCTCATCCTCGACGACGCCACCTCGGCCGTCGACCCGACCAAGGAGCACGAGATCCGCGACGCCCTCACCGAGGTGATGCGGGGCCGGACCACCATCGTCATCGCCCACCGACCCGCCACCATCGCCCTGGCCGACCGGGTCGTGCTGATCGGCGGCGGCCGGGTGGTGGCCGAGGGCACCCACGCCGAGCTGCTCGCCACCGACGCCCGGTACCGCCAGGTCCTGGCCGCCGCGGCCCAGCGCGAGCTGGCCGGCAACGGCCAGGGCAACGGCCACGGCTCCGGCCGCGCCGCCGAGGAGGTGGCGTCGTAGCCATGTGGATGCAGGGCGGGGTCAGCGACGAGGACCGTCTCGACCGGGTCGAGGCCCGGCGGGTCCTGTGGCGCACGGCCCGCATGCTCAAGCCCCAGCGCCGGCGCGTCGCCGTCGCCATGGCCACGGTCGTGCTGTGGACCGGCACCGTGCTGGCCGGCCCCTACCTCGTGCGCTACGGCATCGACCACGGCATCACCGACCGGAACGCCGGCGCGCTCAACCTGGCCGTCGCGGGCTACGTGGCGGTGGCGATCCTCGCCTACTTCACCTACCGCACACAGATCGCCCTCATCAGCCGGGTCGGCGAGGAGTTCCTGCGCGCCTTGCGGATCCGAGTGTTCGACCACCTGCAACGCCTGTCGATGCCGTTCTACGACCGGTCCAAGGCCGGCGTGCTGGTGTCCCGCATGACCTCGGACGTGGACTCGCTGTCCGAGCTCGTGCAGATGGGACTCACGATGTTCGTGTCCAACGCCCTGCTGCTGGTCGTCTCGCTGGCCGTCCTGTCGAGCGTGTCGTGGCAGCTCATGCTGGTGTGCGGCCTGGCACTGCCGCCGGTGATCCTGGCCAGCGTCAAGTTCCAGCGGGACTCGAACCGGGCCTACCTCGAGGTCCGCGATCGCATCGGCAACACGCTGTCGCATCTCCAGGAGGGCATCGCCGGGGTGCGGGTCGTGCAGGCGTTCGCCCGGGAGGACGTCGAGGTCGGGCGGTTCGAGGCCGGCAACCGCCAGCTGTACGAGAGCCACATGCGCTCGGTGCGGATCTCCGCCTGGTACCTGCCGGTGATCGAGCTGGCCGGGTGGGGCACCACCGCCCTGGCCCTCGGCATAGGCGGCTGGTGGGTCCACGAGGGCCTCCTCACCGTGGGCACGGTGGCGTTCTTCGTCCTGACGCTGTCCAACCTGTTCGAGCCGGTGCAGCAGCTCAGCCAGCTGTTCAACATGGTCCAGTCGGCCGGTGCCGGGCTCCACAAGCTCTACGAGCTGCTCGACGAGCGCGTCGACGTCCCCGAGCGCGCCGGGGCGGTCGACCTGCCGGCGGCCGGGGACGTCGAGGTCGACGCCGTGTCCTTCGCCTACGCCGGCGGCCCGCGGGTGCTGCGGGACGTGTCGCTGCACATCCCGGCCGGCATGCGCCTGGCGCTGGTCGGGCCGACCGGGGCCGGCAAGTCGACGCTGGCCAAGCTGGTCGCCCGGCTGTACGACCCCACCGAGGGGGCCGTGCGGTTCGGGGGCGTCGACCTGCGGGACGCCACCGTCGACTCGCTGCGAGGGCGCATCGTCGTCATCCCCCAGGAGGGGTTCCTGTTCAACGGGACCATCCGGGACAACGTGCGTCTCGCCCGGGCCGGGGCGTCCGACGCCGAGGTCGACGCCGCCCTGGCGGCCGTCAACGCCTACGACCGGTTCGCGACGCTGCCCGAGGGCCTCGACACCGAGGTCCGGGAGCGCGGCAGCCGGCTGTCCGCCGGGGAGAAGCAGCTCGTCTCGCTGGCCCGCGCCGCCCTGGCCGACCCCGCCCTGCTGGTCCTGGACGAGGCCACCTCCAGCCTCGACCCCGGCACCGAGGCGCTGGTGGAGGGGGCGGTGGACAGGCTGCTGGAGGGCCGCACCGTGGTCGTGATCGCTCACCGCCTGTCCACCTCCGAGCGGGCCGACATGGTGGGCGTGGTCGACGGCGGCGAGCTGGTGGAGCTGGGCACCCACGCCGACCTCGTGGCCGCGGGCGGGCCGTACTCCCGCCTCTACGCCACCTGGGTAGCGGGAACCGGCGCCCACGCCGGCGCAGCCTGAGCCGGGCGCCGTCACCGGCGTCCCACGGCTCGTCGTGGCGGCGCACGCCAGAACCGGCCTCCGCCCCGGGCGGGGTGGGTCAGTTGACGGTGATCGGCGTGTCTGCCGGGACGTCGAGGGCGTCGACCAGCGGGAAGTGGCAGGCCACGACGTGGTCGGCGTCCTCGCCGTTGCCGGCCACCGGGCGAAGCCGGGGCTCCTCGGCCGCGCAGCGCTCCTGGGCCCGGGGGCAGCGGGTGCGGAACCGGCAGCCGCTCGGCGGCGACATCGGGGAGGGCAGGTCGCCCTCGAGCGCGGTGTCCGGGACCGGGGTGTCGGGATCGGGCTCGGGGACCGCCTCGATCAGCGCCGCCGTGTAGGGGTGGGCGGGCCGGGCGTAGAGGGTGCCGGCCGGGCCGACCTCGCACAGCTTGCCCAGGTACATGACTGCCACCCGGTCGCTGATGTTGCGGACCACCGCCAGGTCGTGGGCGATGAACAGCATGGTGAGGTCGTGGGTGGCCTTCAGGTCCTCCAGCAGGTTGAGGATCTGCGCCTGCACCGACACGTCGAGCGCCGACACGGGCTCGTCGCAGATCAGCACCGACGGCTCGAGCACCAGCGAGCGGGCGATCGAGATGCGCTGGCACTGCCCGCCGGAGAACTCGTGCGGGCGGCGCTGCCCCGCCCCCTCGGGGTCGATGCCCACCGACCGCAGGGTCTCGGCCACCTTGTCCCGGGCCCCGTCCCGCCGGCCCCAGATGGACAGGCCCTCGCCCACGATCTCGTTGACCCGCCGCCGCGGGTTCAACGACGAGATCGGGTCCTGGTAGATCATCTGCATCTCGGGCCGCAGCCGCCGCACCGCCTCGGCGCTGAGGCTGGACAGGTCCCGGCCCTCGTAGACCACCCGGCCCGAGGTGGGGCGGGGGGCGAACATGATGGCCTTGGCGGTCGTGGACTTGCCGCAGCCCGACTCGCCCACCAGCCCGAGCGTCTCGCCCCGGGCCACGTCGAAGCTGACGCCGGACACGGCCTGCACCGTGCCCGCGCGCCCCAGCCGGAACGTCACGTGGAGGTCCTCGACCGACAGGATGATGTCGTCGCGCGACCGCAGGGCCGCGGGTCCACTGCCCGCCATCTAGACCACCTCCGTGGGTGCGAGCGGTGCGAGCGTGGTCACGTCGACGGTGGCGTCGTCGGCCACCGGCAACCCCGCCGCCGACTCCCCGGCCGCCACGTTGCGGGCCAGCGCCTCGCCGCCCTCCGGCGTCCCCACCGGGAAGAAGCAGGCGTGCTCGTGGTCCTGCCCGATGTCGACCAGTTCGGGACGCTCCTCCAGGCAGCGGGGCTGGGCGTTGCGGCAGCGGGGGGCGAACGCGCAGGCCTCGGGCAGCGCCACGAGGTCCGGTGGGCGCCCGGGGATGACCTGGAGCCGGGAGTGCCCCGGGTTGGTCATGCGAGGGATCGACCGCAGCAGCCCCTCGGTGTAGGGATGGCGGCGGTCGTGGAACAGGACCCGCGTCGGGGCCCGCTCGACCACCCGGCCGGCGTACATCACCGCGATGCGGTCGGTCCGGCCTGCCACCACGCCGAGGTCGTGGGTGATGAGGATCATGCCCATCGCCCGCTCCCGCTGCTGAGCCTCCAGCAGGTCGAGGATCTGCTTCTGGATCGTGACGTCGAGGGCCGTGGTGGGCTCGTCGGCCACCAGCAGGTGGGGCCCGCAGGCCAGGGCGATGGCGATCGTGACCCGCTGGCGCATGCCGCCCGACAGCTGGTGCGGGTAGGCCCGCAGCCGGCTCGCGGGCTCGGGGATGCCGACCGAGCGCAGCAGGGCCACGGCCATGGTGCGGGCCTCGTTGCGGCTCATGTCGAGGTGGTAGCGCAGCGACTCGGTGATCTGGTCGCCGATGCGCATGGTGGCGTTGAGCGACGTCATCGGGTCCTGGAACACGATGGCGGCCTCGACGCCCCACACGCTGCGCATGGCCTTGGCCGACAGGCCCACGAGCTCACGCCCGGCGAGCCGCACGCTGCCGCCGATGCCGGCGTTGCGGGCCGAGACGAGCTGCAGGACCGAGCGGGCCAGCACGGTCTTGCCGGAGCCGGACTCGCCGACGACGCCGAGCGTCTGCCCGGCCTCCAGTCGCAGCGTGACGCCGTCGACCGCCACCAGGGTGCCGCGCGGGGTCTCGAAGGTGGTGCGGAGGTCGTCGACCTCCAGCAGCGGGGCCTTGGCGGTCGGGCCCGGGTGGATGACCCGGCGGCCGCTGCGGGGGCTCACAGGTTCGAGTCCCGGACGTCGAGGCTGCGCCGCAGCGTGTCGCCGACGAAGTTGAGCGACAGGACCGTGAGGAACATGGCGGCGGAGGGCACCAGCGCCACGTGCACGGCCTCCTCGAGGTGGGGCTTGCCGTTGGCGATCATGCCGCCCCAGGTCGGGTCGGGCGGGGGCACGCTGAGGCCGAGCAGGGCCAGCGAGCCCTCCACTACGATCACCAGCCCCATGGCCACCAGGGCGAAGGCCGCCACCGGGGGCACCACGTTGGGGAGGATCTCCCGGAACAGGATCCGGGAGCGCTTGGCGCCGAGGGTGTGGGCGGCGTGCACGAACTCCCGCTGGGCGATCGACAGCGTGTTGGCCCGCGCCACCCGGGTGTAGATGGGGACCGACAGGGCGCCGATCAGCAGCGAGATGATCGTCAGGCTGCGGCCGACGAAGGCCAGCACCGCCAGCAGCAGGATGAGGGCCGGGAAGGCGGCGATGACGTCCACGACGGCCATGACCACCCGCTCGGTCCGGCCCCGCAGGTAGCCGACGGCGGTGCCGATGGTGCCCCCGACGACGAGGCCGATGCTGACGGCCGAGACGCTGACGACGAGCGACACCCGGGCCCCGTGGACGATCCGGGAGAGCTGGTCCCGGCCCAGCGGGTCGGCGCCCAGGGGGTGCTCGGCGCTGAAGCCCTCGAGCCGGTCGAGCACGTCGGGCCGGTTGGGGTCGGGCAACGGCAGCCAGTCGGCGGCCACGGCGCAGACGGCCACGACGACCAGCCAGCCCACGGCCAGCCAGAAGGCGATGCCGCGCTTGCGCTTGCGGCCCGGCCGGTGCGCCCCGCGGCCCTCCGGGCCCGGGCCGGTGGACGAGGGGACGGCGCCGTAGGCCGGTTCGTCGTCGGCACCGACCCCGATGACGCGGTCGGCCGCGTCGTCAAGCGGTCGCAGGGCTTCCATGGCGGATCCTGGGGTCGAGCAGCGTGTACAGGAGGTCGACGACGAAGTTGATGACCACGAAGGAGATGGCGATGACCAGGGCGACACCCTGGACCATGACCAGGTCCCGCTGGACGATCGAGTCGACCAGCAGGCGGCCTATGCCCGGCAGGGCGAACAGCGTCTCCACGATCACCGCCCCGCCGATGATGGTCGCCACCTGGAGGCCGACCACGGTCATGAGCGAGAAGGAGCTGGGCCGCAGGGCGTGGCGGAACAGGATGCGGGACGTCGGGATGCCCTTGGCCCGGGCCATGGTGATCGAGTCCTGCTGCAGGGTGGTGATCATGTCGGCCCGCAGCAGGCGGGTGTAGACGGCCATCTCGCCGGCCGCCAGGGCCAGCGCCGGCAGGATGGCGTGGCGCAGGTTGTCGAGCGGGTCGGCGGTGAGCCGGGTCCAGCCGGTGGCGGGCAGCCACCCGAGGGTCACGGCGAACACGTAGATCAGCAGGATCGCCACCATGAAGCTGGGCAGCGCCAGCAGGCCGAAGCTGGTGCCGGTCACCGCCCGGTCGAGGCGGCTGCCGGCCCGGAAGGCCGACAGGGTGCCGAGCGGGATGGCGAGCGCCAGGGCGATGCCCACGGCCAGGGCGCCGACCTCGAGCGTGACCGGCAGGCGCTCGCTGATGGCCTCGGTCACCTCCTGCCCGGTGCGGTAGGAGCGACCGAGGTCGCCGGTGGCGACGTCGGACAGCCATGCCCCGTACCGGGACAGGAGGGGGTCGTCGAGGCGCAGGTCCTCGCGCACGGCGGCCAGCGACTCGGCGTCGTTGGCCGCCTCGGGCCCGAGGATCTGCACCGCCGGATCACCCGGAAGGAGGCTGGTCAGGAGGAAGGTCAGGAACGAGACGATCAGCAGCGTCGCCAGGATGGCGGGAAGCCGCCTCAGCACCAGTCGCATCGCTCCACCCTGACCTCGCCCTCTCCCGGGTGATCCGTTGACACAGTGCTACTCCGTCGTCCAGACGTACGCCCAGTGGGTGGTGGCGCCGGGGGTGCCGGTGCCCTCCGTCCCGTCGGGGAACGTCCACCCGTCGACGTTCTTCACGTAGTCCTGCGCCGCCAGCACGGCCAGCGTCGAGCCGTGGTAGCTCATGACGAAGTTCTCGTTCACCGTCATCGAGACCTGCTCGACCAGCTCCCGGCGCTCCTCCACGTCACCGGACGCCGCCAGCTCCGCCAGCGCCGAGTCGATGGAGGGGTCGGTGAAGCGGGTGAAGTTGAGCGCGCTCGGCTGCGTGAACGCGTCCCGCAGGGTGGGGTACGGGTCGCGGTCGATGCCGGCCCGGAAGCACTTGGCCTGGAAGTCGCCGGACAGGGCCTCCTGGACGTGGGTGGCCTGCTCGACCTGGCGCAGCTCGACCTCGATGCCGATCTCCTGCCAGAACGTCTGGTACAGCGAGGCCAGGTCGACGAGGCTCTGCTCGGGCAGGCAGTCGTAGCGGAAGGCGACCGGCTCGCCGGGCGCCTTGCCGTCGGAGCGGCTGGCATCGTTGACGTACTCGTCGATCAGCTCCTGGGCGGCCTCGGGGTCGTAGTCCGGCCAGGCCTCGGCGACGGCCTCGGAGTAGTAGGGGTCGTCCTCGCTGAAGATCTGGGTGGACTCCGGCACCACGCCGGTGCCGCCCTGGATCTCGATGGCCTGTGCCTGGTCGGACGCCAGCACCAGCGCCTCGCGGACCCGGATGTCGTCGAGCGGCGGCTTGGACGTGTTGAAGAGGTTGATGCCGGTGGTGTTGCCCAGGGCCTCGTAGTTGTCGACGCCCTCGAGATCGCGGGCCCGCACGCCGTAGCTCTGGCGCAGGGTCTGGAGCACGTCGATGTCGCCGGACTCGAGGCTGGAGAGCCGGGTGTCCTCGTCGGGGATGGGCCGGAACTCGATCTCGTCGAGGTAGGGGAGCCCGTCCTGCCAGTAGTTCGGGTTCTTCTTCACGATGAGGCGGCTGTCCCGCTCCCACGAGTCGAAGACGAACGGCCCGGTGCCGACCGGCATCGAGCCCGAGTTCTCGCCGTTGGCCGCGGCCGCCGTGGGCGAGAACGGCCAGCCGATGGCGAGGCCGAGGTTGTCGGCGAAGCCGGAGTTGGGCCGCGGCAGCTGGTAGGTGAAGGTCAGGTCGTCGACGATCACCATCTGGACGTCCGTCAGGGTCCCGGCGGTGTTGGCGCCGGGCTTCTTCAGGTACGTGTCGAAGATGGTCTTCATCGCCTCGGAGTTGAGCGGCGTGCCGTCGTGGAAGGTCACGTCCGGGCGGAGCTTGACCGTCCACTGGGTGAAGTCGGCGTTCGACTCGATCGTCTCGGCGAGGTACGGGTGGACCTCGCCGTCGGGGGTCAGCCGGACCAGCGGGTCGTAGATGGCGTAGGCCACGGCCACGCCGGGGTTGGCGAAGTTGCCGGAGCCGGGCTGCCAGCTGCTGGTCTCGGCCTCGAGCCCGACGACGATCTTGCCGCCGGTCACCGGGTCGCCCTGCTCGGACTGGTCGCTCTGCTCGCCGGCAGGCTCGCCGGCGTCTTCGTCGTCGTCCCCGCCGCCGCATGCCGCGGCGATCAGGCTGGTCAGGACCAGGAGGATGGCGAGCAACCGGCGCGCCGTCCCCCTGCTGTCATTGGGTCCCACCGTGTCGTCCCCCTGTCGTCTGCGCCGGTCGGGTGACCGGGTACGTCAGCCGCCCTCACGGGGTGACGGCCGACACAACGATAGTAAAGCGGGTGTGCGAAAGCGGCAAACGCAAGCGGTGAGAAAGGATGCGGTCGCAATGTGACGGCAACATGGCCGCGCGACGTCAGGTGGCGCCCGGGGGACCGGCGAAGGCGGCGGTGCCCCGCGGGCAGGCCAGGCCGGCCACCATGCGCTCCACCAGCGCGGCCACCCGGGCGTCGAGGACGGCGCCGTCGGTGTCGAGCTCGTCGCTGAACCGGTCGCGGAACACGAGGTAGCCGTACACGAGCGCCACCAGGGCGACGTGCAGTCCCTCGAGGTCGACGTCGGGGGGCAGGTGCCCGTCGGCCACGTCCCGGCCCAACCGGCCCCGGGACCCGTCGAGGTCGGGGACCGCGTGCAGGCTGTCGTCGCCGTCCAGCGTGAGCAGGGCGGCGGTGGCCACCGCTCGCCGGTGGCTCACGAAGGTGTGCAGGAAGCGGGCGTAGCGGGCGGCGGCGGGCAGCCCGAACCCGGGGGCGGCGTCGCCGAAGCGCTGGGCGGCGTCGGCCCGCAGCGCGGCCCGCAGCAGATCGCGGCGGGAACCGAAGTAGTGGTACACGAGCCCGCGGTTGACGCCGGCCTCGTCGGCCACCTCCCGCAGGTTCAGCCCGGCGAGGACGCCGTTGCGCTCGACCAGCGTGAGGGCCGCCTTCTGGAGCGCGGCTTCGGTGGCGGCGCGGTCCGGTTGCCGGTGCGAACGCGTGCGTGGCGACATGGCCACCCATGGTGTCAGATCGCGGCGACGCAGCGCACGGCGGCCGCTACGGAGTGCGGTGATCCGGGGGGAGCCGGAGTGATGGTGGACCGGGCAGGGTCGATTGCTACTATCCACGTAGGAGAAATTCGACCGAACCGTGCACGACACAGCAGTCCGGAGGGATTGCCCATGGCTGTCGCCGATCTCGACCTGGGGCGCTACAAGCTCGGCTGGGCCGACGAGGAGAACTACGTCTTCAAGCCCAAGAAGGGCCTGTCGGAGGAGATCGTCCGCGAGATGTCGTGGATGAAGGGCGAGCCCGACTGGATGCTCGACTACCGCCTCAAGTCCCTCAAGCACTTCGAGCGCCGACCCATGCCGACCTGGGGCGGCGACATGTCGGAGATCTACATCGACGACATCTACTACTACGTCAAGCCGACCGAGGCGCAGGTCGACGAGTGGGACGAGCTGCCCGAGTCGATCAAGAACACCTACGAGAAGCTGGGCATCCCCGAGGCCGAGCGCAAGTACCTGGCCGGCGTCACGGCCCAGTACGAGTCCGAGGTGGTGTTCCACCGCAACCGCGAGGACCTCGAGCGCCAGGGCGTCGTGTTCTGCGACATGGACACGGCCCTGCGGGAGTACCCGGACCTGGTCAAGCCGCACTTCGGCAAGATCATCCCCAAGAACGACAACAAGTTCGCGGCGCTCAACTCGGCCGTGTGGTCGGGGGGCTCGTTCATCTACGTGCCGCCGGGCGTCGAGGTGGACATGCCGCTGCAGGCCTACTTCCGCATCAACGCCGAGAACATGGGCCAGTTCGAGCGGACGCTGATCATCGCCGACGAGGGCGCCAAGGTCCATTACATCGAGGGCTGCTCCGCTCCCGTGTACACCACCGACTCGCTCCACTCGGCCGTCGTCGAGATCGTGGTCAGGCCGAGCGCCCGGGTGACCTACACGACCATCCAGAACTGGTCGTCCAACGTGTTCAACCTGGTCACCAAGCGGGCCCGGGTCGAGGCCGAGGGCCACATGGAGTGGATCGACGGCAACATCGGCTCCCGGCTCACGATGAAGTACCCCGCGGTCTACATGGTGGGGCCCAAGGCGTCGGGCGAGGTGCTGTCGGTGGCCTACGCCGGGCCGGGCCAGCACCAGGACGCCGGGGCCAAGATGGTCCATGCCGCCCCCGAGACCACGTCCAAGATCGTGTCCAAGTCCATCTCCAAGGACGGAGGGCGCACGTCCTACCGCGGCCTGGTCCGGGTCGAGGACGACGCGTACGGCTGCAAGAGCCACGTCCAGTGCGATGCGCTGATCCTCGACGAGGACTCGGTCAGCGACACCTTCCCCTACATGGAGGTCGGGGCCCGCGACGCAGTGATCGGTCACGAGGCCACCGTGTCCAAGGTGGCGGACGAGCAGCTCTTCTACCTGATGAGCCGGGGCCTCTCCGAGGAGCAGGCCATGAGCATGGTGGTCAACGGCTTCATCGAGCCGGTCACCCGCACCCTGCCGATGGAGTACGCGGTGGAGTGGAGTCGCCTCATCGAGCTGCAGATGGAGGGCTCGGTCGGCTGACCGGCACTTCCGCCACCGCGATCTCGCTGGTGGCTGGCACAATGGTCCGGTGCCGATGCGCCAGGACTGCAAGCACTTCGAGTCACGTACGTACCGTAACGGCGAGACGGTGCGGAAGTGCGACCTCGACCTGGCCCCCGAGGCGCCCTGGCGGTGCCCGGCCGACTGCCCGCGCTACGAGCGCCGCATGGCCGACGTCAACTGGGCCCACGGCTCGCTGGTGACCCCGCGCACCCCCGACGAGCCGCTGAACGCGCTCGACCGGGACGACGGCTCGGTGGCCCGCCTGCTCGACGAGGCCGAGGAGATCGTCAACATGGCCGGCCCGGAGATCATGGCCGAGGTCCGGGCCGAGCGCGAGCGGGGTGCCACCCCGCGCTGGCGCCGCTGGCGTCGCCGCAAGGATTGAGCGGCCCGACCCTCCACCCCGGCGAGAGGAGGCTCGGCCCCTGGGGCCACCTCGCCGCCGGAGCCGCCGTCGCCGGAGCCGCCCCGACACCGGTAGGCTGGTCCGTCGCTGAACGCGGCCCCGTCCCGGGCGGGCGAGCTGCGAAAGGACCGACGCTGAGCAGCAACTTCACCCCCGACGCCTCCGCCGCGCTCGACGGCCCCGCTTGGCTGGCCGAGCGCCGCGCCGCGGCCCTGGCGGCGTTCGCGGCCGCCGAGCTCCCGTCCACCGACGAAGAGGTGTGGCGCTACAGCCGCATCGACGATCTGGACCTCGACGCCTACGCCCCCGCGGGCCCGGCGCCCGGCGGCCCGCTGCCCGCGACCACGCAGGCGCTGGTCGACGCCGTCGCCGACCGGGCCGCCACCGTGGTGGTGCGCAACGGCCGGGTGGCGGGCGTCGACCTGGGCGAGGCCGGCGCCAAGGGCGTGCACGTCGGGCCGGTGACCGACGCCCATGCCGGCGTGCTGGGGTCGACGATCGACGAGGCCCCCGACGCGTTCGTGCGGCTCAACGATGCCTTCATGGCCCAGCCGGTCGCCGTCGACGTCCCGGCCGGTGTGGTCGTGCCCGGCCCCGTCGTGGTCGTCCACGTCACCTCGGGCGCGGGGGCCGCCGCCTTCCCCCGCCTGCTGGTGCGGGCCGGCGACGACAGCGAGATCACGGTGCTGGAGGTCCAGGCCTCCGGCGACGACGCCGGGCTGGTCGTGCCGGTCACCGAGATCGTGGCCGGCCGGGCCGCCCGGGTCGGCCACGTCACCGTCCAGCAGCTGGGGCTGGCCACCTGGCAGCTCGGGCTGCAGGTGTCCCAGGTGGCGGCCGAGGCGACGCTGCGGTCGACGACCTTCGGCTTCGGGGGCGACTACACGCGGCTGCGCACCGACTGCCGCATGCTGGGCCGGGGCGCCACCGGCGAGCTGGACGCCGTGTACTTCGGTGAGGGCGACCAGACGCTCGACTTCCGCACCTTCCAGGACCACGTGGCCCCCGACTGCACCTCCAACCTGCTGTTCAAGGGGGCCGTGGGCGGGCGGTCCCGATCGGTCTACACCGGCATGATCCACGTCGGGAAGGCGGCCCGGGGCACCAACGCCTTCCAGACCAACCGCAACGTCAAGCTGTCCGATCGGGCCTGGGCCGAGTCGGTCCCCAACCTGGTGATCGAGAACAACGACGTGCGCTGCAGCCACGCCTCGGCGGTCGGCCCGGTCGACGAGGACCAGCGCTTCTACCTGGAGAGCCGGGGCGTGCCCACCGACGAGGCCGAGCGGCTGATCGTGGGCGGCTTCTTCGACGAGGTGCTCGCCCGCCTGCCCGTGCGGGCCGCCGTCCCGCTGCTGCGGGCCACGATCGGCGCCAAGTTCGCGCGGAGGGCCGCCTGATGCCCAAGCTCGCGCTGTGCCCCCTGGGCGACGTGCCCTCCGGCACCGCCCGGCGGTTCGAGGTCGCCGGCCTCCAGATGGCCGTCGTGCGCCTCGGCGACGACGTCTACGCCCTGTACGACGTCTGCTCCCACCAGAACGTCCCGCTGTCGGAGGGCGAGGTCGACCCGGGCGAGCGCACGATCGAGTGCTGGAAGCACGGCAGCCAGTTCGACCTCGCGACCGGCGAGCCTCTGTCCCTGCCGGCCACCCAGCCGGTGCCCGTGTACGACGTGAGCGTCGACGACGGCCAGATCGTGGTGGTCCTGCCCGATGATTGAGTCCAACGGCGCCCACGTGCTCGAGATCGCCGGCCTGCGGGCCGGGGTCGCCGGCAAGGAGATCCTCCGCGGCATCGACCTGGTCGTGCGGTCGGGCGAGGTGCACGCGGTGATGGGGCCCAACGGGTCCGGCAAGTCGACCCTGGCGCACGTGCTCATGGGCCGGTCCGGCTACGAGGTGTTGGGCGGTTCGGTGACGCTCGACGGCGTCGACCTGCTGTCGCTGGCGCCCTACGAGCGGGCGCACCTCGGTCTGTTCCTGGCGCTGCAGTACCCGACCGAGGTGCCGGGCGTGTCGCTGTCCGACCTGTTGACCACCGCGCTGGTGGCCGCCGGGCGAGACGCGGCCGGGGTGCCGGCCGCCATCCGGGGCGAGGCCGAGCGCCTGGCGCTCGACCCCCGGCTCATCGACCGGCCCCTCAACGTCGACCTGTCGGGCGGCGAGAAGAAGAAGAACGAGACGCTCCAGCTGGGCGTCCTGCGGCCGGCGGTGGCGGTGCTGGACGAGCTCGACTCGGGCCTCGACATCGACGCCCTGCGGGCCACGTCGCGGCGCATCGAGGCCGCCACCGAGCCCGGCGCCGGCGGCGAGCCGGGTCAGGGCGTGCTGGCCATCACCCACTACAGCCGGTTGCTGCACGAGCTGCGGGCCGACGCGGTGCACGTGCTGGCCCGCGGCACCATCGTCCGCTCCGGCGGCCCCGAGCTGGCCCTGGAGCTGGAGGAGCAGGGCTACGCCGGCCTGCTCGGCCCCGAGCTGGCGGGCGAGGCCGACGAGGGCCAGCCGGTCGCCATCCGCCCGACCATCGACGACATCTTCGGCGGCCCCGGGCCGGTCTGACCACGGGGGCCGGCGGCCCCTCAGAGGGAGCGCAGCCCGAGCGACGTGGCGATCCAGTCGGACTCCGCGCGCAGGCCGGCAATCCACTCCCGGTCCGTGGGCCGGCCGCGACGGTCGAGGACGGTGGCGAGCGCCGACTGGGTCCACGCCACCCACGGGCGGGCCCGCCACGCGGTGTGGAGGCGGAGCGCCGTGAGCAGGTGGCGCTCGGCCTCCGCCCGCTCGCCCGCCACGGCCGCCAGGCGGCCCAGGTGGAACGCAGCCGCGCCC
>DASSUD010000049.1:0-8483 GCA_035707385.1 Acidimicrobiales bacterium
ATCACCGGTGCCGGGTCCGGCATGGCCAAGGCGTCGACGAAGGTCTTCGTCCGCGAGGGCGCCCGGGTCGTCGCCGCCGACATCAGCGGGGCGGAGAAGGACACCGCGGCCGAGGTGGGCGAGGGCGTGCTGCCCGTGCACTGCGACGTCACGAGGGAGGCCGACGTCGCCGAGGCGTTCCGCACCGCCGTCGCGGAGTTCGGCCGGGTTGACGTCGTGCTCAACGTCGCCGGCATCGGCGGGCCCCAGCCGCTGCACGAGCTCGACATGGACGCCTACGACCGCACGTTCGACGTCAACCTCCGCGGTGTCCTCCTGGGCATGAAGCACGGGATCCGGACCATGCTGGCGGGCGGCCACGGCGGCGCCATCGTCAACTGGTCGTCGGTCGGCGGGCTCGGGGCCTCGACCTTCGGCACGTCGGTCTACGCCGCCAGCAAGGCCGGCGTGATCTCGGCCACCAGGTCAGCCGCGGTCGAGTACGGCGACCGGGGCATCCGGGTCAACGCCATCTGCCCCGGCTTCATCCTCACCGAGATCATGGGGGCGGCCGGCGCCGAGCACTTTCCCGAGATGTTCGCCAAGGCCGCCCTGGGCCGGGCCGGCGAGCCGCACGAGGTGGCCGAGGTCGCCGCGTTCCTGGCCTCCGACGACGCCTCGTTCGTCTCGGGCGCGATCGTGCCCGTCGACGGCGGCTGGTCGGCGAGGCTGGCATGACCGCCACGCCGCCGGCCACGGGCGCGGCCCGCTACGCGGGCGCCCGCGTGCCCCGCGTCGAGGACGCCCGGCTCCTCACCGGCCGGGGCGTCTACGTCGACGACGTGGTCCTCCCGGGCATGCTCCACGCCTGCTTCGTCCGCAGCCCCTTCGCCCGGGCCGCGGTGCGGGGGATCGACACGTCGGCCGCCGCCGCGCTGCCGGGCGTCCGCGGCGTGCTCACCGCCGCGGACCTGAACCCCGGCGTCCACGAGCAGTGGCACACCTCCATCGGCCCCCAGAGCCCGGAGACCCCCCGACCGCCGCTGGCCGAGGACGAGGTGCGCTTCGTCGGCGATCCGGTGGCGCTGGTGGTGGCCGAGAGCCGCTACGTCGCCGAGGACGCCGTCGACCTCGTGGTGGTGGACTACGAGCCGTTGCCGCCGGTGGTCGACTACGTCACGGCCGGCTCGGCCGAGGCAGTCGTGCACGCCTCCCACGGGTCGAACGTCATCGGCCAGGTGCCCGGGCGGCGCACCGAGGCGCTGGAAGAGGCGTTCGCGTCGGCGGCCCACGTCGCCCGCGAGACGATCCGCCAGCAGGGCTACGCCGCGGTGCCGATCGAGTGCCGCGGCATCGTCGTCGACGCCGGCGGCGTCACCGGCGAGCTGACGATCTACGCCGCCAGCCAGGCCCCGCACGAGTGGCGGCTCTTCTGTGCCCGGCTGCTCGGCATCCCCGAGCACCGCGTCCGTGTCGTCACCCGCGACACCGGCGGCGGGTTCGGGCAGAAGGTCATGGTCCAGCGCGAGGACATGTGCGTCATGCTCGCCGCCCCCCTCCTCGGCGCCCGGCTGAAGTGGATCGAGGACCGCCGCGAGAACCTGCTCGCCGGCGGCAAGTCCCGCCACGAGCAGGCCGACGCCCGCCTCGCCTTCGACGCCGATGGCACGATCCTGGCCGCCGACATCGACTTCGTCTCCGACAGCGGCGCCTACCCGACGCCGTGGCCGGTCAGCACGGCCGCGGTCGTGGGCATGCTCTTCCCCGGCCCGTACCGCGTCCCGGTGGCGTCGTTCACCGCCGGGACGATGTACACCAACACCGCCGGGCGGTCGGCGTACCGGGGACCGTGGCAGTTCGAGACGCTGGCCCGCGAGGTGCTGCTCGACATCGCCGCCCGCGACATGGGCATCGACCCGGTCGAGCTGCGCCGCCGCAACCTGGTCCGCCGCGACGAGCTGCCCTACGCCAACCCCCACGGCATGACCTACGACAGCATCTCGCCGCTGGAGACGCTCGAGCAGGCCGTGGCGATGCTCGACTACGACGCCTTCCGGGCCGAGCAGGCCGAGGCCCGTGCGCAGGGCCGGTACCTCGGCGTGGGCCTCTCGACCTACGTCGAGCCGTCGACGCCGGGCTACGGCTACTACGCCACCGAGGCGGCCACCATCCGGGTCGAGCCCTCCGGCACGGTGAGCGTCCACGTGGCCGGCGGGTCGACCGGCAACAGCATCGAGACCACCGTCGTCCAGCTCACCGCCGACGCCCTCGGCGTCCCGATCGACGACATCGCCATCGTCCAGGGCGACACCGCGGTGACGGGATTCGGCGCCGGCACCGCCGGCAGCCGCAGCGGGTCGATGACCGCCGGAGCCGTGCGCGAGACGGCGGCGGTCCTGCGGGAGCGCATCGCGGCGATCGTCGCGGCCAAGCTGGAGGCCAGCCCGGACGACATCGTCCTGGCCGAGGGCCGGGCGAGCGTGCGCGGGACGCCGTCGGCGGGCATGTCGATGGCGGACGTCGCCGCGCTGGCCTACTTCGACCCCTACAACCTGCCCCCCGGTGTGCCCGCCGGGCTGGAGGCCAGCGCCCGCTACACCGCCGAGGTCCGGAGCATCTGGGTCAACGCCACGCACGTGTGCACCTGCGAGGTCGACGTCGCCACGGGCGCGGTCCGCATCCTGCGCTACATCGTCAGCGAGGACTGCGGCCCGATGATCAACCCGAACGTGGTCGAGGGCCAGATCGCCGGCGGGGCCGTGCAGGGCATCGGCGGCGCCCTCTACGAGCACCTGGTGTACGACGGGGACGGCAACCCGCTGGCCACGACGCTCATGGACTACCTCGTCCCGACGGCGGCCGACGTGCCCACCATCGAGTACGGCCACGTGGAGACGCCCAGCCCCGGCCCGGGCGGCTACAAGGGGGTGGGCGAGGGGGGCGCCATCGGCGCCCCGCCGGCGGTCGTCAACGCCGTGGCCGATGCCCTCTCACCGTTCGGCGTGCGGGTCACCGACCTGCCCCTCGGCCCGTCGGCGCTGGTGGGACTGCTCGACCCCGGCGGGCGTCAGCTCGACCAGGGCCCGACGCCGCCGATGCCTTCGGGTGTGATGCGCAGCACGTAGCCCGCGGGCGGGTCGTCCATCGGCGGGAACCTCGTGTCGGGGCCCAGGTAGACGTGAGCGAGCCGCTGCAACAGCTCGGGCGCACCGCCCTCGGTGACGCGCCCGGCGCCGCGCACGACGAGGTACTCGTCGAGGCCCATGGCGCTGCGGTGCCCGGTCTCGAGGGAGAGCACCACGCGGGGGTCACGCTCGACATTGCGGAGCTTCTGGCGGGCACCGAGGTGGCCGCTCACGATCTCGTCGCCGTCGAGGCCGACCCAGACGATGCTGACCTGCGGGCTGCCGTCGGGGTTGATCGTCACGAGGTGGGCGAGCCGCCCGGCGGTGAGGACGTCGCGGGCGGCCGGCGTGAGCACGGTCATGACGGCACGCTACCCGGCACGCTGGCCGGAGGGCTCGGGCCGGGGCGCGGCGCGTCGAGTCAGCGCGACCTCGCTCGGCAGTCCCCGCAGGGTGGTGGTGCACGGAGCGATCAGTGTCCGACCCAGGTGCGGGATGGCCATGTCGCGCGACAGGACGAGCACGGGTCGCCGTCCGATGTCCGGAAGCTCGCACCACCAGAGCTCGCCACGCCGCGGGGTGCGACCATGGTCCGGATGGCATGGGACCGCTGCGAGGAGTGCGGCTTCGACGGTGAGGGTTGGACCGACGGGGGCGCGCTCGACGCGATCGGGCAGCTCCCGGCCCGCTGGGCGGCGGCGATCGCCGATCTCGGCCCCGGCGAGATGCTCCGTCGGCCCATCCCGGGCACGTGGTCGATCGGCGAGTATGTCGACCACGTCCGGGAGGTGCTGTTCGGGATGCGGTTCGTCCTCGACAGTGCTGTCGCCGATCCCGGGGTGGACCTCGGTGAGGCGCCTCAGCCCCGGTTCGAGCCGACCCCTCGCACCATCGACGTTCACCGCGCCCTGGACGGGCTCGGTCGCGAGGCACGCGCGTTGCACAGCCGCCTCCGGGAACTGCCGGCCGGCTCGTGGGCTTCCCGGGCGAGCGTCGGAGGCGACGAGGTGGATGCCCGCTGGATCTGCCGGCACGCCGTCCACGACGCCACGCACCATCTCCGCGGCGTCGAGCGACTCCGCCGGGCCCTGGTCCCCTAGCGTCCCCGGAACCGAGGAGCGCGGCCCTACGGGACGACGACCGGCAGGGCCTCCCAGCCGCGGACGGTCGACGTCGGCGAGAGGCGGGCCCCCGACCAGTCGACGTCCCACTCGGGGAACCGCTTCAGCACCTCCTCCAACGCCACCCGACCTTCGAGCCGGGCCAGAGCGGCGCCGAGGCAGAAGTGGAGGCCGAAGCCGAAGGCGAGGTGCCCGCTCGCGTCGCGGTGGATGTCGAATCGGTCGCCGTCGGGGAACCGGCGGTCGTCCCGGTTGGCCGCGCCCACGAGGAACAGCATCACGCTGCCCTCGGGGACCATCCGGTCGTGGTGCTCGACGTCCTTGGCGACGTAGCGGCCGACGTGCGGGGCCGGGGGCTCGAAGCGCAGCAGCTCCTCGATCGCGCCCTTGACCAGCGACGGGTCCTCGACGAGCTCGCGGCGCTGGTCGGGGTGGTCGGCCAGGACCTTGCCGGCCCAGCCGATGAGCCGGGTCGTCGTCTCGTTGCCCGCGCCGGCGATGACCATCGTGTAGGTGACGACCTCGTCCCGCGTGAGCCGGCGGGTCGCGCCGGTCTCGTCCTCGAACTCGGCGTTCAGCAGCTCGGTCATGAGGTCGTCCGCCGGGTGCTCGGCCCGCCAGTCGATGTACTCGCCGAACATCTCGCTGCCGATCTCGAGCCTGCCGCCCTCCTCGACCTTCATGGCCTCGCCGGGCTCGGTGCGGAGGCTGGCGTCGACGCGATCGCGGATCGCCTCCTGGTCCGCCTCGGGGATCCCGAGCAGCATGCTGATGGTCCGCATCGGCATCTGGGCGCCGAGATCGGCGATGAAGTCGAACCGGCCGGCGCCCGCGACGGGGTCGAGGCTGCGGGCGCAGAACCCCCGCACCTTGGCCTCCAGCGCGTTCATCCGCCGCGGCGTGAACACGCGGGAGAGCAGCCGCCGGTGGATGTCATGGGTCGGCGGGTCCTCGAAGATCAGCGTGCCGGGCGGCAGCTCGACGCCGGCCTTGATCAGCTCGAGGATGCCGCCCCGGCCCGAGCGGAACGTCGCCCAGTCGAGGAGGCCCCGCTCGACGTCGTCGTAGCGGCTGAGCGCGTAGAAGTCGTGCTGCTCGTTGTAGTAGAGCGGTGCCTCCTCGCGGAGCCGCCGGAACGTGGGGTAGGGGTCGGCGTTGATGTCGACGTCGTAGGGGTCGTAGTAGACCGCTGGCTCGGCGCACATGCCGCCAGTGTAGGGTGAACGATCACTCATTTGAGGAGGAGGCTGGTCGTGGCGGTCAGGTCGTGCTGAGGTTGCGGGTGTGAAGGCGGCGCCGTTCCACTACGACGCACCGGCGACGCCCGGCGAGGCCGTCGGCCTCCTGGCCACCCACGGCGACGAGGCGAAGGTCCTGGCCGGCGGCCAGAGCCTGATCCCCCTGCTCGCCCTGCGCCTCGCCGTGTTCGAGCGGCTGGTCGACGTCGGCCGGATCGACGCGCTGCGGGGTATCGAGCACCGGGACGGCTCGGTGCGGATCGGCGCGGCGACGACCGATGCCGAGGTCGAGCACAGTGCCGACGTCCGGGCCGCCGCCCCGCTTGTGGCGCGGGTGACGCCCCTCATCGGCCACCTCCAGATCCGCAATCGGGGGACCATCGGCGGGTCGATCGCCCACGCCGACCCGGCCGCCGAGTACCCGGCCGTGGCCGTCACGCTCGACGCCGACCTCGAGGTCCTGTCGTCGCGGGGGCCGCGGGTGGTGGCCGCCCGCGACTTCTTCACCGGCCTGTGGTCGACGGCGCTCGAACCCGACGAGCTGCTGGTGGCCGTGTCGTTCCCGATCTGGACCGGCCGGTGCGGCTTCGCCGTCGAGGAGTTCGCCCGCCGGCACGGCGACTATGCCATCGCCGGCGCCACCGTCGCAGTGCAGCTCGACGACGACCGCGACGTGGTGCGACGCTGCGCCATCGGGCTCATCGGCATGTCGTCGGTGCCGGTGCGGGCTTCGTCCGCCGAGGCGGCGGCCGTCGGCGAGGCGGTCGAGGCCGTCGACCCGGCCGAGATCGGGCGGCTCGCGGCCGCCGAGCCCGCCGACCCGCCGTCCGACCTGCACGGCACGGCGGGCTACCGCCGACGTGTCTGCACCGCGGTGGTGGCCCGGGCCTGGGCCACCGCCGTCGAGGAGGCCCGCCGTGCCTGATGTCGAGGTCGAGCTGCGCGTCAACGGCGAGCGGCGGCGGGCCGCGGTCGAGCCTCGCCTCACGCTGGCGGACTTCCTGCGGGACCGGTGCCGGCTGACCGGCACGCACCTGGGCTGCGAGCACGGGGTCTGCGGGGCGTGCACCGTGCTGCTCGACGGCAGGGCCGTCCGCTCCTGCCTCGTCTTCGCCGTCCAGGCCGACGGTCGCGAGGTGACCACGATCGAGGGCCTGTCCGAGGACCGGGGGCTCAGCGACGTCCAGGAGGCTTTCCGGGCGTGCCACGGACTCCAGTGCGGGTTCTGCACGCCGGGCTTCGTCGTCACCGTGACCGCGTTCCTGCGCGACGACCCCGAGCCCGACGAGGACGCCATCCGGGCCGCCCTGTCGGGGAACCTCTGCCGCTGCACCGGCTACCAGGGGATCCTCGCCGCCGTCCACGAGGTCGTCGCCCGCCGTCGTGGCGCGGCCCAGCCCACCTGATCCGAACCCGAGGAGGCCGCCCATGGAGACCATCCACCACTGGATCGGCGGCCGCGCCGTCGACGGGCCGCCGGGTCGCACCGCACCGGTGTACGACCCTGCCCGGGGTGTCCAGGTCGCCGACGTGGCCCTGGCGCCGGCCTCCCTGGTCGGCGACGCCCTGAAGACCGCCAAGGAGGCGGCCGCCGTGTGGGGCGAGTCCTCGCTCACCCTGCGGGTGGCGGCCATGTTCGAGCTGCGCGAGCTGCTCCACCGCCACCGTGACGAGCTCGCCGCCCTCGTCACCCGCGAGCACGGCAAGGTGCGCGCCGACGCCCTCGGCGAGGTCGCCCGCGGGATCGAGTGCGTGGAGTTCGCCTGCGGCATCCCGCAGCTGCTGAAGGGCTCGATGAGCGCCGAGGTCGCCACCGGGGTCGACGTCCACAGCATCCTCCAGCCGGTGGGTGTCGTCGCCGGGATCACGCCGTTCAACTTCCCGGTGATGGTCCCGCTGTGGATGCTCGCCAACGCCCTCGCCTGCGGGAACGCCTTCGTCCTCAAGCCGTCGGAGAAGGACCCCTCGCCCTCGCTGCTCCTGGCGGAGCTCGTCGGGCGGGCCGGGGTCCCCGACGGCGTGCTCACCGTGCTCCAGGGCGACGCCGAGGCGGTCGACGCCCTCCTCACCTCGCCCGAGGTGGACGCCGTGTCCTTCGTCGGCAGCACGCCGGTGGCCCGCCACGTCTACGAGTCCGGCACGCGCCACGGGAAGCGGGTGCAGGCGCTGGGCGGGGCCAAGAACCACATGGTGGTGCTGCCCGACGCCGACGTGGACGCCGCGGCCGACGCCGCGGTCTCCGCCGCCTACGGCTCCTCCGGCGAGCGGTGCATGGCCGTCTCCGTCGTCGTGGCCGTCGGCCCGGTCGCCGACCGCGTGGTGGCCGCGATCGGCGAACGCATCCCGGGCATCGTGATCGGGCCCGGCGACGACGAGTCGTCGATGATGGGCCCGCTCATCACGCCGGAGCACCGCGACCGGGTGCGGTCCTACGTGGAGCAGGCCGCGGCCGAGGGGGCGCGGGTCGTCGTCGACGGCCCGGCGCCCGCCGGCGACGGCTTCTTCGCCGGCTGCACCCTGCTCGACGGCGTCGCCCCCGGCATGCGGGTCTACGACGACGAGATCTTCGGCCCGGTGCTGGGCGTCGTGCGGGTGGACACCTA
This sequence comes from Acidimicrobiales bacterium, assembly GCA_035707385.1. Taxonomy (GTDB): domain Bacteria; phylum Actinomycetota; class Acidimicrobiia; order Acidimicrobiales; family VFJN01; genus ZC4RG19. Next base: position 8,067 of record DASSUD010000049.1, read on the forward strand.
CGACGAGGCGGTGGCACTGGTGAACGCCAACCCGTACGGGAACGGCGTGGCCCTGTTCACCCGCGACGGCGGCGTGGCCCGCCGGTTCCAGCGCCAGGTCGACGTCGGCATGGTCGGCATCAACGTGCCGATCCCCGTGCCCGTGGCGTGGCACTCCTTCGGCGGGTGGAAGGCGTCGATCTTCGGCGACAGCGCCATGTACGGCCCGGAGGGCGTCCGCTTCTACACCCGGCCCAAGGTCGTCACCGCCCGCTGGCCGGACCCGGAGACCAGCGCCATCGACCTGGGCTTCCCGACCAACGGATAGGGGGAGCAGCCCATGGGGGACGCCTGGATCGTGTCGACCTCCCGCACGGCCATCGGCACCGCGTTCAAGGGCACGCTGGTCGACGTCGACCCGCTCGACCTCGGCACGAC
>DASSUD010000050.1:0-7092 GCA_035707385.1 Acidimicrobiales bacterium
ACGCTGCTGCGCGACGGCACACCCCAGACCACCCCGATGTGGGTGGACGCCGACGACGACCACCTGCTGCTCAACACCGAGGTCCACCGGCAGAAGTACAAGAACATCGAGCGCGACCCCCGCGTCACGGTCACGATCTGGGAGGCGTCCAACCCCTACGCGTACGCGGAGCTGCGGGGCCGGGTCGTCGACATGGTGCGGGGCCCCGAGGCCCGCTCGCACATCGACCAGCTGTCCCAGAGGTACAACGGGACCGACTACCCCAACCCGATCCAGTCGGAGCGGGTGATCCTGAAGGTGGCCCCCAAGTAGGGGTCAGCCAGCAGCGGACCCGATCCAGTCGGAAGTAGGGGGTCAGTCCAGCAGTGAGGCCAGCGAGACCTCGGGGCGGGCGCCGATGTGGCTGATCACCTCGGCGGCCGCCAGCGAGCCCAGCTCGCCGCACTCCGGCAGCGGCCGGCCCGACGTGAAGCCGAACAGGAACCCGGAGGCGTACAGGTCGCCGGCGCCGGTGGTGTCGACCACCTCGACCGGGTGGGCGGGCACCTCGTAGGTCTCGGGCCCCGCCACCACCACCGAGCCCTTCTCCGACAGTGTGATGCAGGCCACCGACACCTCGGCCCGCGCCCGCTCGACCGCGGCCCCGACCTCGTCGCAGCCCCACAGGGCGCAGGCCTCGGCCTCGTTGGCGAAGAGGATGTCGACCCGTTCGCGCACCAGCGGCAGGAAGCCGTCGCGGTGGCGCTCCACGCAGAACAGGTCGGACAGGGTGAGCGCCACCTTGCGGCCGGCGTCGGTGGCGTAGCCGGACGCCGTCCAGTACGCCTCCTGCGACTCGGGCCGGTCGAACAGGTAGCCCTCGAGGAACGTGACATGGGCCGAGGCGATCAGGTCGCGGTCGACGTCGGACGGGCAGAAGAAGGCCGACGCCCCCAGGAAGGTGTTCATGGTGCGGTGGGCGTCGGGCGTGACCACGATGAGGCTGCGGCCGGTGGGCGGGCCCTCGGTGGCGGGAGGGTTGGCGAACAGGACGCCCTGGGCCTTCATGTCGTGGGCGTAGATGGCGCCGAGCTGGTCGTCGAACACGCGGCCCATGTAGGCGGCCCGGCCGCCGAAGCTGGCCACACCGGCCACGGTGTTGCCGGCCGAGCCCCCGGACGCCTCGATGCCCGAGCTCATGGCGGCGTACAGCTCCTCCGCCCGTTCGGTGTCGATCAGCGTCATCGAGCTCTTGACCAACCCGTGCGTGACGAGGAAGTCGTCGGACTCGTGCGAGATCACGTCGACGAGGGCGTTGCCGATCCCGACGACGTCGAGGCTGGCCTCAGCGGTCATTCGGGCGAGGCTAGCAACCCCACGAGGCACCGTTCCGTCGCCCGGCCCGGGCGCGGGGTCCGGGACGGGGTCGCTACCGTGGTCCGACGTGTCCGAGAACCCCCACCGGCTCCCGCGTACCGTCCTGCCCCGCCGCTACGACCTCACGCTGACGCCCGACCTGGAGGCGGCCACGTTCGCCGGCGAGGAGGCGATCGCCGTCGAGGTGGTCACCCCCACCGCCGACGTCGTGCTCAACGCCGCGGAGATCGAGATCGACGAGGCCACCGCCCACCTGGGCGACGGCGACCCGCTCCCCGCCACCGTCAGCTTCGACGCCGAGGCCGAGCGGGCCACGCTCCACTTCCCGTCCGAGCTCCCGGCGGGCGACGCCACGCTCACCCTGCGGTTCCGCGGCGTCCTCAACGACAAGCTGGTCGGCTTCTACCGCTCGACCTTCACCGACAGCCACGGTGCCGAGCGGGTGCTGGCCACCACCCAGATGGAGGCCACCGACGCCCGCCGGGCCTTCCCGTGCTGGGACGAGCCCGACGCCAAGGCCGTCTTCGGTGTCACGCTGGTGGTGCCGGACGACCTGCTGGCCATCTCCAACGCCGGGGAGGTCGGTCGCGAGCCGGCGGGCGACGGCCAGGTGGCGGTGCGCTTCGCCGACACGATGCCGATGTCGACCTACCTGGTCGCGTTCGTGGTGGGCCCGCTGGTGGCCACCGACCCGGTCGACGTGGACGGCAAGCCGCTGCGGGTGGTGCACCCGCCGGGCAAGGAGCACCTGGCCGCCTTCGCTCTCGAGGTCGGCAGCTTCGCGCTGCGCTACTTCACCGACTGGTTCGGCATGGTGTACCCGGGCGACAAGCTCGACCTGGTCGCCATCCCCGACTTCGCGTTCGGGGCCATGGAGAACCTGGGCTGCGTCACCTTCCGGGAGCGCTACGTCCTCGTCGACCCGGCCACCGCCACCCAGGAGGAGCTGCAGGCGGTGGTGGACGTGATCGCGCACGAGCTGGCCCACATGTGGTTCGGCGACCTGGTGACGATGAAGTGGTGGAACGGCATCTGGCTCAACGAGGCCTTCGCCACCTTCATGGAGATGACCTGCACCGACGCCTTCCGGCCCGAGTGGCGGCGCTGGGTCGACTTCGGCCTGTCGCGGTCGGCCGCGTTCGACACCGACGCCCTGGCCTCGACCCGGCCGATCGAGTACCCGGTGGTCTCGCCGGCCGACGCCGACGGCATGTTCGACGTGCTCACCTACGAGAAGGGCGCGTCGGTGGTCCGCATGCTGGAGCAGTACCTGGGCGCCGAGCGGTTCCGGGCGGGCATCCGCCGCTACATGGCCCGCCACCAGTACGGCAACACCGAGACGTCCGACCTGTGGGACGCGCTGGAGGCCGAGACCGGCGAGCCGGTCCGGCGCATCGCCGAGAGCTGGATCTTCCAGGGCGGGTTTCCCGAGGTGACCGTGAGCGCGGGTGCAGGCGGGGGTGTCACCCTGGCCCAGCAGCGCTTCCGCTTCGGTCCCGCCGACGGCGCCGGCACCGGCGACGTGGGCGAGCGCTGGGCCGTCCCGGTGGTGCTGGAGCACCGGCCGGCGGGCGGCGGCGAGCCGGCGACCCGGCGTGTCCTGCTGGAGGGGCCCACCGTGGCGGTGGACGCCGGGGGCGACGGCGGTGCGGTCAACGCCAACGCGGGCGCCCACGGCTTCTACCGGGTCCGGTACGCCGGCGACCTGCGGGACGCCCTGCTCGACGGCCTCGACGCCCTCAGCCCGCTGGAGCGCTACACGGTCGTCGACGACGCCTGGGCGTCGGTGCTGGCCGGCACGACGGCGACCGACGAGTTCGTGTCCCTGGCCGAGCGCTTCGGTGACGAGCGCGACCTGTCGGTGTGGGAGCGCATCGTCGGCGGCCTGACCCAGATCGACCGGCTGCTCGACGGCGACGCCGCCCAGGCCCTGCACAGCCGGGTGGCGGCCCTCATCGGCCCGGCCCGGGCCGAGCTGGGCGCCGAGGCCCGGCCCGGCGAGGACGACCGCACCCGCACGCTGCGGGGCCAGCTGCTGTCCGCCGCCGCGCTGCTGGCCGACGACGACGCCGCCCGCCGCCGGGCCGCCGAGCTGCTGGAGCGGTTCCTGGCCCACCCGCCGAGCGTCGATCCCAGCCTGGCGTCCCCGGCGCTGGCGGTGTGCGCCACGCTGGGCGACGTGGCGCTGCACGAGCGCCTGGTCGATCGGTTCCGCCACGCCGAGAACCCCCAGGACCGCGAGCGCGTGCTGCTGTCGCTGTCCCGCTTCCGGGACCCGGCGGCGCTGGCCCGCACCCTGGAGCTGAGCCTGTCGGGCGACGTCCGCAGCCAGGACGCCCCCTACCTGCTGCGGGAGGCCGTCGCCAACCGCGACAACGGGCCGGCGGCCTGGGACTTCGTGGCCGAGAACTGGGCCGAGATCGAGAAGCGGTTCCCGGCCAACAGCCTGTCCCGGCTGGTGGGCGGCATCCGCTCGCTGCGGGACCGGGCGGTGGCGGACCGGGTGGTCGGCTTCCTGGCCGAGCACCCGATCCCCCAAGGCGAGCTCCAGGTCCGCCAGCACATCGAGCGCATGTGGGTCACGGTGGCTATGGCGGAACGGGTCGCCGGCCGCTAACGCTCCCAGGGGGCCGTCTCGCCCATCTTGGCGTAGTACTTGGCCAGGTGGGACTTGACCCTGCCGATGTCCTTGGCCGGCAGGTCGACGCCGCCGCGGGCGCCCTGCATGACGTTGCCGGCCGCCATCACGCCCCGGGGCACCGCCTCGAGCCTGCCGTCGACGACGTCGGCGATCAGGAGCTTGTAGGCGCCAAACTGGTCCTTGTTGTCGGCGTCGTACCAGACGTGCGCGTCCCGGTACTTCGCGTCCGGTTCGTCGGTGGCGTCGGCCCAGGCGCGGACCCGCTTGTCGGCGGCGTCACCGTCCCACGGACGGTCCCGGTCGGCGAGCGGGAGGTCTTGGAAGGTGGTTACAGCCATGCCCGCCAGCTACCCGGCGACGAGCGCCAGGAACAGCAGGATCTGGGCCAGGTGGTAGGTGACCATCACCGGCACGTCGCCCCGGGGCCGGGGCCGCACGAAGCGGTTCCAGCCCAGCAGGGCGTCGGAGGCGTAGAACAGCGCCGCCCCCGCGATGGCCAGCGGCTCGCCGGTGCCCACCGCCGTCACCACCATGGCGGAGATCACCACGAGGTAGGCGGTCACCGGCGGGACCAGCTCCATCTCGGTCCGGCGCACGCCGGCCAGCAGCGGACCGCCCACGGCCGCCAACCCCACCACCACCAGGGCCAGGCCCACCCCGAGGCCGAGGGGATCGAGGCCGAAGCCCGCCAGGCCGACCACGTAGGCGACGTGGGCCACCAGGAACGACCCCAGCCCGGCCAGGAACAGGGGCCGGGTGCGCAGCATGAGCGCCACGTCGCCCACCAGGGACAGCACCTGTGCCGTCACGAACCAGGCCCGGGCGCCGGGCTCGCCCGGGTCGGCCGCCAGGGTGGCCAGGACGAGCGCAACCATGGTGAGCGGCTTGGCCACCAGCTCCAGCTCGCGGCGGCGGTGGTAGACGGCGAACCAGTCGGCGAGCGCGGCCACGACGGCCAGGGCCAGCCAGCCGGACGCAGCCGCGGTCACGCGGCCCCGGTCCCCACCTGCGCCCCACCCCACCCGCAACCGGCCGCCGGCCTCCTGGCGTTCGCTCGTGTCGTCCTCCGGCACGAGCGAACGCCGGAGTGAGCCGACCTCGGCCGGACCACCGCCCCGGTCACGCCGCCCCGGCCGCCGCCGCGGCCAGCGCCTCGTCCCACGTCGCGCCCCGCTCGACCAGCCCGCGGTAGGTCATCAGCAGCCGGGGCCGGTTCATGGCCAGCACCCCGGTCACCCGGTCGCCCCGCCGGTACAGGGCCACGAACCGCCGCTCGGCCGGGTCGCCGTCGACCACCCGCACCTCGTCGGCGCCCGACGACCGGCCGGCGAGCTGGATCTTGCGGTCGTACTGGTCGGACCAGAACCATGGCACCGGGTCGTAGGGCGCCAGCCCTGGGTCGCCGGGGTCGGTACCGGCCAGGTCGGCCAGCAGCCGCCGGGCCGCGTGCCCGCCCATGGCGATGGCGTTGTCCCAGTGCTCGACCCGCATCAGCTCGCCGAAGCGGTGGCTGGGCCAGCGGGCCACGTCGCCGGCCGCCACGATGCCGGGCGCGACCCAGGTGGTGGCGTCGCACACCACGCCGTCGTCGAGGGCGAGGCCCGAGCCGTCGAGCCAGCCGGTGTTGGGCGCGACGCCGATGCCCACCACTACCAGGTCGGCGGCCACGGCCTCGCCGGACGCCAGCCGGACCTGCTCGACCCGGCCGCCCGAGCCCTCGAACCCGGCCACGCCGGCGCCGAGGCGGACCTCGGTGCCGTGGTCGCGGTGCAGGTCCCCCAGCACCGAGCCCATCTCCGGGCCGAGCGCCCGGCCCAGCGGGACCGGCAGCGCCTCCAGCACGGTGACCTGGTGGCCGGCGGTCCGGCACGTGGCCGCCACCTCCGAGCCGATGAACCCGGCGCCCACGACGACGACCCGCCGGGCCCCGCCGGTCAGCCCGGCCCGGATCGCCGCACAGTCGTCCAGCGTGCGCAGGGTGTGGACACCCGCCAGCCCGCCGGTGCCCGGCAGCTCGCGGGGCGAGGCGCCGGTGGCGATGACCAGCCCGTCGTAGGAGATGCGCTCCCGGCCCCCGGCCAGGGTGACCTGCCGGGCCTGCGGGTCGAGGGCCGTGGCCCGCCGTCCCAGCCGCCAGTCCACGTCGAGCCCCTCGACCCCGCCGGGCCGGGCCACGTCCAGTGCGGCCCGCTCCGGGGGCATCGTCCCCGCCAGCACCTGCTTGGACAGGGGCGGCCGGTCGTAGGGGGCGTGGGACTCGTCGCCCACCACCGTGACGGTCCCGGCGAAGCCCTGCGCGCGCAGCTCCTCGGCGGCCCGCAGCCCGGCCAGGGACGCGCCGACGACCACGATCCGCGGGGCCGGCGCCGTCACTCGTCGACAATGGAGATGGCCGCCTTCGGGCAGCGCCGCACGGCCTCCTCGACCTTCGACCGCAGCTCCTCGGGCGGGGTCTCGTCGAGCAGGTAGAGGTAGTCGTCGTCGCGCACCTCGAACACCTCGGGCGCCGCCTCCATGCACTTGGCGTTGCTCTCACACAAGTCGAAGTCGACCACCACGCGATAGCCCACGATCGGGCCTCCTTCCTCGGAACACTGCTGAACGTCTCAAGCTAGTCCCGGTAGCTTCCCCGGGGCATGGACGCTCCGCTCGACCTGAGCCTGCGCGACGCCCGCCGGGTGGCGCTGGCGGCCCAGGGGTTCGCCGACCCCCGCCCCACGGGCCGCGTCGACCGCCGGCATTTCCGCCGGGTGCTGGACCGGCTGGCCACCGTGCAGATCGACTCGGTGAACGTGATCACCCGCAGCCACGAGCTGGTGTTCTTCGCGCGGCTGGGGCCCTACGACCGCGAGGCGCTGACCCGCTGGCTGTGGTCGAGCCGCGAGGTTTTCGAGTACTGGGGGCACGAGGCGTCGCTGCACCCCGTCGGGCGCTGGCCCCTGCTGCGATGGCGGATGGCCGGGCTGCACGCGTGGGGCGGGGTCCGGCGAAGCGTGGAGGAGAACCCGGACCTGGTGGCGGCGGCCATGGCCGAGATCACCGAGCGGGGGCCGATCCCCATAGGCGAGATGGACGTCAACCGCCAGGCTCCCCGC
>DASSUD010000051.1:0-9172 GCA_035707385.1 Acidimicrobiales bacterium
ATCGCGTCGAGCGCGTCGCGGAGCGGGGCGACCTCGGGTGAGGAGGCCCTGCCGAGCGCGTCGCGCAGCCCGCGGAGCGGCGCCAGGTCCGGCGTCGCGGTGATCGCCTCGGCGGAGTACACCAGCTCGACGATCGACCCCGTGCGCCGCTCCACCAGCGCGTGCCCGTCGTTGTCACGGAAGAACCGCAGGGGCAGCCGCACGTCCCGTGCGGCGGCGGCCACGGGCGCGTCGGAGGGCGGCAGCGCGGCCAACGCCCGCTCGACGTCGACGCCGTCCGCGGCCAGCCTCGCCGCGAGTTCCGGGAACGTCAGATCGAGGGCGAAGCCCTGCTTGCGCAGCTCGTCCCGGTAGTACGACGCCACCGGGACGCCAGGCCACACCTCCTGCAGGCCGGCGAGCGCCAGCCCGTGCCGGTTGACGGTGGTCCGGGCCGGATCGGGCACCATCCAGAACGACTGGCCCGGCTCGTTCTCCCAGATCCGATACCGTCCGTCCGCCTCCGTCCCCAGCGGGAGCGTCACGCGGTAGGTGCCCGCCTCGACGACCCGGTTCGCCGGCGAGAACGCCCAGCCGCGCGGGTCGTCGCGGTGCTGCATGGACCGGCGGTCGATCACGTAGTGGTGGCGCTCACGCTGTGTCGTGCCCGCGACCCGGTAGGTCACGGCTTCCTCCAGGACCGCGGTGTGCGCTCCGCCACCCGGGAGCGTGCGCACCCGGCGGTCGATCTCGAGCGGCAGGGTCGTCGGGTCGGCGAGCGGCTGGTTGGTCGCGGTGTCGATGTGGAGCGTGAACGTGCCCTCGTACCGGGTCGTCAGATCGACGTGGGACGGGAACTTCACCAGCTGCGGCACGGCGACGGGACGCCAGAGCGCGGCGGCGACCAGCAAGGTCAGTCCGAGGCCGACGATCGCCCGGCGCATCTCTCCAGTTCGCGCTTCCGGATGCGGTCCCGCCAGGGCTGAAAGTCCCCCCGCGGAAGGTCGTTGACCATCGCCGCGCGCGGGATGACCAACGGCACTGTGGACCGCCCCGCGCCGGGAGGGACGATCACGTCATGTTGGGTGCTGCGATCGACGTGTTCCGGCTCCGCCAGTACTTCAACGTGATCACGCGCACGCGTGAGCTGGCAGAGGGTGTCTGCGACGACGGCCGCCTCGTCGCCGCCGCCGGACGTGCCCTCGCCCGCGCCCCGCTCGAGCCCGGTCGATCGCGGCCGAGCGTCGACCCCTTCCCGCCCCCCGAGGCGCAGCCGTCACGGGACCTCGGGGGCCGCCGGGTCGGCCTCGTCGCCACCGGAGGCAGCGGCGCGCTGGCGTCGGTCGTCGGCGTGGCCCGTGCCTTCGAGGAGAGCGGCATACGGCCCGCCGTCATCTCCGTCTGCTCGGGCTCGGCGCTGTTCGGCTTCCCGGTCGCGGCCGGCCTGCCCGCGGCCGAGGTGGCGGCCTTCTCGCTCGCGCTGCGCCCCGAGGACTACGTCGACGTGGCCTGGTCGAGGCTGGCGACCCTCCTGCCCCGCGCGGGCCGCGGCTTCGCCGGCGTCCTCGACGGCGCGCGCATCGAGGCGACGTATCGCCGCCTCCTCGGCGACCGGCGCCTGGGCGACATGCCGATCCCGGCGTACGCGCCGATCTGGAGCGTCGAGCACAACCGCCTCGAGTACCTCGGCCCGGCGACGCACCCCGACCTCCCCGTCGCCCGGGCGGTGCACATGGCCATCGCGCTCCCGCTGTTCATCCAGCCGGTGCAGCTCGACGGCGAGCACTGGTGCGACGGTGGGATCGTCGACATCCTCCCCGTGCAGCCCCTGCTCGAGATCGAGCCACCGTGCGACGCGGTCGTCGCCGTGAACGGGTTCTACCCGCCCGGCTTCGCCGGTGAGGACGCCACCGGCTGGGAGCGGCGGCGGTGGAGCATCCTCCATGCCGCGAGTCAGGTCCGGACGTGCCAGCAGATCGAGCTCGCCCGCCAGAACCTGCGGCGGCTCGAGGCCGCCGCCGACGTCGCCATGACCGAGCCGGTGCCGTACCGCAAGGTCCGTGGCGCCGGCTTCTACCTCCAGTTCCTCGACAACCGCGAGTGGGGCGAGTTCATGCGCCAGGGTCGGCTGGCCGGGCGCGAGGCCCTCTCCCGGCTCGGCCGGACCCGGCGAGCCGGGGCCCGTGCCGCTCTTGCGACCGCCCGGAGGTGACATGCAGGCCGACACGTTCATGCGCGAGAGCGACGCCTTCTCCTGGTACATGGAGGGGGACCCGGCGCTGCGCTCGACGATCGTCACCATCGCGTGGCTCGACCGCAGCCCGAAGTGGCAGGTGCTCACCGATCGGATCGAGCGCGCCTCGCGCACCATCGCCCTGTTCCGGATGCGTCCGGTCGAGCCGCCGGCGCGGCTGTCGACACCACGGTGGACCGTCGACGAGGACTTCGACCTGAGCTGGCACCTCCGGCGCGTCGCTGCGCCCGCGCCCCGCACGGCTGCGACGGTCCTCGACCTGGCCCGGGTGGCGGCCACCACCGCCTTCGACCCCGCCCACCCGCTCTGGCAGTTCACGCTCGTCGACCACCTGGAAGGCGGTCGCGCCGCGCTCGTGATGAAGCTGCACCACTCGCTCACCGACGGGGTCGGCGGGATGCAGCTCGCCCTGCTCCTGTTCGACACCGACGTCGCCGCGTCGCGGCGCACCGTCGCGGCGCCGATGCCCCCGGCGCCCCGGGACGACGATGTCCACGGGCTCGGCCTCGTGGGCGAGAGCCTCGGCCACGACTGGGCGCGCCTCGTCCGCACCGTGGCCGACGGGGCGGGTGGCGTCCCGGCGACGGCGATGCGCATGGCGCGCCACCCGCTCCGCACCGCAGCCGACGCCGTCGAGATCGCCCGGTCGATCGGCCGGACCGTCGCGCCCATCTCCGACACCCGGTCGCCGCTCATGACCCGCCGCAGCCTGCGCCGCCGGCTCGACATCGTCACCGTCGGGCTCACCGACCTCAAGCGCAGCGCGGCCGTCGCCGGCGGCTCGGTCAACGACGGGTTCCTCGCCGCCCTCACGGGGGGCCTGCGCCGCTACCACGAAGCCCACGCGGTCACGTCGGACGAGCTTCGCGTGACGCTTCCCATCAGCATTCGCAAGGACGGCGACCCCGCGGCCAGCAACCGGATCACCCTGCAGCGCTTGGCCGTGCCCCTCGTCCCCGAGGACCCGGCGGCGAGGATCCGGGCGATCGGGCGGCGCTGCCGGGCGGCACGTGACGAGCGGTCGTTGCCGCACACCAACGCGATCGCCGGCGCCCTCAACCTCCTGCCGTCCGCCGTCGTCGGCGGGATGCTCAAGCACGTCGACTTCCTGGCGAGCAACGTGCCGGGCATCGACGTCCCCCTCTATCTGGGCGGCGCGCGCGTCACCAGCCACGTGGCGTTCGGCCCCACGATCGGCGCGGCGCTGAACGCCACGCTCCTGTCCTACGACGGGACGTGCTTCGTCGGCGTCACCACCGACGAGGCCGCGGTCCCCGACGCCGACGTGCTGCTGACCCATCTCGCCGAGGGGTTCGACGAGGTGCTCACGCTCGCCGGTCGTGGCGGCACCGCGCGCCTCCCCCTGCGGTCCGGTGTGTTCCCCGGGGAGAGCCCCGCCTGAGGGTCCCGCCGGTCAGCCGACCGTCTCGTCGCCCGGGCGAACGTTACGGGCCACCCCACTAGCGTCCCGGTATGGCCTACGAGGACTTCCGCCTGCTGCAGGTCGACGTCGGTGGCCGGGTGTGCCGCGTGGCGATCGACAACCCGCCGATCAACCTGCTCGACGTCCCGCTCATGCTCGAGCTGGACCGTTTGGGCCGGGAAGTGGCGACCGACCCGGACGTCGGGGTGCTGGTCGTCCGGTCGGCCAACCCCGAGTTCTTCGTGGCCCATGCCGATGTCGGCGCCATCCTGGACCTGCCGCGGGAACCGCTGGCCGAGCCGGGGCCCGACCTGGGCTTCTTCCATGCGATGGTCGACCGGTTCCGGACGATGCCGGTGGCCACGGTCGCGGTCGTCGAGGGCATCGTCCGGGGCGGCGGCTGCGAGCTGGTCTCGTCGTTCGACATGCGGGTCGCGGCGCAGGGGCGGGCGGTGTTCGGCCAGCCGGAGGCCCTGGTCGGCATCATCCCGGGCGGAAGCGGGACGCAGCGGCTGCCCCGGCTGGTGGGCCGGGCCCGGGCCCTGGAGATCGTGCTCGGCGGCGCCGACGTCGACGCCGACACGGCCGACCGGTGGGGGCTCGTGAACCGGGCGCTGCCGCCCGAAGAGGTGGGGCCGTTCGTCGACGCCCTGGTGGCGCGCATCGCGGCCCTGCCGGCCGTCGTGGTCGCGGAGGCCAAGGCGTCGGTGACCGCGGCCGAGCCGGACCCGGTGCCCGGGCTGCGGGCGGAGTGGTGGCGGTTCACCCGCTGCCTCGCCGACCCGGAGGCGGCGGCGCGCATGGAGCGCTTCCTGGGCGCGGGCGGGCAGACGCCCGAGTTCGAGCGTCGTCCGATCACGCTCACCGAGGGCGCCTGGAGCTGAGCCGGGTCTACGCCCGGGGTGCCAGCACGGCGTGGACCGGCGGCACGCCACGCTCGCCGGCCATGGTCTCGAGCAGCTCGGCCGCGCCGTCCAGCCCGACGGTCCGCCGGGGCAGCTCGGCGAACGGGTACGTGCCGCGGGCGAGGAGGTCCAGGGCGGCGCGGTAGTCAGCGGTGTCGACGCCGAGGGCCCCCAGGAGCCGCAGCTCCTTGTGGACGAGGTGATCGGGGTCGAACCCGGGCGTGCCGCCGCCGCCCCGCGTCCCGGCCACGACCATCGTGCCGCCCGCCCGCGCCAGGGCCACGCCCTGGGCAAACGCCGAGGGGGCCTTGGCCGTGACGTCCACGACGACGTCGGCGCCGGGGGCGTTCGCCTCCGCCCGGAGCCGGGCCACGGGGTCCTCGGCCAGCACGTCGACCGCGAGGTCGGCGCCGAAGCGACCCGCCTGCGCGAGCCGCGGGTGGTCGCGCTCGCCCGCCCCGGTGACCATCACGAATCCGGCGCCGGCCTCCTTGGCCGCCGCCGCGGCCGACAGGCCCCGGATGCCACAGCCGAGCACGGCCACGACATCGCCGGGTCTGGTGCCGGGAAGGGTGACCCCCCACCGGACCCCGGCGCCGAGGGGGTTGAACGCCACCGCCACCTCGGGCGGGAGCGAGTCGGGGACCGGCAGCAGCAGGGAGTCGGGCGCCAGGTACTGGTAGGTCGCGTAGCCGCCCCACAGGCCCGGCTGCTTCCCGACGCTGACCATGCCGTACATGTCGGCCAGGCCGTGGCGCCGGCAGCGCCGGTAGTCGCCCCGCCGGCACGGCGCACACGTGCGGCACGACTGGAAGACCTCGACCGCGACCCGGTCGCCCGCCGTGACCCCCCAGCGCCCGGCCGCCCTTTCGCCTACCGCCTCGATCACCCCGACGGCCTCGTGGCCGGGGACGAACGGGAAGCCGGGGGTGATCACCCCGGTGTAGAGCTCGTGGTCCGTGCCGCACAGCCCGCACGCCTCCACGGCGAGGAGGCCGTCGTCGTCCCCCACCGCGGGCAGGGGCAGCTCGCTCCGCCGCAGTGTGCGGGGGGCCTCGAGCACCAGGGCGTCGACCATCGCCGGGCCCCCGGAGGTCACCGCGGGTCGACGATCGTCAGGGTCCCCTGGGCGGCGCAGGCGAGGCGGCCCCGGAAGTAGATCTCCCCCCGGACGACCGCGCTGCGGTTCGTCATGGCGAGCACCGTCGACTCGGTCTCGACGACCCCGGCCTGGACCGGCGCGATGTAGTTGAGCTTGACCTCGGTCGTCGCCGCCCACTGGCCCTTCTTCATGAGCGGGTAGACGACGATGCCCGTGACGTGGTCGACGATGGCCGCGAGCGCACCCCCGTGCGCGTTCCCGAACGGGGTGAGCAGCTCGTCCCGGATCGTCGCCCGGCACCACAGCCGCCCGGGCTCGAAGCGGACGTGCTCGATGCCGAGGTAGTCCGGCAGTCCGGTCACCGGGACCGCGAGGAGGCCGTCGGCGATCCTCTGGTCGTACCGCTCTTCGAGGGTGGGCTGGGGCACGTGTCCTCCGTCGGGGCTCGGCGCGTTCAGGTCGTGGCGTGCAGCGCCGGGAGCACGTCGCGGGCGAAGGTGCGCATGCTGCGCTCGGCGTCCTCCAGCGGCAGCCCGGCGTAGCGGAAGCAGGCGGTGAGGTCGAAGTCGCCGATGATCTCCCGGCGGGCGTGCAGCCGCTCCAGCACCTGGTCCGGCGTGCCCCAGGCCTGGACGCCGAGGTACATCTCGCACATCTTCTCGAGGCCGATCGCCTTGAGGAGATCGACGGCGTTGCCGTAGGCCTCGTATCCCTGGGCGTCCTTGAAGTGGTCCGACACCAGCTCGTAGTGCTGCACGACGCTCGTGAGGTAGCCGGCGAGGTGCTCCTGCACCTTGTCCTCGGCGCGGGCGGGGTCGGTGTCGCAGTAGACGAAGTCGCAGGTGACCGGCGGCGCGGGCGAGCGCCCGTGCGCCGCGGTGAATCGCTCGCGGTAGGTCGCCATGTCCTTGGCCTGGTCCTCCCAGGGCCGCTGGCTGAACGTGACCATCCGGGCGCCGAGGTCGGCGGCCGCCAGGACCGAGTCCGGCGACATGGCGACGCAATAGAGCCGGTCCCGGAAGCTGCGGGCCGGCGCCGGGCGGATCGCCGTGCGGGCCTGGCGGTAGTAGGGACCGTCGCCCTCGATCCACCCCGTCTCGAGCGCGTCCACCACCATCCGCGCCGCCTCGTCGAAGCGGTCGCGCGACTCGTCCATGGGGATGCCGAACCCCGCGTACTCCCGGCGGGCCAGGCCCCGTCCCACGCCGAACAGCACCCGCCCCCCGGCGAGGTGGTCGAGCAGCGCGATCTTCTCCGCGACCCGCAGGGGATCGTTCCAGGGCAGGATCACCGCCCCCGTCCCGAGCAGGATGCGCCGGGTCCGCGCCGCCAGGTGGGCGAGGAGCACCGTGTTGTCGGGGCAGAACGAGTAGTCCTCGAAGTGGTGTTCCACCGGCCACAGGGCGTCGAAGCCGAGCTCGTCGGCCAGCTCGGCGAGGTGGACCTCCTCCGCGACGACCTGCGCGTCGGTGACTTCCGGCGGGTAACCGTAGGACTGGAACACCATCTGGACGCCGACGTTCATGCTCGCTCCCCCCTGCCGCACGCGGCGCGCCCGCGGCGGCCGCGACGATACGACACGCCCGACACACCAGGAGGCCGACACCCCGATGGACATGCCGAACGACGCCCAGCGCCGCATCTCGGAGGAACGCGTCGTGTGGCTCACGACCAGCGCGCTGCCCGGCTACCTCGACAGGTACGAGGCCAGCATCACCGGGCCGCTGGGCATGACCGTCGACGAGATCGACCGGACCTACGACACCGAGATCCGCATCCGGCCGACCCGCGTCCGGCTGACGGACACGAGCGCCTGAGCGGCCCGATCTCGCTCGGGACGCCGGCGGGTGGTCCGATCGATCGAGGGCGAACCGGTCGAGGCCAGGGTGCGCCGGTCAGCAGGCCCAGATCACGATGTCCCAGGTCCCGGCAGCGGTGAGGTCGGCGGTGAACTGGATGCCGCCGACGTGACCGTCCCACTCGTCAATGCCGATGTCGGGGGAATCGGGGGTGCTAGGGATCCAGTCGAGTGCCGGCAGTTGCGGGAAGACCTCCCCGCCGCGGCTGTCGCAGCCGCCGTTCGCCAGCTCGACGAACTTCACGTACAGGAGGGCTTCGGCCGCCGCCCGCGAGTCGGGCGCGGCGATCGTGACCGGTGGCGTGGACGCGGCGAGCGAGCGCAGGGCGGCCACGTCGTCATCGAAGCGGGCTGCCGCGGCGCGGCCGTTGCCCAGCTCCGCCAGCGGATCGATCGGATCGTGCGGGAGGTCGGGGGCCGTCGCGAAGCTCTCCATCGCGTGTCGACGCGACGACAGGTCGCTGTAGACCAGGATCACCGACTGCAGCAGATCGTGGGGCAGTCCCGCCGGGACGGCGTTCGCGACCGGTTCGAGGCTGGCGGCCTGGACGGCATCGGCCATCTCCTGGCTCACTTCGGTCCATGGCGGCCCACCGCCGTTGATCGTGGTTGCCGCAGTGCGCAGCTGGGTGTCGAGGGTTGCTGCTGCGGCAAGGAACGGCTCCAGCCCGTCGGCCGCAGTGGCGTCCGGGGCGGTCGTCGTCGGGGCCTCGGTCGTGGTCCGCTCGTCGCTCACCGCGGGCGGGGCGGTGGACGGGGCGGTTGCCGACGTCGTCGCATCCTCGCTGTCGCCGCCGCTCAGCCACGCCACGGTCCCGGCCGTCACCAGGACCCCGACCGCCGTCGCGGCCAGGACGATGCCCCGCCAGCGCCGCCGGTGGTTGCTGCCCGCGACCGTGCCCGGAGGGACGAGAGTTCCGGTTGTCCTGCTCACGATCTGAACATGCTCCTGAGCAGGCGCCGCCGCCAGAGGCCAACCGCCCTGGTCCCCGGAGCCGTCCGGCCCAGGGTCCACGGGGCACCGGGCCGGCCCGCGTCCGTCGGTGGCGCGTCACAGGGCGTCGAGGGCGGCGACCGCCGACTCGATCGTGCGCTCCGGGCTGTCCGCCGTGGGCGAGGCCAACGGCACCAGACGGTCGACGCCGAGATCGGCGAAGCGAGCGGCGAGCTCGGGCGTCAGGCGGCCCCGGGGTGTGACGCTGATCTCGAGGCCGCCGAGCTCCGCGGGCCGGTCGACCCGCTCGGCGGCGGCGCCGAGGCCCGCGAGGCTCTGCGCCACGTCGTCGGGCGTGAGCCAGTAGCCGTACCAGCCGTGGCCGCGGGTGACGGCACGCCGGTAGGCCGCAGGGCTGTGGCCGCCGATGACCAGCGGGATCGGTTGCTGGAGGGGCCGCGGGTGGGCGTCGACGCCGGCGAAGTCGACGAAGCGGCCGTGGTAGGCGGGTTGCTCCTCGTACCAGAGCGCGGCCATGGCGTCGAGGTGCTCGTCGGTGATCGGCCCGCGGGCCGTGAAGTCCGCCCCGAGCGCCCGGAACTCGGCTTCCAGGTACCCGGCGCCCACGCCGAGCATGGTGCGGCCGCCGGAGAGGACGTCGAGCGTGGCCACCTGCTTGGCGAGGACGAGCGGGTTGCGCTGGGGAAGGATGAGGAT
>DASSUD010000052.1:0-2520 GCA_035707385.1 Acidimicrobiales bacterium
GTGGCCACCTACTCGTCCGGCGCGGTGCTGCGCGAGCGCCGCACGGTCGTGTACGGCGACGGCGACCACGCCGAGGTCCTCCCCGAGGGGGCGACGCTGCCCGACGCGGTGGGCCTGCGGGTCAACGAGCGGTCCTTCGCCAAGCTCGGCCCGGTGGTCAAGGGCCTAACGAGCTTCGACCCCGCGGCGGTGGCGCCACCCGGGACGGTGTTCCTGGACGAGTGCGTCACCAGGGTGATCCTGTGCGTCGTGCACGCCCGGGCCGCCACCGGCGGGCCGGCCACCATCGACGACTTCTCGGTCGCCCTCGACTCGAACCAGGGCGACGTGCGGGCCGTGGTCACGCTGTCCGGTCTGCACGTGCCGGTCGACGTGACGGCCCAGGTGTTCGGGGCGCCGGTCGACTGCGACATGGTCGTGGACGCCGACACCATCACGATCGACGGCCGGTACACGCTCCAGCCGGACGCCACCGACCCCCATTTCCTCGACGTCAACCTGGTGGGGACGGCACCGGTCGTGACCCTCGGCGGGGTGGACAGCGACTTCGTGGGCGGGGTGTGCTCCATTCCTGGGATCGAGCAGATCGTGGGCCTGTTCCTGCCCGATGTCGAAGCCATGATGCGCACCTCGCTGACGTCGCTGCTGGGCGACGCCGACGGCTCCGGCCCGGCCGACGCCCCGGTGGCCGAGGCCGTCGAGGGGGCGCTGGGCCAGCTCAACATCGCCGGCGGCATCGGCACGGCGCTCGGCCTGACGCTCGACTCGACGCTGCAGTCGGCCGACGAGGACCCGGCGGGCATCGGTCTGCGGGCCACGGCCGCCTTCACCGCCGCGGGGGTGGCCGACGGGGCGCCCGACCTCACCGGTTCGGTCGGGTTCCCGGGCGACGCCCTCGGGCCGCTGCCGCAGACCACGCCGGGGGGCCTGCCCTTCGACGTGGCCGTGGGGGCGTCGGCCACCGGCTTCAACCAGCTGCTGGCGGGAGAGACCGAGCGGGGCCTGCTCAACGTCGACGTGACCAGCATCGGCGGGGTGCCGCTGTCGCTGAAGGCGCTGTACGACCTGGTCGGCGCCGGCGGGCTCATCACCGAGGACCGGCCGCTGGCCATCGCCCTGCGGCCCGAGGTGGCGCCGATCGTCACGACCGCCGAGGGCCCGGGCGGCGCCCTGGGCGAGATGCTCTTCCACGGCTACCGGGCCACCATCACCACCACCGACGACAACCGGGTGTTCCTGGAGCTGGTGCTCGACTTCCGCACCGGAGTCGGCATGGCGCTGGTCGGCGGCGGCCTGGGCTTCACCTTCGACCCGCCGGCGGCGGGCGACCTGGACGCCACCATCACCCAGAACCCCAACAGGCTGCCGGAGGCGCTGGTCGACCAGGTCTTCGCCCAGCTGGCCCCGCAGGTGTTCGGGGCCGTCCAGGACGTGCTGCCCAGCTTCCCGCTGCCCGGCTTCGCCGGGCTGGGCCTGGCGCCGGTCGAGATCGGCCGGGTGGGGTCCGGGTTCGTGCTGTTCGCCGACCTGGTCCCGGCCGGCTGAGTCGGGGCCCGCAGATCGCCCACCACCTCCAAGGCCCGGTCCAACGGCGTGCCGGGCCTTGGTGCGGCGGTGGCGCGTCCCCGGTCAGACCGGCGTGCCGTCGACCGTGACGGTCACCCGGTCGTCGTAGAACGCGACCAACCCGGCGATGCGGGTGCTCTCGGGCAGTGGGGTCGGGTAGGACCAGGCCACGTCGTCGACGGTCTCGCCGCCCGGCAGCCGGGCCGAGAAGTGCACGGTCGTGCCCTTGTAGGGGCACCGGGTGACGGTGCCCGACTCGGTGAGCAGGTCCATGCGGACGTCGACCTTGGGGATGTACCAGCGGGTCG
Source organism: Acidimicrobiales bacterium (assembly GCA_035707385.1). GTDB lineage: Bacteria > Actinomycetota > Acidimicrobiia > Acidimicrobiales > VFJN01 > ZC4RG19. The sequence continues at coordinate 1,875 of DASSUD010000052.1, forward strand.
GCAGGCCGGTCTCGAACAGGGCGTGGGCCCGGGTGGTCCGGGCCAGCTCGACGTCGCCCCTGGTCACGACCACCTCACGCGACGAGGGCAGGACGTCGATGCGGGCGTAGGGGCTGCGGACGTGGGTGAAGACCTCCTCGTCCTCCTCGAACCAGGCGTCCATGGCGTCCCATTCGAGCTTGACGTGGTCGCGCAGCGCCTCGATCGGGCTGTCGGCGTAACGCAGGGCGGCCTTGGGCGCCTCGGCCGAGCCGGTCCGCACGGCGAGCACCGTGGCGTCGCCCCGGCTGGGGGAGCGGGCGGTGTCGCCGGTGTCGACCAACTCGGCCCGGACGTCGGCCACGGGCAGGTAGTAGGTGGGGTAGTAGGGGCTCTCCCACACGTAGAGGGGGCGGGTCGTGTCGACCACCACCTCCCCGCCGAGGTAGGCCCGCACCCTCTTGGCGCCCGGTTCGACCCGGACGCGTCCTCGCTGTTCGGTCGCCATGTCAGGGACCAACGGGCACGCCCGCCGGCTGATTCCCGCCGGCGATCCCGGGCACCGGCGCATCCCGGCGCGCCGCCTCGGGCGCGGGCTCGGGACTGGGTGCGGGCGCCGGCGCGGCGGCGGTGGTCCCCGCGGGAAGGAGCCGCCAGGCGGTGGCGG
>DASSUD010000053.1:0-22875 GCA_035707385.1 Acidimicrobiales bacterium
CCCGATGCCGGCGCCGTGGGCGGCGTGGTCGTCATCCAGGAGGTGTTCGGCGTCACGCCCCACATCGAGGATGTCTGCCAGCGGCTGGCCGACGCCGGCTGGCTGGCGGTGGCACCCCACCTGTTCTGGCGGACCGGCGACCCCCAGCTGCCCGACGACGACTTCAGCCAGGTGCGTCCCCACGTCGGGGCGATGACCGCCGACACGATCCTCGCCGACGTCGACGCCGCGCTGGCCTACATCGAGGGCGCGGGCTTCCCCCGGGAGGTGGCGGGCATCGTGGGCTTCTGCGCTGGCGGCACCATCGCCATGGCCGTGGCGGCCAACCGGCAGATCGGCGCGGCGGTCACCTACTACGGCGGCGGCATCCTGGAGGGCCGGTTCGGCTTCCCGCCCATGATCGAGATGGCGCCCGGGCTGACCGTGCCGTGGCTGGGGCTGTTCGGCGGCCAGGACCCGAGCATCCCCGCCGACCAGGTCGACCGGCTGGCCGAGGCGGCCGCCAAGGCCGAGGTTCCGACCGAGGTCATCGTCTACCCGGACGCCGGCCACGCCTTCAACCGGGACGGCAGCGCCTCGTACCACGAGGCGTCGGCCACCGACGCCTGGCACCGCGCCCTCGGGTGGTTCGCCGACCACCTGACGACGGGCGCGACCGAGACGGAGTAGGGCCTACAGGTCCGGGAGGCCCAGGTCGAGGTTGGGCTGGTCGAGCCCGCCGTCGGCCTCCAGCACCTTGCCCGTGAGGTACGAGCCCGCGTCCGAGGCGAGGAACAGCACGCTGGCCGCGATGTCGGACGTGTCGCCGATCCGCCGGAGCGGGGTCTGGTCCTCCATGGTGGTGCGGAGGGACTCGTCGTCGAGCACGATGTCCAGCGCCGAGGTGGCGACCGAGCCGACCCCGATGGCGTTGACCCGCACCCGGGGGGCGAGGTCGCGGGCGGCCAGGCGGGTGTAGTGCGACAGCGCCGCCTTGGCGGTGCCGTAGGCCGCGTAGCCCCGGCCGCTGACCCGGCCCATGACCGACGAGATGTTGACCACCGACCCGTGCCCGCTCTCCAGCAGCGACGGCAGCGCGGCCCGGGTGAGGGCGTGGGCGGTGGACACGTTGAAGTGGAACGCCTCCTCCAGGTGGCGGGGCGAGGTCTGGTCGAAGGCGCGGGGCATGGCGCCACCCACGTTGTTGACCACGATGTCGAGCCGGCCGAACGCCTCGCGGGCCGTATCGGCCAGGCCGGCGACCGCGTCCAGGTCGGCCAGGTCGGCCTCGACCGCCACCGCCCGCCGGCCCGCCTTCTCGACCTGGGCCACCACCTCCGCCAGCTGCGATCCGGTGCGGGACGACACCACCACGTCGGCTCCGGCCTCGGCCAGTGCCACCGCGGCGGCGGCGCCGATGCCCCGCCCGCCGCCGGTGACCACCGCCACGCGGTCCGTGACCAGGAACTTCTCCAGGATCATGGCCGGACACTAGTGCCCGGTCCGGGCGGCCCCGGCGCCGCGTGCCGGCGGACCCAGGCGTGCATGGCGATGCCGGACGCCACCCCGGCGTTGATGGACCGGGTGGAGCCGAACATGGCGATCGAGCACACCGCCGCGCAGGCGTCGCGGGCGGCGGCCGACAGCCCCGGCCCCTCCTGGCCGAACACGAGCACGCAGGCCCGGGGCAGCTCGGCGGTCTCCAGCGGCACCGAGCCCGGCAGGTTGTCCACCCCGACCAGCGGCAGCCCCGCCGTCGCGGCCCACGCCACCAGGTCCTCGATGGCGCCGTGGTGGCGGACGTGCTGGTACCGCTCGGTGACCATGGCGCCCCGGCGGTTCCAGCGGCGCCGGCCCACGATGTGCACGGCGGCCGCCCCGAAGGCGTTGGCGTTGCGGACCACGGTGCCGATGTTCAGGTCGTGGCGCCAGTTCTCCACCGCCACGTGGAAGGGGAACCGGCGCCGGTCCAGGTCCTCGACGATGGCGTCCACCCGCCAGTAGCGGTAGCGGTCCGCCACGTTGCGCCGGTCGCCGCGGGCCAGCAGGTCGGGGTCGAGCCGGTCGTCGTCGGGCCAGGGCCGAGGGTGGGGCCCGACGCCGACCTCGCGCTCGGCCGCGCCGGTGCCCCCGTGGCCCGCGCCGTCGCCGGCGCCGGACAGTCAGGCCCCCGGGGCGGCGGTGCCGCCGTCAGCCGGGGCCGCGGCGTCGGTGGGGCCGGACTCCACCTGGGCGGGGTCGGCCGGGGCCGAGAGCCCGAGCTGGGTGCGGATCTGGGCCAGCCGGGCCTGGGCCTCGCTGTTGAGCGACGCCTGCTCGACCTCCAGCATGCGGCTCTCGACCGAGCTCTCGGTCAGCTCGGCCATGCCCTTGGCCTTGGCGTAGCGGGCCTCGATCTTGTCCCGCACCTCGTTGAGCGTGGGCACGTCCTGGCCGACCGTCTCGGACAGCGAGGACATCGCCTTGTTCATCTGCTCCTGCATCTTGGCCTGGTCGAGCTGCGACAGGAGCTTCTGGCGCTCGGCCAGCTTGGCCTGCAGGGCGGACGAGTTCTGCTGGACGGCGGCCTTGGCCTGGTTGGCGGCGTCAGTCGACTGCAGGTGCAGGGCCTTCAGGTCCTCCACCTCGCGCTCGAGGGCGATCAGCCGGTTGGCGAAGCTCTCGGCCGTCACCGTGTACTGGGTGGCCTTGGTGGCGTCGCCGGTCTTGGCCGCCTCGTCGGCCATGAGCACGGCCTGGCGGGCGTTGCCGCCGACCTTCTCGAGCTCGCCCATCGCCCGGTTGAGCCGCAGCTCGGTCTGCTTCTGGTGGGCGATGACGTTGGCGGCCTGCTCCTTGAGCCGGCGCTGCTGGTCCTGTGCGTCCGCGATCGCCTGCTCGAGTTGGATCTTCGGATCGGCGCGCTCGTTGAAGTCGGACGTCGCCTTGGCCGTCAGATACGCCCACCACCGTCGGAACAGCTTGAACATGCCCTGCACCCTATTCCCACCGGGACGGGCTGACGACGGCAGCGCCTTTCGGACCGCTGCCGACCTACCGGCGCACCCGGGTCGCCAGGCCCTGGAGGCGGGCCACGGTGGCCCGGGCCTCCGGCACGTCCTGGCGGTAGGTGATCGCCACGTAGGCCAGGGCCGCCGGCCCCACCACCAGCGCCGCGGCCAGGAGGGAGGGCAGCCCGCCGAACACCAGCTCCGCCAACCAGGCCACCGCGGCGGCCGCCGCGCAGCCCACGGCGATCGGCCCCAGCCACCGCCCGGCCAGGTGGGTGCGCCCCACCCGCCAGGCCAGCGCCCGGGCGAGCAGCCGGTACTCGATCCAGTCGGAGATGGCGGCGCCGATGGCCAGGCCCACGATGCCGAGGTGGGGGATCCCGAGCGTGTTCTCCCGGGCGGCGGCCGGCAGCGGCCCGAACGCCATCATGTCGCCCCAGCCCTCGATCCCGTCGGCGCCCACCACGAGCCGGTCGAGCGGGAACATGAGCACCACGCCGATCACCGCCGACAGCACCACGCCGATGACCCCGAGCCGGGCCGGCGTGCGGGCGTCGTCCAGGGCGTACAACCCGTTCTGCAGCAGGCGGGTGGCGGTCACCGCCAGCAGGCCCGTGGACAGGCAGGCCAGCGTGAGCCACACCGCCACCGTGTCGGCCGACGTGAAGCTGCCGTGCTCGAAGATGGCCCGCACGATCACGTCGCCCACCACGATGAACAGCGTGGAGGTCGGGGCCACGTACCAGGCGATGCGGGCCATGCTGTCCTCGAGCCGGAGCCGGAAGCGCCGGCGGGTCTCGGGGTCGTGCACCTCGACCTGGGACAGGTCCGGCAGCTCCGCGGCCGCCACGCTCACCCCGAACAGGCCGACCGGCAGCAGGTACAGCACCATCGTGTAGGTCAGCGACGACACCGCCCCCGCGGCCAGGTAGCTGGCCAGCCACAGGTCGACCCACCCCATGATCTGGATGGCGCCCCGCCCCAGCAGCACCGGGACGAACCGGCCGAGCACGCTGCGGACCCGCTCGTCGCTCGTGTCCAGGCTGAGCCGGACCCTGCCGAGCAGCCGGCGCACCGGCCCGATCTGGACCCCGAACTGCAGCATGCCGCCGACCAGCACCCCCCAGGCCAGCGCCACCGCCAGGTCGCGCTTCTGGGACGCCTCGCTGTAGCCGCCGACGACGAGCACCCCGACCACGAGGGCGACGATCTGCGCCGCGTTCCACAGCACCGGCGCCACGTAGGACAGGAAGAACTGGCGGTGGCTGTTGAGCACCCCCAGGCACCAGGCCGACAGCACGAGGAAGGCGATGCCGGGGAACATGATGCGGGTCAGCTCGACGGTGAGGTCGTAGGTGTCGGCGGTGTAGCCGGGCACGAGCAGCTTGGTGAGCGGCGCGGCGAACACGATGCCGACGAGGCTGACCGCCCCGGTGACCGCGATCAGCAGGCCGGCGATGGCGCCGGCCAGCCGGCCGGCCTCGTCGTGGCGTCCCTCCGCCCGCAGCCGGGCGTACACGGGGATGAACGACGCCGACAGGACCCCCTCGCCCAGCAGGTTCTGCATCAGGTTGGGGATGCGCAGCGCCGCCTTGAAGGCGTCGGCCGCCGGGCTCACGCCCAGCACTGCGCCGATCACCACCTCACGGATCAGGCCGGCGCAGCGCGACAGCAGGATGCCCGCCGCCACCAGCATCGACCCCCGCGAGCTGTCCGCCGGGGGCTCCTCGGGTGCCGGCCGGGCGGTCAGGTCCGGGGCCGGTGGTATGGGTGGCGCCGCCGGCTCGGGTGTCACCGGCGGCGGGATGACCGTGTCGGTGGGGAAGGGCGCCTCCTCGACCACGATGGCCTGGTGCTCGCCGGTCATCCACGGCGCCAGCGGCTGACCGGCGACCCCGGGCGACTCGGCGGCCAGGCCGAACACGTCCACCGGCGCCAGCATCTCGGTGGGGGCGTCCGGCTGGTAGTCGACGTCGGCCAGGTCAGGCGCGGGCCGGCGGCCGCGCCGGGCCGGCCCGATGTCGTCCCGGCGGCGGGCGAACTCGCCGGCCCGGGTGCGGTTGGCCGCGCCGTAGTGGAGCTCCTCGTCGCGGGGCACGCGCCGGCGGGGGCGGGGGTCCGGCGGGTCGGGCCGGCGGTCGTCGGGCATGCGCCGCCCCACCGCTACCGGACGTCGCCGCCCGGCAGCTCGCCGCCGGCCGCCGAGTTGGTCTCCTCCAACGCCAGGCGCAGCGCCTCCATCTCGGTCACCAGATCGTCGACGTCGGCGCCCAACCCCTCCACGCCCGCGGTGGCGTGCGCCGAGGCGGACAGCTCCAGGGTGCGGGCCACCGCCTCGCCGAGGCGGGCGTCGAGCAGCTGCAGCTGGTCGCGGGCCCCGGCGATGACCCGGTCGAGGCGATCGGCGGTCGCCCGCTGCACCTCGAACGACTCGATCAGCCGGCTCGAGGCCTCGCCCCGCTCCAGCCCGCGGAGGTCGTCGAGCCGCCGGTCGACGGCGGCCACGTCGATGCCCCGCCGTGCCTGCACCAGCGCCTCGCCCCGCTGGGCCACCCGCCAGGCCTCCTCCACCCCGGTCTCGACCCGGGCGCTGATCTCGCGCAGGCGGTCCTGCAGCGGGCCGGCCTGCGCCCGGCCGGCGGCCTCGGCGAAGCGGGTGCGGGCCTGGAGGGCGTCCTGGACGAACCGGCGCCACGGGTCGTGGAGGGTGAACGGATCGATGCGGACCCGGCGGGGTGGGCGGGGGAGCAGCCGCCACACGTTCGCCAGCCACGCCAGCAGCCCCAGCACCAGCGCGCCGGCCAGCGGCAGGCCCGCCACCACCGCCACCACGGCCACCACCAGGGCGGTCGCGATCCCGACCGGGGACGTCACCGCCCGGGCGCCCGCGGGCGACAGCAGGCGGTCGCGGAACGACGGCGAGGCCATAGTGGTGATCACGTTACGCGGGGCGGTGGACCGTGCGACGCATCGCCCCGGTGGCCGGGCGGGTCACTCGGCGCCGTAGCGCTCCAGCGACTCCGTCACCTGCTGCTCGGCGTCGGCCAGCGCCGAGCCGATGTCGGCGTCGTCGAACAGCACCGACTCGACGGCCGCCTCGGTGACGTCCGCGAAGTCGACGTAGGGGCCGATCAGCGGCCCGGGCTCGTCGGGGTCGGCGTCGGCCTGCTGCTCGACCCCCACCCGGACCAGCACGCCGGCCAGCGAGTCCTCCCAGAACGCCTGGACCTCGGGCTCGTCGCTCACCGACTTCACGATGGGGAGGTAGGTGCCCTGGATGTGCCAGGCCTTGGCGTTGACCGGCTCCAGCATGTAGCGCAGGAACCGCCACGACCCGGCCTGCTGGGCCGGCTCGGAGGCGTTCACGATGAAGAACGCCCCGCCGCCCGGATGGACCTGGCCCGACGCCGTCAGCCCCGGGAACGCCGCCGATCCCGGCACCAGCTGGGTCCGGTCGACCACCGAGGCGTCGAACCCCGACCCGACGTCCTCCGGCGTCAGGCTGCCGCCCAGGGCGGCGGCGATGGCGCTCGACGCCGTCGACGTCTCGATCAGCATCGACGAGTCCTGGGTGACGAGCGCCAGGAACTGGTCGACGCTGCCCTCGGTGTTGGCGAACGGGTTGACCAGGCCCTCCTCGTTCATCTGCTGCAGCAGCTCGAGGGCCTCGACGGCCTCGGGGGTGTCGAAGGTGGCCGCGGTGGCCCGGCCGTCGCGGCCGTTGCCCTGGTCGACGACGTCGACGCCCTCGCCGCTCAGCCAGTTCTCGAAGATGGCGGCGCTGACCTTGAACGACAGGGGCCGGGGGATGCCGGCGGCCTTGAGGGCCTTGGCCGCCTCGTACACCTCGGCCAGGGTGGCGGGCGGGTCCTCGGGGTCGAGCCCGGCCCGCAGCCAGTGGGCCTTGTTGTAGAAGAGGATCTGCGACGACACGTTCATGTAGCCGGGGTAGAGCACGTCGTCGATCGAGAACGTGGACCGGACCGCGGGCTCGATCTCGGTCATCTCGTAGCCGTCGGCCTCCATGCACGACTGGGCCGGCAGGATCAGGTTGCTGTCGGCCAGCACCTGGAGCTGCGTGTTCTCCAGGTAGACGATGTCGGGCAGCTGGCTCTGGTCGGCGGCCGCCGCGCTCTCGAACTTGCGGTACACCTCGCCGTAGGACTGGCCCTGGTCGCTGGCCGTCAGCACGACGTCGTCCTGGCTGGCGTTGAAGCCGGCCACCATCGACTCCATCGTGTCCTTAACCGGCCCGCCGATGCCGCCGTACCACAGCGTGATCTCGGTGGGGCCCTCGGCCTCCTCCAGGGCGTCGAGCGGGCACTCCGGCAGCTGCACCTCGCCGTCCTCGGTCACGACCTGGCCGGCGTCGCCGCCGCCCGAGGTGGGCGGGTCGCTGCAGGCGACGGCCACCGCCAGCAGGCCGAGGGCCGCCACCAGCGGCAGCCGGCGGTGTCGGCGGTGTCGGCGGGTGCGGTGCGACATCGATGCTCCTCTCAGCCCTTGACCGCGCCCGCGGTCAGGCCCCGGATGATCTGGCGTTGGAAGGCCACGAGCAGCGCCACGACCGGCAGCGCCACCACCAGGGCGGCGGCGACGCCGCGGTTGAACTCCTGGACGTTGGTCCCGATGATGGTGCGCAGCGCCACCTGGGCGGTCTGCTGGCGGCTGTCGTCGATGACCGCCTGGGGCCACAGGTACTGGTTCCACGCCCCCAGCGCCGAGATGACCGTGAACGAGGCGATGACCGGGCGGGTGAGCGGCACCGCGAACTTCCACAGGAACGCCATGTGGCCGTAGCCGTCGAGCCGGGTGGCGTCCTGGATCTCGGGCGGCACCGCCCGGAAGCCCTGGCGGATCAGGAACGTCCCGAACGCGGTGGCCGCGAACGGCAGTGCGAGGCCGGTGTTGGAGTTGACCCACCCCAGCTCCCGGATGGTCTGCACGTTGGCCAGCAGCGTGACCTCCAGCGGCAGCAGCAGCGTCCCCATGAAGAACGCGAACAGCAGCGTCTTGAACGGGAAGCGCAGGAAGGCGAAGGCGTAGGCGGCCAGGATCGACGTCAGCACCTGGGCGCCCGTGATGAGCACCGTGATGACGAGGCTGCGGGTCATGGCGGTGCCGAGGTGGCCGGCGACGTAGGCGCTGTTCCAGATGGCGGCCCCGAAGGCCACGACGGTGACCACCACCACGCCCAGCCCGGTGAGCAGGGCCAGCACCACCGGCCGCCACCGGGGGCGCTGGTCGCCGAACCCGACGAGCTGGGTCAGCGCCACCGCCGCCACGGCCACCAGCCACCACAGGGGCGTGGCGCCCGAGCGCTCGACCGACGAGGCCCACACCTGCCCGGCCAGCACGGCGGTGGCCACGGTCCCGGCCACGATGGCCACGACCCGCCGGGGCGTGGCCAGCAGCCCCAGGTCGCGGGCGGTGCCGCCGGCCACCTTGAGCTGGACCCAGGCCAGCGCCAGCACGACCACGGCGGTGCGCAGGACGACCGACACCACGCCGCCGTCCAGCCAGGTGCGGTCCTTCCAGTCGACGTTGACCGGGTGGAGAGGCCGGCCGGCGGCGATGTAGTCGAACGGGGGCGAGAGCGCCATGACGACGGCGAAGACCACGGGCGTCAGCACGATCACCGCCAGGGCCACCAGGACGGCGTACTGCCCGGCCAGGCCTGCGATCCGGCGGGCCGACGACTTGCCGATGGTGGCCGCGGCCAGCTCGCGCTCGGGCCCCCCGAGGACGTCACCCGCCGGCTCGGCGACGAGGGTGTCAGCGGGCATAGTGGACCCTCCGCTCCAGCAGCGAGAACTGCAGGGTGGTCACCGCCAGGGTGATGACGAACAGGCCGACCGAGTAGACGGCCCCGATGCCGATGTTGTCGGGCCGGTTGAGCCGGTTGATCTTGTAGACGAGCGTCTCGGTGGCCGACACCGGGCCGCCCTTGGTGAGCAGGTCCACCTGGGCGAACGCCTGGAGGCCGAAGATCACGAGCACGACCAGCAGGAACAGCAGCACCGGCGAGATGAGCGGCAGCGTGATGCGCAGCAGCCGCCGGGTGGCGCCGTAGCCGTCGAGGGTGGCGGCCTCCAGCACCTCGTCGGGGACGGTCTGCAGCCCGGCCAGCACGATGACGAACGACAGGCCGAGGTTCTGCCAGATCGACGACAGCGACACGGCGAACATCGCCATGTCGGGGTTCTCCAGCCAGTCCACCTTGAACAGGCCCACGGTGTCGTTGAAGAAGTAGAAGAACAGCACCGACGTCACGGCCACCGAGCTGGCCAGCGTCGAGCTGAAGATGGCCTGGAAGACCTTGATGCCCTTCAGGCGCCGGTGGGCGGCCACGGCCAGCAGCACGCCCAGCACGATGCCCGGCGGCACCGTGTAGAGCACGAACTGGATGCTGTGCCACAGGCCCTCGCGGAAGTCCTCGCCCGTGAGCTGCTCGCGGTACTGGTCCAGCCCCACGTACTCGAAGTAGGCGCCGTTGCGCCGGCTCTCGTACCGGCCCCAGTGCAACAGGTTGAGGAAGGGACGGTAGAAGAAGGCGACGAACACGACGATGGACGGGACCAGCAGGGCCAGCCCCAGGGCCGACTCCTTGAGGGTGTAGCGGGGCCGGCGCCGGGTCGCCGTGCTCACGCGAGCCGGCCCGTCGTCTCGGGGTCGAACACGTGGACGTCCGTGGCCTCGACGGCCACCCGGGCCGTGTCGCCCGGCCGGACGTCGGCCATGCCGGTCTGGCGGACCACGGCGTCGGCGTCCCCGATGGTCCCGAACACCAGGCACTCGTGGCCCAGCCACTCGACCGCCCGCACGGCCAGGTCGAGCTGCCCGCCGGGCGTCAGGGCCAGGTGCTCGGGACGGATGCCGACCACCAGCTTGCGCCCGACCTCCAACCGGCCCGCCAGCCCGGGCGGGACGGGCACGACGCCGCCGCCGGTCTCGATCCCGCCGTCGCCCAGCGCACCTTCCACGGTGTTCATCGGCGGGGTGCCGATGAACTGGGCCACGAACAGGTTGGCCGGTGCCTCGTAGACCTCCTGGGGCGTGCCCACCTGCTGGAGGCGCCCCGCCGACATGATGGCGACGCGGTCCGCCATCGTGATGGCCTCGACCTGGTCGTGGGTGACGTACACGACGGTGGTCTCCACCCGGCGGTGGAGGTCGACCAGCTCCAGGCGGGTCTGGGCCCGCAGCTTGGCGTCGAGGTTGGACAGCGGCTCGTCCATCAGGAACGCCTGGGGCCGGCCCACGAACGCCCGGGCCAGCGCGACCCGCTGGCGCTGGCCGCCGGACAGGGCCGCCGGCTTGCGCCGCAGCAGGTCGACCAGGCCGAGGACCCGGGCCGCCTCGGTCACCCGCTCGTCGCGCTCGGCCCGGTTCAGCTTGCGGGCCGGGTGGTCGGGGCCGTCCGCCCGGTACTTCCGCACCAGCAGCGGGGACTCGATGTTCCGCTGCACGGTCATGTGCGGGTAGAGGGCGTAGCTCTGGAACACCATCGACACGTCCCGCTTGGCCGGGTCGACGTCGTTGACGACGGTGTCGCCGATGAGCAGGCGCCCCTCGGTGATGTCCTCGAGGCCGGCGATCATGCGCAGGGCCGTGGTCTTGCCGCACCCCGACGGACCGAGCAGGACCATGAACTCGCCGTCGGTGATCCCCAGGTCGAGGCTGTCCACCGCCACGACGTCATCGAAGCGCTTGGTGACGTTCTCGAACGTCAGGCTGGCCACGTGCGACCTCCCACCCCTCGGCCACGTCGTCGTGCACCGGAGCCGGCCGCGGGCGCGGCAAGCATCGCGAACATAGAGCATCCGTGCATCTGCCTCGCGTCACGGTCCGACGGCCCGTGACCTGGGGCACTTCTGCGACCACACACCGTACGCTGGCCCGGATGAGCGACTTCGAGTGGCCGGTGGAGCGGGCGGGGCCGGAGCAGGCGACGTCGCGGTGGTGGCTGTACCTGGCCCTCGGGGCGGTGTCGGCAGTGGTCGGGGTGCTGTTGCTGCTCGACCTGTTCACGGCGGTGCGCACGGTGGCGCTGCTCGCCGCGCTCGGCCTCGTGCTCACCGGCGCCAGCGAGCTGGTGGCGGCGGGCCGCTACCGCAGCGTGCTCGGCATCGTCGCCGGCGCGGTCCTGGTCGCCGGCGGCCTCGCCGCCGCGGCGTGGCCCGACATCACCCTGTGGGCCCTGGCCGTCGTGACCGGCATCGGCCTGGTCGTGTCCGGCGTCGCCCGCATCATGGGGGCGCTGTCCCTGCGCGTCGAGGGGTGGGGCTGGCTGCTGGTCGGCGGCGCCATCAGCGTGGTGGTCGGGATCATGGCCCTGGTGTGGCCGGGGGCGACGATCCTGGCCCTCGGCGTCCTGCTCGGGCTGCGGATGCTCGTGTTCGGCGTGTCGGAGGTGATGTTCGCCCTGGCGCTGCACGCGGGGCGCACCATCCGCTAGACGGGCCCCACTAGGCGCTGGGCTGCTGCGCCGGGTCGGGGGTGGGGATGTCCCCGGCGGTGAGCGTGGTGAGCTGGTCGTCGCTGGGGTCCGCCACCGCCACCAGGCGGGTGGCCTGGTTGGCGACCGCCGCCTCGAACAGGTTGCGGGCCAGGCGCCCGTTGCCGAAGCCCCGGTCCCGGGGCTGGGCCGCTAGCCAGGCCCGCACCGCGGCCCGGGCGCCGGCGTCGAGGCTGTAGCGGCCCTTGGCGCCCAGTGACTCGACGATGGCGACCAGCTCGTCGTCGGCGTAGTCGGGGAAGTGGATGGTGCGGGGGAAGCGCGACCTCATGCCCGGGTTGGCGTCCACCAGGGCGGCCATCTCGTCGGGGTAGCCGGCCAGGATGACGACCAGGCGGTCCCGGCGGTCCTCCACCAGCTTGACGACGGTGTCGATGGCCTCCCGGCCGAAGTCGTTCTCGCCGCCCCGGGCCAGGCTGTAGGCCTCGTCGATCAGCAGGACACCACCGTCGGCCCGGTCGAAGGCGGCCACCACCCGGCCGGCGGTCTGGCCCACGAAGCCGGCCACCAGGCCCGCCCGGTCGGTCTCCACCAGGTGGCCCCGCTCGACCACGCCGAGCGTGCGGTAGATCTCCGCCAGCAGCCGGGCCACGGTCGTCTTCCCGGTGCCGGGGTTGCCGGTGAAGATCAGGTGGCGGCTCTGGTCGAGGACCGGCAGGTCCCGGTCCCGGCGGATCTGCTGGACCCGCAGCAGGTTGGTGACCAGGTGGACCTCCCGCTTGACCCCGGCCAGGCCCACCAGCGCGTCCAGCTCGGCCAGCAGGTCCTCCAGCGGGCGGGCCGGGGGCAGCTCCTCCGCGGCGGGGCGGGCGGCGGGCTCCTCCCGGCCGCTGGTCGTCGTGGGGGCCGGGCCCGTGGGCGCGGGCCGGCGCTCGCCCGCCGTGCGGGCCACCGTGGCCCGGAACTCCTCGATGGCGGCCAACTCGGTGCGGGACGGCAGCAGGTCGAGGGCGGCCACCGTATGGCCGATCCCCGCGCCCAGGCGGGCGAAGCGCTCGGCCCGGGACCCGCCGTCGCGGGCATCGGCTCCCGCCAGCACGTCCAGCAGCGCGGAGGGCCGGCCGAGGTGGGCCCGCCGGCCCACCAGGAGCCCGGCGTCGCGCACCTGGGCGGGCGTGGCCCGGCCCAGGTCGGAGGGCAGGCGCTGCCCGAAGGTGCCGATCAGCGCCCACAGCTCGTCGTCGGTGTGGAGGCCGTCGGCGTCGATGAAGGCGCAGGCCAGGTTGTAGGCCTCGACCTCGACGTCGGCCCGCAGCCGGTCCCGGTCGATGCCGTCGACCGACGCGCCCAGGGCCTCGACCTCCGGGGCCAGGTCGTCGACGAAGGCCCGCACGGCCGTGTCCAGGGTGGCGGCGCTCACCGCGGGTCCCGCCACATGGGCCAGACCGGGGGCCCGCCCGGCATGTCGATCCGGCCGGTAACGGCGAAGCCGAAGCGCTCGTAGTACGGCAGGTTGTCGGGCTTGGACGACTCCAGGTAGGCGCCGAGGCCCTCGGCGTCGCAGCGGGCGAGCACCGGGTCGATGACGGCCCGCCCCGCACCCCGGCCCCGGTGGTCGGGGTGGGTGCCGACGAAGGCCAGGTACCAGTGCGGTTCGCGGGGATGGGACCGCTCCATGAGTCCGAACCCCCGCAGCGCCCGGGGCGTGCGGGGACCGATGGCACCGACCAGCAGCGGCGCGGCCCGCGCCATGTCGACCCACGACGTGCGCCAGTTCCCGGGGCGGGCCCACACGGCGGCTCCGGGGTGGCCGTCGGCGGTGAGCACCGTGTCGTCGCCGCGCAGGTGGCGGCGGGTCTCCGACGCGAAGAACCGGGTGAGGCGGCGCAGCCGGGCCCGGTCCCGTTCGCCGAACAGCCAGGTCATCACCGGGTCGTCGTGGAACGCCCGCGCCAGGGTGGCGGCCACCGCGCCCACCTCGTCGCCCCGTGCCGGCCGTGCGTCCGTCATGGCGGGAGCCTGCCACGGTCCGTTCCCTGCCGGCATGTCGAAGTCGGGGCGTTCGACGTGGTGACGCCAAGAGGCGGTCCGGGGCGCTCGCGGCATCGCCGAGGCGGCCGGTGGCCCGTAGCATGGCGGCCATGTCCGCCGTCGCCGACCTCGGTCGCCGGGCCCGGGCCGCCGGGCGCGTGCTGGCCACCGCGTCCACCGAGGCCAAGGACGCCGCCCTGCTGGCCGCGGCCGACCTGCTGGTGGAGCGCACCGGCGACCTGCTGGCCGCCAACGCCGAGGACGTGGCCCGCGAGCAGGCGGCCGGCGCCACCGCCACCGTCGTCGACCGCCTGCGGCTGTCGGCCGCCCGGGTCGAGGGCATGGCCGGCGGGCTGCGGCAGGTGGCGGCGCTGGCCGACCCGGTGGGCGAGGTCACCTCGGGCTGGACCCGCCCCAACGGGTTGCGCATCACCAAGGTGCGGGTGCCGCTCGGTGTGGTGGCGATCATCTACGAGAACCGGCCCAACGTGACCAGCGACGCCTTCGGTCTCTGCCTCAAGTCGGGCAACGCCGCCTTCCTGCGGGGGTCGTCGGGGGCCATCCGCTCGAACCTGGCCATCGCCGGGGTGCTGCGGGAGGCGCTGGCCAAGGCCGGTCTGCCGGAGGACGCCCTGGTGCTGGTGGACGACACCTCGCGGGAGGCCGCCGTCGAGTTCATGCGCCAGCGCGACCACGTCGACTGCCTGATCCCCCGGGGCGGGCCGTCGCTGATCCGCTCGATCCTCGACAACGCGACCGTGCCCTACGTGATCGACGGCGACGGCAACTGCCACGTGTACGTGGACGCGTCCGCCGACCTCGCCATGGCGGCCGACATCGTGGTCAACGCCAAGACGCAGCGGCCCTCGGTGTGCAACGCGGCCGAGACCCTGCTGGTCCACGAGGCGGTGGCGGGCGAGTTCCTGCCGGTGGTGGCGACCCGGCTCGAGTCCGCCGGGGTGTCGCTGGTCGGCGACGACGCCGCCCGCCGGATCGTCGGCCCCGACCGGGTGGCGGTCGCGGGCGAGGACGACTGGGCGCAGGAGTTCCTGGCCCTGAAGCTGGCGGTGGGGGTGGTCCCGTCGCTCGACGCGGCCGTCGCCCACATCGCCCGCTACGGCACCGGCCACAGCGAGGCGATCGTCACCCGCGAGCTGGACGCGGCCGACCGGTTCACCCGCGAGGTGGACGCGGCCGCCGTGCTGGTCAACGCCTCGACGCGCTTCGTCGACGGCGAGGAGTTCGGGTTCGGCGCCGAGATCGGCATCTCGACGCAGAAGCTGCACGCCAGGGGGCCGATGGGGCTGCGCGAGCTGACCACCGAGAAGTACGTGGTCAGGGGCGAGGGCCAGACCCGCGGCTGAGCCGCCCGGCTTCGAGATCCGGCCCCCGGCTGCCGGCGAGCTGGGGCTGCTGCGCGCCATCGAGCGGGCGGCCGGCCGGGCGTTCGCCGACGTGGGGATGCCGGAGATCGCGGCCGCCGAGCCGGCGCCGGTGGAGGTCCTGGAGCGCTACCGCCTGGCGGAGCGGGCCTGGGTGGTGGCCCCGCCGGGCGGTCCTCCCGCCGGGTACGCCCTGGTGGACGACGTCGACGGCCAGGCGCACGTCGAGCAGGTCAGCGTCGACCCGGCGTGGTCGCGCCGGGGCCTCGGCCGGATGTTGCTCGACCACGTGGCGGCGGTGGCCCGGGGCGAGGGGCGGGCCGCCGTCACGCTGACCACGTTCCGGGACGTCCCCTGGAACGCCCCGTACTACGCCCGCTGCGGGTTCCGGGCACTGGCGCACGACGAGCTGGGCCCGGAGCTGCGAGCCGTGTGGGACGCCGAGGCCGCCCACGGGCTCGATCCCGAGGCCCGGGTCTGCATGCGCCGCGAGCTCT
This sequence comes from Acidimicrobiales bacterium, assembly GCA_035707385.1. Classification (GTDB taxonomy): domain Bacteria; phylum Actinomycetota; class Acidimicrobiia; order Acidimicrobiales; family VFJN01; genus ZC4RG19. The sequence goes on from DASSUD010000053.1 coordinate 15,338, forward strand.
GATCCCCCGGCATTGGGGAGGTCTGCCGCGGTGAGCGGCGGGTACGGACTGAGGTAGCTCCCAGCACAGGCCGGGAGGCGGTGGGGAGCCTGGTCCGCGCCCCGCCGTCTCCCGGCTGGGTGGGCGCCCAACTTTGGGGGGTGTGGGGCACCCCACATTGGGGTAGGAAACACCGATGCTGGTGGCAGGATCGCCTCCGCGGGACTGTGCCCGCCGGTGGATGGTCCCCGCCCTGCTGGTGGTCGGGGTGGCCGCGGCCGCCCTCACCCTGCTCCTGCTCCTGGCCGACCGCCCGGCCGGCGCCACGCCGGCCGAGGCCCCGCCCCTGCTGGACCCGGTCACCGATCTGCTCGCCCCGGTCACGGACGCAGTGACCCCCGCTCCCGAGCCCGTGGCCCCGGTCGTGGATGTCGTGGCCCCGGTGGCCGAGCCGCTGGCGCCGGTGGTGGAGCCCGTGGCCCCGGTGGTGGAGCCGCTGGCGCCGGTGGTGGAGCCGCTGGCCCCGGTGGCGGGGGCGGTGGCGCCGATGCTGGACGGACTGGCACCGGTGGTGGATGTCGTGGTGCCGCTGGTCGAACCGCTGGCTCCCGTGGTCACACAGGCGGTGGCGCCGGTGGCCGAGGTGGTGGTGCCCGTGGTGGACGGACTGGCGCCGGTGGTCGACGGGTTGGTGCCGGTCGTCGAGGCCGTCACCGGCGTGGTCGAGCCGGTCGGCGGCCTCGTGGGGGACGTGGGCGGTCGGCTCGCCGGCCACGTGCTGGCGCCTGCCATCGCACCGCGGGCCGGCGAGGTGGTCTATGACGTCCACGCCCCGGTCGCCGCGGGCCTCCCGGTGGCGGCGGCGGCCGGCGGGGTCCCGGGACGCCCCGGTCGTGGTCCGGTCCCCCGGGGACCGGCGTGCCCGTCAACCTGTGCCGCCCCGCCGCTCGGGGCGGGCTCACCCGGCGGGACGCCCTGGGGCCTTCCGGTCACCCCCGGCACGGCGCCGGGGTCTGCACCACCCTCCGGCGCCCCGGCGGCGCCGGGGTTCTTCGCCGTCCCGGCCGCCGGGGTGCCCGGGATGCACCTCGCCCGGGGCGGAATCGTGCGTGAGCGGGTGGCCCGGCTGGTCGGGCTCCTCCACGCCCCTGTGTGCCTTCCCGGCTGATCCGACGGCTCGTCCGTCCGATCAGCCCGTTCACCGAACATGGGAAGGAAACCTCGCCATGCGACTCGTCCTCGTCGACGAGCCCCAGCGCCTCGTGCGCGACGCGCTCGTCGCCGCCATCGACGCGGCGCCCGGCCTTTCGGCCTTCGACGGCTCCACCGCCGACCTGGACGCCGTGTCCCGGGCCGACGCCGTGGTCGTGTCCGACGACCTGCTCGACCTCGGCTGGCACCGCCTGCTCGCCGACGGCACCTGGGACGACGGGCCCTGGCCCGTCGTCATCGTCTCGGACCGGGGGCCGGTCACGCCGTACCGGCCTCGCCGGGGCACCGTCGTGGTGTCCCGCGAGACACCGCTGGCCGCGGTGGTCGACAGCCTGCGCAACGGCCGCGGGCGGCACGATGACCGGCCGGACCCCCGACCCGCGCTCACCGAGCGCGAGCACGAGGTCCTCGAGCTGCTGGCGGCGGGACTGAACCCCGCGGAGGTCGCCCGCAGCCTGTCGATCACCACTTACACGGCCCGCGACCACGTGAAGGCCATCCGCGAGAAGCTCGGCCGCCCCACCGCCATGGCCGCGGTGCTGGAGGCCCTGCGCCAAGGGTTGGTGCGCCTCGATCGGGTCTGACGCCGCGAGGCGTCCCACAATTGGGGAGTGCGACCGGCGCCCCGGGTGGTTTGACTGATGCGACCGGTGGCCGTCCCGCCGCCAGGCGGGTGGCGTCGGGACGACCGCCGGTCCAGGTCAGCGTGCGCCGGCGGGGCGGCGGCGCCGCCAAGCCTGCGTCAGCGCGGGCGGCGCCCAACCCGCGTCGTCCGCGTTGACGTTGGTGCCCGGGGGCACCAGCTTGTCGATGCGGTCGAGGGTCTCGTCGTCGAGCGCCACGTCGCCCGCACCCAGCAGGCCCTCCAGCTGGTCCATCGTCCTCGGACCGATGATGGCGGCGCTCACGGCCGGGTGCGTGAGCGTGAAGGCGAGCGCCAGGTGCGGGAGCGGCATGCCGGCGTCGGACGCCACCTCCTCGAGCTGGGGCACCAGATCGAGCTTGCGGGCCACGCCCGGCCGCTCGGGGTCGAACCGCTGCGGCATGCGGGCTGCCCGCCCGGTGGCCGGCGGCGGTTCGCCGGGCCGGTAGCGGCCGGTCAGGAAGCCCCCGTTCAACGGGCTCCAGGGGATGACCCCCATGCCGTAGCGCTCGCAGGTGGGCAGTACGGACGCCTCGATGCCGCGCACGAACAGCGAGTACGGAGGCTGCTCGACCCGGAAGCGCTGGTGGCCCCGCCGCTCGGCGACCCACTGGGCCTCGACGATGGCCTCGGCCGGGAAGGTCGACGAGCCCAGGTAGCGCACCTTGCCCTGGCGGACCAGGTCGCTGAGCGCGGACAGCGTGTCGTCGAGGTCGGTGTTCGTGTCGGGTCGGTGCACCTGGTAGAGGTCGATGTGGTCGGTGCCGAGCCGCCGGAGGCTGTCCTCGACGGCACGGACGATCCAGCGGCGGGAGTTCCCTTGCGCGTTGGGGTCGTCGCCCATCGGGCCGTGGAACTTGGTGGCGAGCACGACGCCGTCGCGCCGGCCCGCCAGGGCCTTGCCCACGATCTCCTCGGACTCGCCGGCCGAGTACACGTCGGCGGTGTCGATGAAGTTGACGCCGGCGTCGAGGGCGCGGTGGATGACGCGGATCGCGTCCTCGTGGTCGCGGTTGCCCATGCGGCCGAACATCATGGCGCCGAGGCAGAGCGGGCTGACCTTGACGCCGGTCGTGCCCAGCGAGCGGTAGCGCATGGCGACGTCCCTCCTAGGCCCGTGCGGCGATGCGGCGCAGGGGCGGCAGCGTGGGCGGCGGCTGGCGGCGCTCCGGTAGCTCGGCCAGCAGTTCGGCGGTGGCGGTGGCGATGCGGCGGACGGCCAGCTCGAACGGTGCTTCCGTGGCAGGCGAGGTCTTCTGGACCCCGCTCACCTTGCGCACGTACTGGCGGGCCGCGGCCTCGATCTCCTCGGGCGTCGCCTGTGGGTCGAGGCCGCGCAGGGTCGTGATGTTCCGGCACATGGCCCCGAGGCTACCGACGCCCTCATGGCGGCGGGTCGGGCTGCTCGGGCGCGTCGGGCCCGCCGTGCCCCCGCTGCCACTGCTCGACGTCGTGAACGAGGAGCTTGACCTCGTCGGCAATGCGGTAGGCGGGGAGCTCGCCGGCGTCGACGAGGGCGTAGAGCTCGCGGACGGTCAGGCCCAGCACGCCGGCGGCCCGGGCCGGGGAGATCCAGCGGTACGGAGGCCGCCGCTCGTGCCGGTGGGCGGGGTTGCCGGTCACGGGACCACGTCGGGGCGCCGTCGTGCCGCCCGGGGTCGCGGCCGGCACGGGGTGGGTGTCGTCATCGGCATTTGTCAGCCTCCCTGGGGTCGACCATGGAGGTCCGTTGTCGCTCTCACCTTCGTGATGGTCGTCATGGGGGACCGAACTCTTTAGGTCTTTTTCGTGGCACCCAGGGGCGCACGACGTGAAATCAGGGCTCGGCACACAGTCCGACGTGGGAAGATCGCCCGATGCCCCTCACCAACGGCTTCAACCACGTGGCCACCCTGACCACCGACGCCGACCGGCTCGTCGCCTTCTACGGCGACGTGTTCGGCGCCGAGGTGACCGCCGAGATAGCGGCGGAGGGCGACCACCCCCGCCTCGTCATCGTCGACCTCGGCGGCGGATCCGCCCTCAACGTGTTCGAGGTCGACGGCGACGCCATCATCGGCGACCGCCGGAGGATCGGCGGGCGCGGCGCGATCGACCACTTCGGCCTCGCCGTCGACTCGCTGGCGACACTCGAAGGTGTCCGCGACCGGCTGGTGGCGGCGGGCGCGGACATCGGTGAGATCCAGCGGCTGGGGTCCGAGTGGTCCCTGTTCTTCCGCGACTGCGACGGCATGGAGCTCGAGGTCTGCTGCCACGTCGACGGGTGAGCCCGTCGGTCACGGTGCCTAGCGGCCTGGTGGGCACGGTGTCCCGGTGTCCCGGGCCGGGGCGTGGGCCCTGGTGCGGGCCGTCAGTTGGCCGTGTGGTGCCACGAGGTCGGGGAGGACCCGGGCGAGCGCCTGGGGCTCGCCCGGGTCCTCGTCACCGACCCGTAGGTCAGCCCTCTCCCTCGGGGGCGGCGTTGATGTCGCCGATGCGGCCGCCGAGGTCGGGGTGCTCGGAGCTGAACAGCCCCCAACGGCTGTCCCACCCGGCCACGTTCCACATGTGCGACATCCACAGCCCCTCCAGCGGTACCACCCGGCCGCCGCGGGAGGTGCACTCCTCCTCGGTGGCGTTCTCGTCGCCCAGGACGCCGCCACCGCCGAGGCACAGCTGGCGGTGCACGTGCCACGGGTCGTTGCCCCCGGCGAAGCCCTCTGGCTCGACGTCCGGGCCGGTGAACTGGAGGTAGCTGAGGCCGACGATCCGGCTGTCGGGGGCGGTGCCGTCGAACAGCAGGATCTCGGGCTTGGCCGGATCGAAGGTGCCGTCGAGCAGGCGGCTGTTGAGGTAGTGGGCGGCGATGCAGGGCACGTAGGGCGTGATGCGCCGGTAGCCTCCGGCCTCGGCGGCCGCAGGGGTCGGGTAGGTGAGGGGCACGGTGTTGGCCTGGGCGATCTGGGCCATGAGCGTGGCCCGGCTGGCGGCGTCGACCGGCTCGTACGGCACGGGGCCGCGATGGCCGTGGCCGCTGTTGCCCTCGTTGGCCACGCCGGCCTGCTCGCAGGCCGAGGTGCCGTCCGCCATGATCATGGCGTTGGTGTGGCCCTCGACGTCCTCGACGCCTTCGGCTCCCGCGGCGTGCCCGGTGTCGGCGGCGTGGTGCCCGTCGTCGGCGGCCACCGTCTCGGCGTGGTCGTCGTCGGTGCCCGCGCCGTGGGGGTGCTCGGACGCGAAGGCCGGCGACAGGGCCATCGTGGACACGACCGCGATGGCGATGCCCGTCACACCGATGCCGGACAGGCCCACCGCGGGGCGCACCGAGCGCTGCGCCATGGCCGGGCGGAACAGCACGGCCAGCGACATCACCACGATGGCGGCCTCGAACCCGGTGGCCAGCGCGTCCACCAGTGCCACCGGCTCGGTGGTCCACGCGTCGGGGCCCACCGGGACGCCCCACAGGCGCGACATCAGCCATGTGCCGATGACGATGCTGTTGCCGACCGCGGCGGCGGCCAGCAGCTTGCGGGTCGGCGCCACCAGGAACGCGACCCCCCAGCTGATCTGGAGCCAGGCGACGACGGCGAAGAACGTGCCGTGCGCCCATGACAGGTCGAAGTGGCTGCCGCTCTCGGCGAAGTGGATGGCGCCGGCAGCCAGGGACAGGGCGACGAGCAGCCACCGTAGATAGCGGCCGATCGTGCCATCGGTCGTCGTCATCGTGACCCCCTCCAAAGCTCCGATGCACGCGTTGTGCAACAACACTAGGCGATCCGGTTACCCGCCGTCATTAACAAGCCGGTTGTCCGGCTTCCCGCGCGGTTCGGAACGTGCTAGACCTCCTACGTCTGGTCATGGCGGCGCGGAAGTGAGAGTTGGGGAACCTCATGCGCCACATCACCGGCCCGCGCCGGGGCTTCGTCGCGGCTCTGGCCGCGCTCGTCCTGATCGTGCTGACCGTCGCCGTGCAGCCCGTGGCTGCGAGCCGATCCGAGGCCGGGGCCCCCGGCCGGCGTTCCACCGGGGACCTGCCCGGCAACCGTCCCGGCCAGGGCCTCGTCTTCAACGACCTGGAGCCGGCGGCGTCCGACCGCTGCGTAGGCATGTACGAGATGGAGGGCAGCGACCGCTGCAGCCACGGGCCCGACTCCCCGCCGCCGGGCTACACGATGGCCGCCGACGTCGCCCCCCTCGCCCCCGAGGGCGCCGCTGGCACGACGGCCCTGTCCGTCGTGTGCAGCGGCGACGGCACCAGCGGCAACCGGGTCCAGGCCCTGTACGTGCACGCCCCGGGCAACGACCGCTTCGAGCAGTACCGGTCCTCGCTGGTGCAGTGGGTGGCCGGCATCGACACGATCTACGACGAGAGCGCCCGCGAGACCGGCGGGAGCCGCCACGTGCGCTTCGTCCACGACGCCAGCTGCGCCCCCGTCGTCGAGAACGTGGAGATCAGCTCGACGGCGCTGAGCAGCTTCGGCCGCATGGTGTCGGCGCTCGCGGAGCAGGGCTTCAACCGCCGCGACCGCAAGTACGTCATCTTCGGTGACGCCCGGGTCTACTGCGGCATCGGCGAGTTCGCCGGCGACACCCGCAAGACGGAGGCCAACCGGTCGAACTCGGGGCCGTCCTACGCCCGGGTCGACGCCAGCTGCTGGAACTCGTCGACCGCGGCCCACGAGCTGGGCCACACGATCGGGGCCGTGAACAACAACGCCCCCAACTCCAGCGGGGGCGGCCACTGCACCGACGAGTGGGACGTCATGTGCTATTCGGACTCGCCCAACTACCCGCAGATGCGCACCGTCTGCGCCGACCGGGCGCACGACGCCCGGCTCGACTGCGGGCACGACGACTACTACCACACCGACCCCGATCCCAGCAGCTACCTGGGGCGGAACTGGAACGTGGCCGACAGCCTGTTCCTGTTCCAGGGCGAGGAGCCGCCGCCCACGCCGACCACCACGACGAGCACCACGCTGCCGCCGACCACGACGACCGCTCCGACGACGACGACCACCCGGCCCACCACGACCGCTCCGCCGACCACGGTGCCGCCGACGACGGTGCCGCCGACCACGACAACGGCGCCGACCACCACGACCACCTCGCCGACCACGACGACCTCCACGCTGCCGCCGACCGTGCCGCCGACCGTGCCGCCCACCGAACCGCCGACCACGGTGGCGCCGACCACCACGACCACCGTGCCGCCGACGCCGACCCCGTGCGAGGGCTACGCGCGGCTCGTCACCGGCACGCTGGCGGAAGGCGCGAGCCAGGTCCAGCCGGGCGGGTGGTACTACTTCGCCCGCTCCGGCTTCCATGCCGCCTGCCTCGACGCCCCCGACGGGGTGAACTTCGACGTGACGCTGCAGCGCTTCGCGGGCATGCGCTGGGTCGACGTGGCCTCGGCCACCGGCTCGGGCGGCGACGAGACCGTGACGTTCAACGGCCGCTACGGCATCTACCGGTACGTCGTCACGGCGGTGTCGGGCTCGGGTTCCTACACGCTCGGCTTCAAGCGACCGTAGGGTCGCCAGCGATGCGACGCCGCCGGCTGCTGTTGCCGCTCACCCTTGCCCTCGCCCTGGTGGCGGCGGTGGTCGCGGCCTGCGGTGAGGACGGGGACGAGACCTCGACCGGCGGTCCGGCGGGCAGCGGACCGCCGGGGCCCGGGCCGGGCGAGCACGGCACCGGCACCGGCGGCGTCGTCATCGAGATC
>DASSUD010000054.1:0-6530 GCA_035707385.1 Acidimicrobiales bacterium
CGAGAAGCACCGGTTCACGGTCATCCGCTCACCGCACAAGGACAAGGACAGCCGCGAGCACTTCGAGATGCGCATCCACAAGCGCCTGCTCGACATCCTGGAGCCCAGCCCCAAGACCGTCGACTCGCTCCAGCGCATCGAATTGCCGGCCGGCGTCGACATCGAGATCAAGATCCAGCAGGCGTAGGCCGCCATCTCGCGTGACGGCCGGGGCGGCCGTCAGCGATCATGCCTGCCGTGGACCAGGCGCGTGGCGGCCATCCGCGCCCCTTCGTCGGGCGCGAGCAGGAGCGTGCCCTGCTGCGCCACCTCATCCGGGAGGCGGGCACCGGACAACCGGCGGTCGTCGTGGTCAGCGGCGTCCCCGGGGCCGGCAAGACCGCGCTGCTGCACTGGGTCGGCGACACCGCGGCCACGGCGGGGGCCTTCGTGCTCCGCACCTCCGGATCGGAGGGCACGGTGGCCTTCGATGCGCTGCGCCGCCTGCTGGCGCCGCTGCCCGAGCTGGCGACCCTGCTCGACCGTGACGCCAGCGAGGACGTCCCCGTGGCGGGGGGCGACCACGCCGGCCGGATCGGCACCGAGATGGCCGAGGCCCTCGCCGCCCACGCCCGGCGCCGCCTGCTGGCGGTCGTGCTCGACGACACCCATGACCTCGACCGCTCGTCGGAGGCGATCCTGGCCGCCGCCCTGGCGGCGCTCGACGACACGGGCGCCAGGACACCCCTGCACCTGCTCGTCGTCCTGGCCGCCCGGGAGCCCGTCCCCGACGGGTCGCTGGCCGCCCGGGCGCTGCGACTCGACGCCGGCCGCTCCCTGCCGGTCGGCGGGTTCGACGCCCAGGACATCCGGGACATGCTGGCGTCGTCCGGGCAGGGCGCCAGCCCGGCACGCGTCCGCGAGCTGCTGGAGGACACCGGCGGCCTCCCGCTCCTGGTCGAGAGCGTCATCGACCGGCGCAACCTGCCGGGCGGGACCGGGCGCCTGGCCGGCAGCCCGGTGCGGCTCCGCACCATCGCCGACGCGCTGCGGGAGCGGCTCGCCGCTCTCGACGCCGGCGGGCTCGCCATGCTCCGGACGGCGGCCCTGCTCGGGGAGCCCTGGGAGCCGGCGTCGCTGGCGGCCGCCGGGGGCTTCGAAGCCGCCACGGTGGTCGGGGTGATGGAGGCGGCGGCCGGCGCCCACATCGTGCGACCCGGCCCCCACGGGTTGCGCTTCGCGCATCCGCTGGTTCGGGCCGAGCTGCTGGACGGCGTGACCGACGAGTCCCGGCGGCAGCTCCACCGCACGATCGCCGACCGCCTGGCCGCCGCCGCGGGCGGGGACGGCGAGCTCGACGACGCGACGCTGGTGCGGGTCGCCGACCATCGCCTGCGCAGCCGCCCGCCGCCGGGGGCGCCGGGGTGGCCCGGCGAGGCGGTGGTCGAGCAGGACGTCATCGGGCTGAGCCGGCGGGCCGGTGCCGTGGCGGCTCGCTGGGGGGCGTGGCACGACGCCGCCCGGTTCCTGGCGGCCGCCGCCGACGGCGCCGGAGACGCCGACGCCGGGCCGCTCTACTTCGAGGCCGGCAGCGCCGCCTACCTCGACCACGACCCGGAGCGGGCCGAGCTCCTCCTCGGGCGGGCGATCGACGTCGCCCGGCGGGCCGGTGACCCGGTCACCGCGCTGCGGGCGGCGATGTTCCTGGCCCGGCGGCGCGCCGGCGCCCGCTTCCGGCTCGGCACCCGGGTCGAGCTGGGGGAGCTGGAGGCGGCGCTCGCCGACGTGGACGGCGTCGACGTGGCGCTGGTCGTCGAGGCGGAGGCCGCGCTGGCCGAGGCGCTGATCGTGTCGGGCGAGACGGACTGGGCCCTCGACGTCGTCGCCCGGACCCGCGCCCGGGCCGCGGGTGACGCCCGCCGCCGGGCGCTCGACGGCCCGCTGGCCCGCGTCGACTTCGCCGAGGGCATCCACCGGCTGCGGCGGTTGGAGCTCTCCGCCGCCGACGCCTGCTTCCGCACCGGCGAGCGGCGGGCGCTCGCCGCCGGCGACACCTTGACCGCCGTGTACAACCGGTCCCGGCGGGCGCTGACGACCCTGATGCGCGGGACCGTCGGGGACGCCCGGGCCCAGGCGCTGGCGCTGGAGGACGACGCCCTGGCCTGCGGCTACCCCGGGGAGTCGGGCTTCGCGGCCGCCCAGCTGGCCCTGAGTTACGCCCTCTGCGGGGCGGCCGTGCCGACCGCGGAGGCGGCCGAGCGAGCGCAGCGGGTGTGGCGGGCGACGGACTTCGGCTACATCGCGGCGCTGCTGGCGCCGGTGCTGGCCGCCACCGGCGCCGCGACCCAAGGCGTCGGCGGCGACCGCGACGGGCGGGCCGTGGCGCCCCGCGCCGACGACCTGCCGCGGTCCGCGGCCGTGCGCGTCCTGGCGGCCGTCGAGGCCAACGACGCGGCGGGCGCGCGGGCCCAGCTGCGGGCGTCCCGCTGGCGTCACGGGTTCCGGGGCGCGGTGACACAGGCCAGCGACGGCGTGGCGGTGGCGCTGGTCGAGGGCGGCGACCTGCTGGGCCAGCCGGCCCTGGTGGCGTCCGCCGGCGAGGCCGTCGACGCCATGCTCGGGCACGGCGTGCTGGTGACGTCCGGGTGGCCGACCACGGTGCCCCGCATCGCCGCGGTCGTGGCCCGGCACGCCGGGGACCCCGCCCGCGCCGAGCGCCTGGTCTCCGAGGCGCTCCGGCTGTGCGAGCGCGAGGGCCTGGCCGCCGAGCGCCCCAAGGCCCTGCTCGAGCTGGGACGGTGCGCGTCCGCCGCCGGGTCGCCGTCGGCGGACGTGGCGGCCCTCTTCGCGGAGGCGGTCCGGGACTTCGACCGCCTCTCGATGCACGGGTGGGTGGCCCGGGCCGACGAGATCGCCCAGCCACTCGGGTTCTCGGTCCTCGCCGCCCACGGCGCGGACCGGTCGCGGGCGATCTACACCGACGACGTCGTCGGCTCCACGGAGTCGAACTGGCGGCTGGGCGACACGGTGTACCTGGAGCAGCTCAGGGTGCACGACCGCCTGGTGCGGGCCCGGCTGCGGGAGTTCGGCGGCCAGGAGATCAAGCACACCGGCGACGGCGTCAACGCCGTGTTCGCCGACCCGGTCGACGCCGTCCGGTGCGCGCTGGCCGTCCAGCGCGACATCGACGCCTGGCAGCGCAGCGAGCCGGGCCTGGCGTTGCAGATCCGCAGCGGCCTGGCCTACGGCCCGGTCATCCCGTCGGGCGGCGACTTCTTCGGCCTGGTCCAGTCGGAGGCCGCCCGCCTGTGCAGCCTGGCCGCCCCCGGCGAGGTGCTGGCGACCGCCGCGGTCGTGGCGGGGCTGCCGGCCGGCGCCGCCCTGGTCAAGCCCCTCGGCCCGTCCGAGCTGAAGGGGCTCCCCGACCCGATCGAGGTCTTCCACCTGGACGAGGCCTGACGCATAGTGGTGGTCGCGACACAACAGGCGCGACGACAGGGGGACACATGTCAGGCGGGATGCCCTACTACCTCGAGAAGGGTCCCGTACTGACCCTGATCGAGACCTACGTCAACCGGCCGGAACCGGGAAAGCGCAAGCTCCTCGGGGCGCTGCGCGACGCCGAGAACACCCCGGATTCGCCGCAGTGGGTGCTCGACACGCTCCCCGAGCTGTGGGCTGACCATGCCTTCACCAGGGCGCCGAACATCACCACGCACATCATCGAGCACTGGTTCGGCCTCCACCACGAGGGGGGCCAGTGGGCTCCGCCGGACCCACCGCCTCCGACCACCGGCGAGTGGATCGGCTACAAGGGCGACGTGAACGCCATCGTCCGGCGCACGCTGCGCTGGGCGTTGGAGGTCTCCCTCGGCCTGATGCCCGGCGACGAGGGGCCGGGCCGGCCCGACCCCGCGCTCATCGAGCTGTTCTGGCTGTGCGGTTTCAACTGGTTCGAGGGCTGGGTGGTGCAGCGGCCGGCCGGCCCGGGCAGCCGGGTCGTCTCCGTCATCTTCGTGACACCGCCCCACCGGGGCGCCGAGGTCGCGAAGAGCCCCGTCGCCCACGTGGACGGCACGATGGCCGGTGCGTCGGCGCACGCCGTGCCGAGCAGGGAGGACGACTACGAGATCGTCACGTTCCCGGTGGCCACCACGCCGCTGCATCCCCCGAGGCCAAAGGCCGTCGACCGGCCGTTCGGTACCTGGGTGGTGACGCACGGCCGGCACGTCACGCCGGACGAGTTGCCGGACAACACCACGCCGGCGCCCATCGGCGCCCTGAACGACCCGCCGAACCTCGCCGAGTACACCGGCGTGGACCCGGTGGTGGTGCTGTCGCCGTCGGTGCCCGCTGGCGGCGTGCCCTACGACGGCGTGGTCAAGGTGGTCCAGCGGTGAGCAGTCCCCGAGAGCCCCGCTGGAAGGAGATCCTCACCGAGCGGCTCCCCGAGCGCGCCGGCGACATCGAGGGACTGATGTCGGACGCCCCCGACCGCCTGGTCGCCGAGCTGCGCGACGACCCGGACATGACCAGGGCGCTGGTCGAGGCAGACGCCAGGCACGTGCTGGAGAAGTGGTTCTCGCCCCGGGCGGAGGAGACCGTGGTGTTCACGGACGGGCGCGTCGGCGCCGTCGGCGACCAGGATGCCGGGGCGGAGTGGGTGTTCGCGGGGCACCACGACCAGGCCGAGGTGTTCCGGGGACTCCCCGCCACGGGTCGGCCGGTCGAGGTGCACGGGTTCACCGTGGTGGCGACCGGCACGGACGAGGAGGGCCGGCCGATCCCCGTGTTCACACGCCACATCGACTGGGCGGGGCTCTACGCCCAGCTCGGCCTGACGATCAACTGGCGTGTCCCGCTCGACCCCGAGCCGGACGGCTGACGCGCCAGGGGCCGGCCGCGGCGGCGGCCGGCCCCTGTGCGCAGATGACGCTCAGACGCGGGTGATGCGGTCCTGCGGGCCCGGGGCCACGCCGCCGGGGGCGGCCGTCAGGTAGGCCTCCAGGGCGTCGAGGTCGACCGCCCCGCCCAGGCGCTCGGTGCCGTCGTTGAGCACGCCGAACCCGTCGCCGCCGGTGGCCAGGAAGCTGTTCACCGTCACCCGGTAGGTGCCCGCCGGGTCGACGGGCACGGCGCCGATGGCGATGGTGGCGGGGTCGACCGCGTCGGCGGTGGTGCAGTCGGCGGCGCCGGTCGCCGCACCGTTGTAGGTGTAGCTGAAACCGACCGACGGTTGCAGCACCCGCGGCGCCACGGCGTTGATGCCGCAGAACTGCTGTTCCAGCATCGTCTCGATCTGGGCGCCCGTGAGGGTCATCGTGACCATGCTGTTGCCGAAGGGCTGGACGGTGAACGCCTCCTCGTAGGTGACCTGGCCGGGGAGCTCGGTGCCGCTCGGCGCGTACAGCAGGTCGGCGCGGATGCCGCCCGGGTTCATGAACGCCACCACGGCCGCGCCGAGGTCCGGCGGGGTCGTCGCCGCCAGCTGGCTGTCGGCGATGACGTCGCCGAGCGCCGACTCGCCGGCCGCGTTGGGGGTGCGGGTGATGTCCGCGGAGATGCTGCCGATGACCCGCTGCGCCAGCGGGGCGCTGATCGCCCGGTAGCGGTCGGCCAGGTCCAGGATGCCCTGGTCGGGTGTGACGGTCCGGGTCACGATCTGGTTGTTCACCGAGATCGACGTGATCAGCTTGGACTGCCGGTCGATCGTCAGGTCCATGTCGGTGACCAGCCGGCCGAACGAGGCGGCGCTGGTGACCGGGATGCCGTCGACCAGGCAGTTGTAGGCCTGGTGGGTGTGGCCGCTGATGACCGCGTCGATCTGGTCGTCGAGGCGGTTCACGATGTCCACGATGGCACCGGACAGCCCGGTGCAGCCATTGTAGCCGCCGCCGGTCGTGACGCCGCCCTCGTGGATGAGCACGACGATGTTCTCCACACCGTGGCGCTCCAGCCGCTCCACCAGGGCGTTGGCCGTGTCGGCCTCGTCCAGGAAGTCGAAGCCGGCGACGCCCTCGGGGGTGACGATGGTGGGCGTGCCCTCCAGGGTCATGCCGATGAAGGCGACCTCGGTGTTGGCGTCGTAGTGCTCGATCTTGAACGGCGGGAACAGCGGCCGGCCCCGGCTCTCCGACACCACGTTGGCGGCCAGGAACTTGAAGTCGGCGCCGGCGAAGTCGTCGCCGTCGAGGCAGCCGTCGACCGGGTGGCAGCCACCCCTCTGCATGCGCAGCAGCTCCCGGGTGCCCTCGTCGAACTCGTGGTTGCCGACGGCGTTGATGTCGAGGCCGATGTCGTTCATCGCCTCGATGGTCGGCTCGTCGTGGAACAGGGCCGACAGCAGCGGGCTGGCCCCGATCAGGTCGCCGGCCGACACCACCGTCGTGTTGTCGGGGTTGGTCGCCTCCAGGGCGGCCACGTGGCTGGCCAGGAAGGCGGCCCCGCCCGCGTTGATGCCCTCGATCCGGCCGGCCGACCCGGCCGGCGGGTCCAGGTTGCCGTGGAAGTCGTTGAGCCCGAGGATCTGGACCTCGATGGGCGCCGTCGGC
>DASSUD010000055.1:0-3331 GCA_035707385.1 Acidimicrobiales bacterium
TCTCCTCGGTCCCGTCGAGCGTCTCGAACTGGATCGTGGCGCCCAGGGTGGCCTGGGTGAACGGCAGCCGCAGCGTGCTGTGCAGGTCGTAGCCGTCGCGTTCGAACCGCTCGTGCGGCTGCACCCGCAGGTGGACGTAGAGGTCGCCGGCCGCGCCGCCCCGCGAGCCGACCGCTCCCCGTCCGGACAGCCGCAGCGTCGAGCCCGAGTCGACCCCGGCCGGGATCTCGACGGTGTAGGTCCTCTCCTCGACCGTGCGGCCTTCCCCCCGGCACTCCGTGCACGGGCTGGCGATGATCTGGCCGGACCCGGCGCACCGGGCGCAGGGCGAGGACGTCACCATCTGCCCGATCAGCGACTGGCGGACCCGCTGGACCTGGCCGGTGCCCTGGCACTCGTAGCAGGTGACGGGCTGGGTGCCGTCGGCGGCGCCGGTGGCGTCGCAGGCCGGGCACTCGACCGCCGTGCGGACCGAGACGGCGTGCTCGCAGCCGAACACGGCATCGGTGAACTCCAGGTCGACGACGACCTCGAGATCGGACCCCCGGGGCGGCCCCGCGGGCCCCCGGCCCCGCCCGCCGAACGGGCTGCCGCCGAAGAAGGCCTCGAACATGTCGCCGATGCCGCCGAAGCCACCGAACGGGTCGGCCGTGTTGGATGCGCCGTTGACGCCGTCGGGGCCGAACGTGTCGTAGCGCCGTCGCTTCTCGGGATCGGACAGCACCTCGTAGGCGTGGGCCACCTGCTTGAACCGGGCCTCGGACTCGGGGTCGCCGTGGCCGGTGTCGGGGTGGAGCTGGCGGGCGAGCTGCCGGAAGGCGCGCTTGATCTCTTCCGGGGTGGCGGTGCGGGAGACGCCCAGCAGCTCGTAGTAGTCGGTGGCCAACGGTCAACCCTCGGTGAGCCGGTCGGAGAGGCGGTGACTGACCACGGCCACGGCCGCGAGCGCCTGTGGATAGTTCATCCGGGTCGGCCCCAGCACGCCAATCGTGCCGGCACGCTCGCCCTCGAGGTCGTATGGCGCCACCACGATGGCGCACTCGGCCAGGGGAGCCATGCCGGTCTCGGTGCCGATGGCCACGTGCAGGCCACGATCGATGACGTCGCGCAGCAGGGACACCACCACGAACTGCTGCTCGAGGATGCCGAGCACCTCGCGCACGGTCTCGATGGCGTCGAACGCCTGGGCCATGCGGGCGGTGCCGCCCACGTAGACGTGCTCGGGATCCTCGACCGGCGCCATCGACAGCACCTCGACCGCCGCCGCCACCAGCGCGTCCGTGGCCCGGTCGCCGGTGGGCGTCACGGCCCCGGGGACCTGGCGCCGGCTGCCGCCCAGGTGGGCGGTGAGGTGGGCGGACGCCGCCGCCAGCCGCTCCTCGCCCGCGCCGGCCGGCAGCTCGATCGTGTGCTTGTCGACCATGCCGTCGCTGAACACGGCCACCACCAGGGCGGACGTCGCCGTCAGCGATACCACCTGCACCGAGCGCAGGGTGGCCTCGGCCGGCAGGGGGGACACCACCACGCTGGTCAGGTTGGTGAGGTTGGAGAGCAGGCGGCTGGTCTCGGCCAGCATGTGCTCGACCTCGCCGTGGGCCCGGGCGAAGAAGTCGCGCACCTCCTCGGCCGAGCGCCCCTGGAGCCGGGCGGGCGCCCGCAGGTGGTCGACGAAGAACCGGTAGCCCTTCTCCGTCGGCACCCGGCCGGCCGAGGTGTGAGGCTGGCGGAGGTAGCCGTCGGCCTCGAGGCTCGCCATCTCGTTGCGCACGGTGGCCGACGAGACGTCGACCCCCGGGGCGCGCGCGACGTGACCGGAGCCGACCGGCTGGGCCGTGTCTATGTACTCCTCCACGACGGCCCGGAGGATGGCCGCCTTGCGTTCGTCGAGCATGATCCCTTGCCCGAGGGGTCGTGGCCCTGTGCCGCGACCCCGGGTAGCAGTCGATTGTACCGAGTGCTAACGGGCTCGCCGGATTTCGTCGCCGGCACCGGACGCACGGATAACCGGGTCTGGTTGACTGGCGCCCGTGCCCGACTCCGCCAACGGCGCGTCCTCGTTCCACCTGCACTGGGGCGGGCTGCCCGCCGGTCAGCCCCTGGTGGAGGTGGCGGCCACCCTCGAGGTCGTCGAGCCGCCGGTGGTGGCCGAGCTGTACTTCTGGGCCCTGCAGGCCAGCTTCGCCACCGGCCGGCGGCGGCACGGCGGCGCGCACCTCGGGCTCCAGTGGTACCCGCCCCACCCCGGGTCGACGGCCGTGAACTGGGGCGGCTACGCCGACAGGGGCGGCATCCTCGACGGCACGGCGTCCGCCCTGCCCAGCGCCACCGGCAACCCCAACACCCGCGACCTCGCCTGGGAGCCGGGCCGGCCCTACCGGCTGGTGATCGGCCGCGGGACCCGCCCCGGCTGGTGGCGGGGCTCGGTGGACGGCGTGGCCGTGCGCGAGCTGCACGGCGGCGGGGACGCCCTGACGGCGCCGATCGTGTGGTCCGAGGTGTTCGCCGGCTGCGACGACCCGCCGGCCGCGGTGCGCTGGTCGGAGCTGACGGCCGTCACGGCCGCCGGTGCCGTGGTGCAGCCGTCCCGGGTGACCGTGACCTACCAGGCGGCCCGGGACGGCGGCTGTCCCAACACGACGGTGGAGGCCGACGGCACCGGCTTCGTGCAACGCACCGGCGCCGACCGCCTCGTCCCCGACCAGGCCGACCTGGCGGTCTGACCGCCGGCCCTCAGTCGTCGAGGCGCAGGGCGGAGATGAACGCCTCCTGGGGGACCTCGACGCGGCCGATGTTCTTCATCCGCTTCTTGCCCTCCTTCTGGCGCTCCAGCAGCTTGCGCTTGCGGGTGATGTCGCCGCCGTAGCACTTGGCCAGCACGTCCTTGCGCTTGGCCTTGACCGTCTCCCGGCTGATGATGCGCCCGCCGACGGCGGCCTGGATGGGCACGTCGAACATCTGTCGGGGGATCAGCTCTCGCAGCTTCTCCGCCATGCGCCGGCCGTAGTCGTAGGCCCGGTCCTTGTGGATGATCGAGCTGAAGGCGTCGGCCGCCACCCCGTTGAGCAGCACGTCCACCTTGACCAGGTCGGAGGCCGCGTAGCCCGCCGGCTCGTAGTCGAGGCTGGCGTAGCCCTGGGTGCGGGACTTCATCTGGTCGAAGAAGTCGCGCACCACCTCGGCCAGCGGCAGGCGGTAGACGAGCTCGATGCGCTCGGGCGACAGGTACTCCAGCTTGGTCATCTCGCCCCGGCGGGACTGGCACAGCTCCATGAGCGTGCCCGTGTAGGTGGTGGGCGTGAGGATCGTGCAGGTGAGGAACGGCTCCTCGATG
>DASSUD010000056.1:0-6949 GCA_035707385.1 Acidimicrobiales bacterium
CCGAGCCCGGCGACGAGCCGGCCCCGTCGCCGGACGACCTGTACATCCTGTACACCGGCGGGACGACCGGCATGCCCAAGGGCGTGCTCTGGCGCCAGCACGACATCTACATGTCGGCCATGGGCGGCCGGAACATCCTCACCCAGGCGACGGTCGAGAGCTACGACGACGTGGCCGCGGCCGCCCGCATGTTCCCCGAGCCGCTCCGGTTCCTGGTCCTGCCCCCGCTGATGCACGGCGCGGCCCAGTGGGTGTCGTTCATCGGCCTCAACGGCGGCCACACCATCGTGCTGCCGCCGGACACCCGGCGCCTCGACCCGGCCCAGACGTGGCGGACGGTCGAGCGCGAGCGGTGCAGCACCCTGACCGTGGTGGGCGATGCCATCGCCCGCCCGCTGGTGGAGGAGCTGGAGGCGGGCAGCTACGACACCAGCTCGCTGCTCAGCGTGGGCAACGGTGGCGCGCCCCTCACCCCCACCATCAAGGAGCGGCTGCTGGCGCAGCTGCCGTCCATCATGCTGACCGACTCGGTGGGCTCGTCGGAGACCGGTGCGCAGATGAGCCACGTGTCCGCCACCGGTGGCGAGGTCTCGACCGGCCGGTTCACGCCGCTGCCCGGCACGGTGGTGGTCAGCGAGGAGCTCGACAAGGTGTTGGGCCCCGGGCACGAGGGCATCGGCTGGCTGGCCCAGGAGGGCTGGGTGCCGCTCGGGTACCTGGGCGACGAGGACAAGACCGCCCGCACGTTCCCGGTGATCGGCGGCACCCGCTACTCGGTGCCCGGCGACCGGGCGCGGCACCTCGACAGCGGCGACATCGAGCTGCTCGGCCGGGACTCGGTCACCATCAACTCGGGCGGCGAGAAGATCTTCGCCGAGGAGGTCGAGCGGGCCATCGCCGGCCATCCCGCCGTCCACGATGTCGTGGTGGTGGGCCGGGCCAGCGAGCGCTGGGGCCAGGAGGTCGTCGCCCTGGTGGAGCTCTCGGCCGGCCAGGAGGCCACGGGGGACGACATCGTGGCCCACGCCGCACAGCACGTCGCGCGCTACAAGCTGCCGAAGGACGTGCTGTTCCTGCCGGCCATCCAGCGGAGCCCGTCCGGCAAGGCCGACTACCGCTGGGCCAAGGCCCAGGTCAGCCGACCCGGCTGACCGGTCGCCCACGAGGCGCGGCGCACGGCCGGGAGCCGGTACCGTCGGGGGGAGGGCGGGGGTGTAGCTCAGTTGGCAGAGCGGCCGCCTTTTAAGCGGATGCGCGAGGGTTCGAGCCCCTCCACCCCCACCGCCGGCCCGGTCACACCGCGTTCCTGTTGCCGCCGGCCCGCCCGGCGTAGCCTGGTCCCGTGGAGGACGACGACGCCCGGCGCCGCCTGGCCGAGGAGCGCGCCAGGCTGGACCACCTGCGGTCGAACATGGACGACGGGCACATCCACGACGAGGGGTCCCAGGACGCGGCGGCGGACCTGTCCCACGTGCACCAGCACCTGGCCGACACCGCCAGCGACGCCTTCGAGCGGGAGAAGGAGTTCTCGATCCTCGAGCAGGTGGAGGCCGAGCTGGCCGATGTCGACCGGGCGCTGGAGCGGCTCGACGCCGGGACCTACGGCACGTGCGAGGCGTGCGGTGGGACGATCCCCGACGAGCGGCTGGCCGCGGTGCCGGCCGCCAGGTTCTGCGCCGAGCACCAGGCCGAGGCCGAGGTCTGACGGCCGGTCAGATCTGCTCGGGGACCGTGAGGTCGTCCGGGTCGGCCAGCAGGATGCGCTCGCCGAGGCGCAGCCGGTCGCCGGCGACGTCGAGCCAGCGGCCCTCGGCGTTGGCGAGGCGCCCGTGGTCGGCGCCGAGGTGGTCCTCGACGGTGTAGACGAGGCCGCCGTGGGTCACGACCAGCACGTCGCCCCCCGGCACCTCCTGCGCGATGCGGCGCAGGGCCCGCAGGGCCCGGCCCAGGAGGTGCTCGTCGGGCTCCCAGCCCGGGGGCCGGCGGTGGGCGGCGAGGTAGCCGGGGAACCGCTGCTCGATCTCGGCGCGGGTGAGCCCGGAGTACCCGCCGGCGTCGCGTTCCCTTAGGTCGGGGTCGAGGACCACGGGGCCGACGCCGATGTCGGCGGCGATGATGGCGGCGGTCTCGGCGGCCCGCTGGAGGTCGGAGGACCACACCGCGTCGACCGCCCCCACGGCCCGGGCGGCCTCGCCGGCCTGGCGCCGGCCGAGGTCGCTGAGCGGCGGGTCGGCCTGCCCCTGCCACCGGCCGATCGCGTTCCACTCGGACTGGCCGTGCCGGACCAGCAGGACGCGCGTGGTCGCACGGGAGGAGGAGTCCATTGCGGAGGACGCTACAAGGCCACCCCACTAGTAGGCTCGTCGGGCGCTCGTTGGGGAGCGCCGTTGCGAGGAGCATCATTCGTCATGGCCCTGCCGTCGGACACAACGGGGACTGCCTGAGGGCGCGCCCATGGCCGTGCTCCGCCTCTTCGCACAGGCCCGCGAGGCCGCCGGTGCGTCCCGCGACGTCGTGGACGGCGACACCGTCGACCAGGTGCTCGCGGCCGCGCGCGCCCGCTACGGCGACGCGTTCGCGGCCCTGCTGCCGACGTGCAAGGTGTGGGTCAACGGCGAGCCGGCGACGGGCGGTGCCAGCGTGGGCGCCGACGACGAGGTGGCGGTCCTGCCCCCGGTCTCGGGCGGGTCCGCGTGAGCACGGGCAGACCCGAGCGGGCGTGGCCGAGCGCCGCCGGCCACGACCGCGACCGCCCGCCGGCCGACGACCCGGGTGCGGAGTGGCCCCCCGCCGGACCGGTGGGCGACGGCGTGCGCCTCGACGACTCCGGCTGGCCGGCGCCGCCGCCGGCGGAGGTGGCCAGCCGTTCCCCCCACCCCCCGGACGCCAGCGGGTGGTCCCGCCGGTCCCCCGACGATCCGGCCCGCTCCGCCGGCTCGCCCACCGGCGCCACGGGCTGGCCGGGTGCGGTCGCAGGCCCGGACGGCCGGGACGACGCGGGCGCCGGCTGGTCCCCGGACGGCCGGGACGACGCGGGCGCCGGCTGGTCCCCGAACGGCTCCGGCGCTGCCGGGCGGCCGGGCGGCCACGGCGAACCGGGGTCGCCGGCATGGCCGGTGCCGGGCGTCGGTACCGGTGACCCGTCCGGTCGGGCCGGGCCGCGACCGGGTGCGCCGGTTGCTGCATCCGGGTGGCCCGGCGCCGGGAGCGGCGACGCCGGTGATCCCTCGGGGTGGTCGGGAGCGAGCGGCCCGACGCCGCACCAGCAGGTGTTCGTGCCGGCGCCCGACGAGCTCGGGCCGCCGCCGGCCGCCCTGCCGCCCCAGGAGTGGGGCCCGCCGGACCCCCGGCCGATGCGCCCGCCCGGGCCGCCCTCGCCCCGCTCCCGCCCCGCGGCCCGGCGCGGCATCGACCGGCGCCGCCTCGCCGTCGTCTACGACATCGAGGGCCCCCGGGTCCGGCTCGGCGTCGCCTGGTTCGCGGCCGCTCTGGCCGCCACCCTCGTCAGTGCGCCGACGACCGCCCTCGTCTACGCCGCCGCAGCCGGGCTCGCCGCCCGCCAGATGGTGCGGGCCTGGGGCTCGGTGCCCTGGCAGGCCGACGTGGCCGCCGGCATCGGGGCGGTGCCCGTCCTGGCGGCGCTGGTGGGTGCGCCGTTCGCCGCGTCCACCGCCGCGCTGGCCGTGGTGGTGAGCATCGGCTGCGCCCTGGCGCCCGACGGCGAGCGCCTGCCGGGGGCGGGCGGGCGGCTGGCCGCGGCCGGCATCATGTGCCTGGGCCTGGTCCCGGCGGTGGCCGGCGGCGCGTTCGTGCTGACCAGGACCCAGTCCGTCATCGCCGCCGTCGTGCTGCTGCTGATGGTCAGCGCCTACGAGGCGGGGGACTACATCGTCGGGTCCGGCGCCACCAACCCCGTGGAGGGGCCGCTGGCCGGCGTGACCGCCTCGACGCTGCTGGCGCTGCCCCTGGCGCTCGTCCTCGTCGAGCCGTTCGACGTGGCGGGCGTGGGCCTGCTGGCCTTCGCCGCCGTGGCCTGCCCGCTGGGCCAGATCGTGGCCTCGGCCGCCCTGCCGGGTGCGGCCGCCCATGCGCCGGCACTGCGGCGCATCGACACGCTGCTCGTGCTGGCTCCGGTGTGGGCGGCGGCGGCCGGCGCCTTCTGACCCCGTCCGCCGCCGACACCGCGACCGCTACGACTTGGCGAGGTTCTCCGCCGCGAACTCCCAGTTCACCAGGTTCGTCAGCCAGGTCTCGATGTAGGCAGGCCGGGCGTTCTGGTAGTCGAGGTAGTAGGCGTGCTCCCACACGTCGAGCGTGAGCAGCGCGGTCTTGCCGTGCTTGAGGGGCAGGTCGGCGTCCTTGGTCTGCAGGATCTCGAGCCCGCCGTCGCCCTTGGCCAGCCACGTCCAGCCCGAGCCGAACAGGGTCTTGGCCTTGTCGGTGAAGGTCTGCTTGAACTCGTCGACCGAGCCGAACGCCGAGTTGATGGCGGCGGCCAGGTCGCCGTCGGGATCGCCCCCTCCGCCGGGGGTCATGCAGCTCCAGAAGAACGTGTGGTTCCACACCTGCGCGGCGTTGTTGAACAGGCCGCCGGGCTCGGCGTCCACGATGATCTGCTCGAGCGGCTGGTCTGCCTTGGGGGTGCCCTCGACCAGGCCGTTGAGGTTGTTCACGTACGTCGCGTGGTGCTTGCCGTGGTGGAACTCGAGCGTCTTCTCGCTCATGTGGGGAGCGAGGGCGTCCTTGGGGTACGGCAGCGGCGGCAGCTCGAAGGCCATCGGCACTCCTTCGGGTCTAGAGGGACGAGCGAAACCTACCCGCGCCTTCCCCCCTGGTTGGACGGAACACCGGAATCTCTCACCGCGCGGCGGTGTTGGGTGCCGGATGGTGCGCCGTCTCGCCGTCCTCTCACTGCACACGTCGCCGCTCGCCCAGCCCGGATCGGGTGACAGCGGGGGGATGAACGTCTACGTCCGCGAGCTGGTGTCCGCGCTGGCCCAGGCCGGCGTCGCCAGCGACGTGTACACCCGGCGGTGGGAGGACCACCTGCCCGAGGTGGTGGACGTCGAGCCGGGCTTCCGGCTCGTGCACGTGCCCGCCGGGCCGGTCGACCTGCCCAAGGAGGCGCTCCCCGAGATCGTCGACGAGTTCGCCGACGGCGTCCTGGCCCACCTGACCGGCGGGGACGCCGCCGACGCCCTCCACGCCAACTACTGGCTGTCGGGCGTGGCCGGCCACCGGTTGAAGCACGAGCTCGACCTGCCCCTCGTGTCGACGTTCCACACGCTGGCCCGGGTCAAGGCCGAGACCGGTGACCCCGAGCCGCAGCGGCGGGTGGACGCCGAGGCGCAGGTCATCGGCTGCTCCGACGCCATCCTCGCCAACTGCGCGGCCGAGGCGTCCCAGCTGGTGCGGCTCTACGGCGCCGATCCCGACCGTGTCGAGATCGTGCCCCCCGGGGTCGTCCACGCCTTCTTCTCGCCCGGCGACCGGGCCGGGGCCCGGGCGGCGCTGGCCCACCTCGGCCCGTTCCCGGGGCCGGTGCTGCTGTTCGTCGGGCGGATCCAGCCGCTCAAGGGCCTCGACGTCGCCGTGCAGGCGCTGGCCGAGCTGGGCGACCCGGACGCCGTGCTGGTGGTGGTCGGCGGCGCGAGCGGGCTCGACGGCCGCCACGAGCTCGACCGGATCCACAAGCTCGCCGCCGGCCTGGGTGTGGGGGACCGGGTGCGGCTCGCCGACCCGCAGCCCCACCACATGCTGTCGAGCTTCTACCGGGCCGCGGACGCCGTGCTGGTGCCCAGCCGCAGCGAGTCGTTCGGCCTCGTCGCCCTGGAGGCCGCGGCCTGCGGGACCCCGGTGGTGGCGGCCGCGGTCGGTGGCCTGCGCACGCTCGTGGACCACGGCCGCACCGGGTTCCTGGTCGACGGTCGGGACGCCAGCCATTACGCGGCCCACACCGAGCGGATCCTGGGGGACCACGGGCTGGCCGCGGACCTGTCGGCCCGTGCCGCCCTGGCGGCGAGGGACTTCACGTGGTCGACGGCGGCCGGGCGGCTGCGCCGGATCTACGCCGACATCACCGCCCGCGCCCCGGTCACCTGCCTCGACTGACCGGGACAGGGCGCGCCGGGCCAGGCCACGGCCCGCGCCGCCTCACGGCTCGACGAGGACCCCGTCGCTCAGCGTGGCCTGGCCGGGCGCCACGACCAGGGCGTAGAGCCGGCTCACCCCTGCCTGGCGCTCGTGGTGGATGCGGTTGAAGTCGCCGCCCACGAACCACGGCGCGTTCTTGGCGCAGGGCAGGGCGGGTGTGGTGATCTCCAGCACGGCCTCGCCCACCTGGAGGCGGCTGCCGGGGCGCAGGGACGCCCAGTCGACGCCGGCCACGGTCACGTTCTCGCCGGCGGCACCCGGGAAGATCGGGTGGCGCTCGCCCACCAGCATGGCGATGGCCTCGGCCGACCACAGGCACACGGCCTGGAACAGGCGCCCGTGGTGGCGCCGCGACGCCTGGCGGTCGCCGGCCAGCCCGCGCCAGCCGATGGCGACGGTCTCGACCGGCATCTTCGGGACGCCGCCGTTCGACACGTGCAGGCCCGCCACCCGGCCCAGCTGGCGGGGCGGCCCGACCCCGGCGGCGTGGGCGGCGCGCCCGGCGTCCGAGAGGGCCTGGATCAGCGCGGTGCCCGCCGGCGCCCGCACGCCGATATCCGCGTCCGACCGACCGGCCTCGGCCACGAACCGCCCGACCCGCCGGCGGATGTCCGCCAGCTCGGGCGTGAGGGGTTCGATGCCCGCCGTGGCCAGATCCCACCACACGCCGGCGGCGGCGACGGTGCCGGCCAGGTCCTGTGCAGTCCACTCCGGGTCCGGTTGCATCCGGAGAGTCTGGCGCGACCGTTACCGTCCGGTGACATGACGCACAACCCGTCGACCGAGGCCGAGCTCG
>DASSUD010000057.1:0-19753 GCA_035707385.1 Acidimicrobiales bacterium
GCTCGCAGACGAAGCTGCCCTCGAACTCGAGGAACCAGCGGGCCGCCCCGGCGATGGGCGAGTCGAACACCAACCGGTCTGCGCTGATCGTGAACGGATACGTGCCCGACGGGCCCGGTAGCCCGCGGATGCGACCCGAAAATCGGGCGGTACCG
Organism: Acidimicrobiales bacterium; assembly: GCA_035707385.1. GTDB lineage: Bacteria > Actinomycetota > Acidimicrobiia > Acidimicrobiales > VFJN01 > ZC4RG19. Next base: position 156 of record DASSUD010000057.1, read on the forward strand.
CTGATCCCGCTGCGCACGACCTCGCCGACGTCCCGGACTGTCCCTGACCTGGAGCACGATGCCCTGACCCGAGGTGACCGAGGCGCCCCCTCCATGGGTTCTCCGAGCGGGCTGCAAGCGCGGGCGCGGGTCGTGCGGCATGAGGATCAAGAGACCCCAACACGACATCGGCTAACCCAGCTCGCTGCACCCCTCCTCGACGATCCAGGTATGTGCAGCCGTCCACTGGGTTGCCCGGGCACGACGAACGGCGGTCCACCTGCGCTCCGCCGACCGAGGCAGGACCTTGTCCCAGAACGTGCAGGAAGTCGACGGGCGGCGGTGCCACCAAACGCCTGGACCGTGACGCATCGCGAAGGAGAGGCTGGGCGTTCGGCGCTCTCGGTACGGTGGTGGGATGGGCGAGGACGAGTCGGCCGCGGTGCCGACGCTCTACGACTGGGCCGGTGGCCGGCAGGCGATCCAAGGAATGATCAACGCGTTCTACGACCGGGTCGAGGGCGACGGCCGACTGTCGTCGTTCTTCCCGGGCGGTGTGAGCACCGAGCACCGGGACCATGTGACGAGTTGGTGGTGCGAGGTGTTCGGCGGGCCGCCCCGCTACACCGACGAGCTCGGCGGTTACGGGCGAATGCTCGGCAAGCATCGGGGCCTGGGCATCACGGCCGAGCAGCGACTCAGGTTCGTGTCGTTGATGAGCCTCGCCGCCGACGACGCCGGCCTGCCGGCTGACCCTGAGTTCCGCTCTGCCTTGCTCGCCTATCTGGAGTGGGGCACTCGTTTGGCTCTGGCGAACTCCCAGCCCGGCGCGGAGGTCATCGAGCACGCCCCCGTGCCGCGTTGGGGCTGGGGTGAGGCCCCGCCCTACCAGCCGTAGCGCACCTGCCGGTCGGCATCGCCGCCGCCAGCCCCGACACCGGATCATCCGCTGCAGGTACTGCCCCGGAACGCCGGCCGGGTCGTCCTTGGTCGTCGCTTGCCGACCCCTTGGAGGGTTCAGCCCCGTCGGCGGGTCCCGAACGATCAGGCTTGCGTGGGCGACCGATCTGATGGATCACAAGTTCTTCGGGCTGGCGATGTCGCCGCTCCTCAGCGCGGAAGTTCCTGGGCAACTGGCTCTCGCAACAGGTGGACCGATCTCACGGGGTCGGGCCACATCGGCTGGAGCCAGTCGCAGAGGATGTGACGCGTCGATCGCTACGGGTCCGGCCGGTCAGACCTTCGGCAGCAGCAGCGTCATCTCGCTGAACCGCTCCGCGCTCCAGTCCGGATGGGCGGCCAGGTAGTTGTCGGTCGCGCCCTGGGAGACGAGCGCGCACGGCTGGAAGTCGCGATCCTCGAGTTTCTCCGTGGCGTTGACCACGTTGACGTGTTGGATCTCACCTTCCCAACCCGCCTCGCGAAGGCCGACCCACAGCGGGTACTCGTACCAGATGCCGAGGTTCTGCAACGCCCCGTTGTCCCACGCCGAGAAGTCCTCCCTCGTGCCCGGCGGGAGGTCGTACAGCCAGCCGTTGTCGATGCCGAGGCGCTTGCAGCCCGACGATGCGATCCGATCGGCGAGGCCGGCGGCGGCTTCGGCCTTGCCCTTCGCCCACGGATGCAGACCGGCCGGTCCGTAGTAGCCCTCCAGCGGGGTGGTGAAGTCACGAGCGGGGTGGAGGAAGGGGCGGGTGTAGTTGTCGAGCAGCTGTGGTAGGCAGGCCACCACCAACAGAAGCGCCACGACCCGCACCAGGTTGGGGGGCAGTCGACTCATCGCGACGGCCACGACCGGCGCCAACGCGACCCACAGCGGGATGTAGAACCGATTGCCGTAGGTTCCCGTCTTGATCGTGCCGGCGAACACCACGTAGCCGACGACGCCGGCCACGGCCAGCGCCAGGGGCAGTCGGAGCTCGCTGTGGCGGCGGACGACTCCCACGGCCAGGATGACGATGCTGGACAGCAACAGGATCAGGTGCCACGGATCGGCACCGATGTCCTCTGTACGGGAAGCGATCGAGTAGTCCTGCACCTCGAACGGCCTCTGGTAGATCTCCACCGTGGTGCGGAGGTCGGCCAGGTCTTGACCGAGGAGATCGTGGTACACCCAGTCGAGGGCGCCCAGGACCGCGCCGCTGAAGATCCGGGCCGGTCCGGTGCCGTCGCCGATGTGGAACTCGTTGGCACCGTGGCGCACGACGTTGCCCAGGATGCTGGCCGGGGTTGGATCCTCGATCACGACCGCCTGGGTCAGTTCGCCGGCCGGCCCGCCGAAGATGGCCACGTTGCGGGCGGCGAACGGTGCGACGATCACGGCCGCGACGACCGCGGCGGCCACGGCGAAGGAAGCCAGGTGACGCAGCGCCACCCGTCCACCGTCGCGGCGCCATATCCGGCTCGCGCCCCAGACGACCAGCACCGCGATCATGGGACCGATCAAGGGCAGCACGGTGCCCTTGGCGGTGTAGCCCAGACCCACCATCAACCCCACCGCCGCACCGCGCGGAGCCCAGCTCGCAGTGGACGACCGTGAGGTCAACACGACCAGCGCCGCCACACCGACCGCACCGGCGAAGATGCCCGACGTCGTGCTGGTCACCTCCAGAATGAAGGTCGGAACGGTCGCCACGAAGAGAGCGGCGAAGATCTGACCGCGACGGGACAACCCGAGCCGACCGGCCAGCTCCGATGCGCCGAGGACGCAGATCACCGAAGCCAGCAGCTGGATGTAGCCGTCGAACGAATCGCCACCGGTCAGGAGCCGGAGCACCGCGAGGTTGTACTCCATCAGCGGCGCGTACTCGGCCTGGGCCAGGTAGTTGGTCGCGTACTGCGCGACGGACTCGTTCTGTATCCAGTGTTCGGCCCTGGGGAGGTGGTACGCCATGGAGTCCGGAGTGGCCGGCGGGTACCACCACCCGATCAGCACGTAGATCACGAACATGGCGGCCATCACCGCCAGACCGATGATCTCGTCGACGCTCAAGGTCCGGGCCCGTCGAACCACCACACCGCCACGCACCGAACGGACAACTCCGACGCCGAGCTGATACAGGTCCCGCGACAGCGCCCAGGTCAGGATCAGGACGATGGCGGCCCACGCGATCACGACCGACCGCGTCGTGAAGTGGTGGCCGACGCTGGTCGCCTCCGCGATCACGTACATCAGCAACTGCTGGAGGGCGAAGGCGACGACGAGTGATGCCCGCTTGGTCAGCGACGCGAGCCCCAACAGGTGGCCGTTGCGATGCACGAACAACCAAAGCAGCCCGAGGGCTGCGATGAGCAGGAACGCCAACGTCTCCCTCTCGCCCTGGGGGGACCAAACGGTGCCGCCGCCGACCGGGACGGATGCGACGGGGCCGAAATCTACTTGGGTTGGCCGGCGCGGATGAACCGGCCGGATCCCCGCCCTAGGTCAGCTCAGCGGTTTGGCGAAGACGGCGGCAGGTCGGCGGGCTTGAACCCGTAGTGCTGCTCGTGCTCGATCCCGTCCAGCATCCGCAACTTGACCATCGCGTCGAGCATGGGACCCACCGCGGGGCGAAGGGACGGTGATCATCCTCGGTCGGGATGTGCTCGAAAGGGCCAGCATGCTCACGACATCGAAGTCACCCGCATCCGGACGGACGTCCTTGGGGGGAATTGCCCGGCACCGACCGGTACCGGTCCCCGGTCAACTCACCGACCCGGTTGGCGTCGATGCCCAGGCCCTCTCGTGGTGGACGACGAGCAGCTCCACGAGTTGGCCGATCGGATCGCCACTGACGTGCTGGCCCGCTTTCCACGGTCGAACACGCTGATTCGCTACGGGGAGAGTCGGAGTGGCGACTGGCGACGGCGGCCGTGTTCGCTGGGATCGCCATTGCCGCTGTCAGCGAGTGCCGCCGGGTGATCGGGACCACCGATCCGCTCGCGACCGAGCGCCTCTATGCCCAGACCGTTGCCGTGGATCGGGACCGCGCCCACGCGGACGTTCACTACGTCGACCAGCGGCTGCAGTTCCTCGCCATTGCGACCTGCGATCCTCCCCGAAGAGCTCATCCGCGGTGCGGCACATACCCTCGTGGCCTTCGTCGCGGCCGGCCGTCCCGCCGACGAGCACCTCGATGAGGTGAGGCTACGGGCGTGATTCGTCCGGGAGCGGCTCAGGCCGGCTCGGCGCATCTGCCCGAAGATCCGGTCGATCGCGGCCTCATCGACGTCACCGACGCGGCGACGGCCGATCTCGGGTGCGAACCACTTCAGATGGAGTCGCCGACAGTCATTGACCGTCCGTTGCTCGCGGCCCTTCACGCCCAGGAGGTGCTCGGTGAGGAACTGCTCGATCGCATCGTCGACGCAGGTATCCCGGTCCTACCTGGTCTTGGCCGGTGCGCTGCCTCGGACGTCGGCCACGAATGCCTGGAGCTCCCGCGTTGCCGTTGCCTCGGAGGTCGTGCGGATCGTGCGGTGGAGCCGGCGGACGGGACCGTGCTCTCGTTCCCAGGCGACATGCGGCCGTGAAGAGCCGTCCGCCGACGCGGACCTGCCCCGTGCCGTTCTGCTCTCGGGCACCGGTCCCTCTACCAGGAAAGACCTGGTCAAGCAGAAGGCCCGAGCCAGCACGGCTCGGGCCTTCAGTGCGTACCCCCCCTGGGACTCGAACCCAGAACCTGCGGATTAAGAGTCCGTTGCTCTGCCAGTTGAGCTAGAGGGGCGCGCCCGGTCTCCCGGGGCCGGTCAGCCTATCCGACCGACCCGGGAAGCCGTCCAACCACTACAGCACGTTGACGACCGTGCCCATGTCGGCGAGGCGCAGGAGCCCGGGGTGGTCGATCATGCGGGCCACGGCGTCGGCCACCGTGGTGTCGTGCGTGCGGGCGTGGTGCACCAGCGCGCCCGCCACCACCGGGGCCGAGAACGAGGTGCCCGACCAGCGGGCCCAGTCGTGGAAGTCGTCGGGGTCCGGCACCGCGGGGCCGGGCGAGGTCTCCGCGCCCTCGAACACCTTGAAGAACGTGCTGATGACGTCGACCCCGGGGGCGCAGGCCCGGACCCACGGCCCGTAGTTGCTGAACGGCGCCGGCCCCTGCGGGCCGACGGCGCCGACGCCCACGACTCCGGGCAGCGACGCGGGGATCGTGGGCCGGCACACGCCGTCGTTGCCTGCCGACGCCACCACCACGTAGCCGCGGGCCTGCGCGGCGAGGATGGACCCGGCCAGCATGTCCGCGTGCTCCATGACGTAGCCGCCGAACGAGAGGTTGAGGACGGCACCCCGGTCGCCCTCCTTCTCGCCCCGGGGCGGGAGCTGGTCGATGAGCGTGGCGATGCCGACCTCGTCGCCGTCGCCCTCCGGGTGCAGCACCCGCCACACTTCGACCTTGGCTCCCGGTGCCACCTGCTCGACCAGGCCGGCGATGAACGTCCCGTGGCCGGCCGCGGGGTCGAGCAGAGCATCCGTGGGCACCGCGTCGGGCACGTCGGCCGCGGCCGCCGGGTTGCCGCCGGGGACGACGAAGTCCTGGAGCTGGGCGAGGCGGGCGGGGACCAGGTTGGCGTCGGTCACCAGCCCGGTGTCGAGCACGACGACGTCGGGGAGCTCTGACGGTGGCGGGCCGCTGATCTGGGCCAGCATGTCGTCGACCGTGGACGCCTCCTCGGGCGTGACGGGCCGGGCGCTGCTGCGCCGGCGCCCCGTGGCGACGTACTGGCTGGCGTACACCGGTGAGGCGTACACGGGGGACGCATACACCGGCGAGGCGTAGACCGGGGACGCGTAGACCGGCGAGGCGTAGACCGGTGAGGCGTAGACCGGTGAGGCGTAGACGGGCGAGGCGTACACCGGTGAGGCGTACACGGGCGACGCGGCCGGCCCTCCGCCGCAGCCGCCCCGCACCGCCGGGTGCGGTCCGCAGCAGCAGCCGCCGCCGCAGTGGGCGACGAACACGTGGTTGGGCTGCGCCCGCACGTCGTTGGAGCGCAGGTGCCGGACCAGGCCGGGCACGTCCGAGACCCCGACCAGCCGGGAGAAGCGCCCCCGCTGCACGTCGAGCTGCTCGGTCCGCAGGTCGTCCCGGGGGTACAGCAGCCGCGCCAGCTCCAGCGCCCGGCCGGGGTCGTCGGTCACCACCTGCCCCGGGACATAGGCGAAGCCGTCCGTCCCCGGCGCCACCGCCACTCGGTCGGACCACCCGCTCTCGGCCCGGGGGCTTGGTTCCTGGTCGCCGATGTCCGTCATCCGGGCCTCCTCGTCGAAACCGTTACGAATCCGTCTTCTACCATTTCGGAGCGTGGCGGACGACGAGACCCTGGCCGAGCTACGCGCACTGGCCGAGGAACGCCACCGCGACCCCGCGGCGGTGCGCGACCGGGCGGCCGCGCTCCTGGGCGCCCCGGCGTCAGCGGCCGTCGCGCCGGTGGCCGAGTGGGTGCTGGGCCTGGCGCTGCACGAGCTGGGGGAAGCGGCCGAGGCCGCCGGGCACCTCCGCCGCAGCGCCCGCCACGCGGGGCGGGGCGGGGACGCCGAGACCGAGGCGCTGGCCCGGGCCGGCCTGGCCATCTCCCTGCTGAGCCTGGGGCGGACGCCCGCGGCCCGCCGGGAGATCGCCAGGGCGGATGCCGGGGCCCCGCCCGCGGCCCGCGGCCGGATCGACTTCCTCCACGCGCTCGTGCTGCAACGGATCGGCGAGCTCGACAACGCCCTCGCCCGCTACCGGGACGCCCTGCCCCGCCTGCGACGCGACGGCGACGAGCACAGCGTGGCCCGGGCCCTGCTCAACCAGGGCACCCTGCGCGCCTACCAGGGCGCCACCGACGCGGCGCTGTCCGACTTCGCGGCGGTGGAGGAACTGGCCGGCCGGCTGGGGCTGCCGGTGCTGGTGGCCATGGCCGCCCACAACGCCGGCTTCGCCCTGGGTCGCCGGGGCTCGGTGGGCGACGCACTCCGGGCCTTCGACCGGGCGGCGGCCTCCTACGCCCAGCTCGGCAGCCCGCCCCGGCTGGTGGCGGTGCTGGCGTCGGACCGCTGCGAGGTCCTGCTGCAGGTCGGGCTGGCCGACGACGCCCGCAGGGCGGCCGAGGGCGCCGTGGCCGCGCTCGACGGGATCGATGCCGCCCACGCCGCCGAGGCCCGGCTGCTGCTGGCCCAGGCGTGCCTGGCCGCCGGTGACCTCGAGCGGGCCGCCACCGAGGCGGCGGCCGCCGGCGACGCCTTCCGGACCGCCCGCCGGGGCCCGTGGGCGGCGCTGGCCGGCTACGTCGGCATGCAGGCCGTCATCCGGGCCGAGCAGGACGCGGCCACCGCCGACCCGGCGCTGCTCGCCCGGGCGCTGGCCGCCGCCCGCCGGCTGGAGGAGCAGGGGTGGCGGGTGGAGTCGTTGCACGCCCGCACCTTCGTCGGCCGGGTGGCGCTGGCGGTCGGGCAGCCCGAGCTGGCCGAGGCGGAGCTGGCGCGGGCCGCCGACGCCCGGGGCCGGGGACCGGTGGGGGAGCGGGCCCAGGCCTGGCACGCCACCGCGCTCGTCCGCCTGGCCCGGGACGACCCGGCGGGCGCCAAGGACGCCCTGCGCCGGGGCCTGGCCGTCATCGACGCCTACCGCGCCCGCCTGGGCGCCACCGAGCTGCGGATCGGCGTCGCCGCCCACGGCGAGGACCTCGCCCGGCTGGGCCTGCGGCTGGCCCTGGCCGGCGGGAGGGCGTGGGAGGTGCTGCGTTGGGCGGAGCGCTGGCGTGCCGGCGCGCTGCGCCTGCCGCCGGTGTCGCCGCCCGACGACTCGGACCTGGCCGACGCCCTCGCGGACCTGCGGTCGGCGGAGGCCGACGTGCGGGAGGCGACTCTGGCCGGGGCGGGCCAGGCGGCGGCGCTGGCTCGCATCGCCCGCCTGGAGCGGGCCGTGCGCGACGCCGCGCGCCGCGCCGTGGGCGCCGCCGCGCCCGCGGGGGCCCGGGCGCTGTCCACCGCCGAGCTGGGCGCGGCGCTGGGGGAGCGGGCCCTGGTCGAGTTCGTGAACGTCGAGGGCGTCCTGCACGCCGTGACCGTCTGCGGCCGGCGGGCGGTCGTGCGGGCCGTGGCCGCCACCTCCCGTGTCGAGGACGAGGTCCGGTTCCTGGTGTTCGCCCTGCGCCGGGTGTTGGCGCCGGCGACGGGCCGGGCCGTGCTGCGGGGCCCGGCGGCACCGGCGGTGGCGGGCACCCCGGCCCCGGCGACCACGGGCCCGCTGGCCCGTCCCGGCGGCCGGATGGCCGATGTCGAGGTCGCCGCCCGGCGGTTGGACGACCTGCTGGTGGCGCCCCTCGGGCTCGATCCCGAGGTCCCGGTGGTGGTCGTGCCCACCCGGCCGCTCCACCAGGTGGCGTGGGCGGCCCTGCCGTCGCTGGCGGGGCGGGCGGTGACGGTCGCGCCCAGCGCCGAGCTGTGGCTGCGGCCCCCGGGTCGGGGTGCGGGGTCGGGACCGCCGGTGGTCGTGGCGGGGCCGGGCCTGCCGGGCGCCGACGCCGAGGCCACAGCGGTGGCGGCCGGCTATCCCGGGTCGCGGCTGCTGCGGGGCGAGGACGCCACCGTCGACGGCGTGCTGGCGGCCTTGGCGGCAGCGGGGCTGGCGCACGTCGCCGCCCACGGGCGGCTGCGGTCGGACAGCCCCCTGTTCTCGTCGCTGACCCTGGCCGACGGCGCGCTCACGCTCTACGACCTGGAGCGCCTGGCCTCCCCGCCCGCCACCTTCGTGCTGCCGGCCTGCGATGCGGCGGTGCCGGCGGTGGCCCGGGGCGACGAGGTCCTCGGCACCGCGACCGCGCTGGTCGGCCTGGGTGTGCGGTCGGTGGTGGCGCCGGTGCTGCCCGTCCCCGACGCGGCGACGGCGCCGTTCATGCTCGCCGTGCACGCCCGGCTGCGGGCGGGCGACCCGCCGAGCCGGGCGCTGGCCGTGGCCGGGGCGCGGACCGCGGACCCGGCCGTGGCCGCGGCGTTCGTCTGCGTCGGCGCCGACGAAGGACCTGTGATCAGCGGGTGACCCAGGGGGTGGTCGCCGACCCCACCCGCAGGCGGAGGGGGCCGGGCCGGACGGCGGCGCGGAAGCGGCCCAGATCGTCCACCTCGACCGGCACGGGCGGGGCGGGCGGTCCCTGCAGGATCTCGACCGCGGGCCGGTCGCCGGGAGAGACCCGCCCCACCAGCTCGCCGCCGGTCAGGTCGATCTCGATGGTGCGGTCGCCGGCGGTGAAGGTCAGGGACCGGACTTCGCCGCCCGCTCCCGGTTCCGAGCGCACCGCCACGTCGCGGTCGTCGAGCAGCGAGTCGAACACCAGCTCGGCCAGCTCGGCGTCCGCGCCGCCCAGGTCGGCCGACCGGGCGGTGGTCGCCGCGTCGGCCGGCACGGGATCGGTCTCGTCGAGCACCTCGCCCAGCAGGTCGAGGAGCCGGTCGTCGTCGAGTCCACGTTCCATGGCGATTACCTCCCGGCCACGAAGGGACGGAGGGCGGAGGTGCCCCGCAGCTGCTCCAGGCACCGCTGGCGGGTGGGCCCGATGCTGCCGTGGGGCATGTGGAGCAGCTCGCCCACCTCGGCGTAGGACAGGGGAGGGTCGAGGGTCACCAGCCGCAGCAGCTCCTGGCAGCGGGCCGAGAGGGCTTCGAAGCCCCGCCGGACCGCCGTCTTGAGCTCGTCCTCGATGACTCGCTCCTCGCCGACGTCGGGGCTGGCGACGGCGGGCAGGTCGTGGGGGTCGGTGGTGCGCAGGCGGCGGCGGGCCCGCAGGAGGGTGTGGACCTCGTTGCGGGCGGTGGTGGCGACCCAACCGGGGAGCTTGGCCGGCTCGCGGATGGTGGACAGGCGCTCGTTGAGCCGGAAGAACGTGGCGGCGAAGGCGTCCTTGCGGTCCTCGGAGCCGAGGTCGAAGCCGGCGATCGACCGCCACGCCACCCGCTGGAGCCGGTGCACGAGCGCCTCCCACGCCAGGCGGTCACCGGCGACGGCCCGAGGCACGAGGTCCTCGAAGCGCGTCTGCCCCAGCTCGTCGGAAGCGGTACCCACGCGTCGCAGGCTAGGCGTCCGGGGATGCCCGGTGAGACCCCGGGCGGGGCGTGGCGGGCGACCCGGTGGCGGCGCCTGCACCCGCCCGCCAGGGTGCAGGCGCCGCCCGGAGATGGGGTGAGCAGCGGTCATGTCCCGGGACCTCCCGGCCGGTCTGGGTCACAGAGTCCGCCGGCCGCGGCGGGATACGCGCTACAGGCGATCGCCGTAGCGGGCCACCAGGTCGTCGAGCGCCTCCCGCAGCAGGCTGGCCTCCGTGCGGCCGGTGGCGCCCGCCAGCCTGGCCAGCCGGTCGAGGGACGCCCGGCTGTAGTAGTTGCTCTTGAGGACCATCTTCTCCTCGACGTGGATGGCGATGCGGTCCCGGCCTTCGCGCTTGGCGCGCATCAGCGCCTCGCCCGCCGCCCGGATCAGGGACTCGGCGTCCGACGCGTGGGTCGGCACGGCCGCCACCCCCACCGAGACGGCAGGGGCCTCACCGGGCACGCCGTCGACGGGGTGGCCGGCGAAGTGCCGGCGGATCTCGCCCAGCACGATGAGGGCGTCCTCGGCCGACAGGCCGGGCAGGACGACGACGTACTCGTCGCCGCCCGCCCGCACCACGTCGGCGCCTGCCGGGAGGTTGGCGTCCAGGACCCGCTCCCAGGCGGCGAGCACGCGGTCGCCGGACTCCCGCCCGAGGCGGTCGTTGAGCCCGGTCAGGTCGTCGAGGTCGGTCAGCGCCAGCGCCGCGGGCACCGCACCGCCGTGCAGGTGGGCGGCCACGCGTTCGAGCAGATCGGCGCGGGACGTGATGGAACGGAGCACCTCATGCGTAGGAGCCATGACATATATATGTCTTGGCTCCTACGTCCAGTCAAGGGGCCGGGGCGCGCCGAGCCCCGCCCGGCGGGGACGAGGGGCCTGGGGGGTCCGTCCCCGCCGGGCGGCTGCCCGGGGGCCTTGGCGGAGGGGGCCGAGCCCCGTTCGGGGGGCCGACCCCCCCGCCGCCGCCCGGCGGGGTGCCGCCCGGCCGAAATGGCCGGCCCCGCCGGGCGCCGAGGTGGCGGTCCCGTCAGGGGCCGTGGTCGTCGTGGTGGCGCTGTCCGGCGGGGCGCCGCAGCCCGCCCGGTCCGCAGATCGCGCCCGCCGGACGCGAGGAGGTGGTCGACCGGGAGCGTGCAGCCGACGCTCGGCTGGTTGTCGACGTGAGTAGCCGGTGCGTCCTCGTGCGCATGCCCTTGACCCATCTCCTGGCGGTGCCCCGTCCGTAATCGCCGCGGAGCCGAAAAGGGATACGCCGCCCACCCGGAATAGCGTGCGTCGGAGCGTCACCTTTCGCCGGCCGGCGGCGATGACGTTCAGGACGGTGCGATGGCTGGGGTCGACAGGTTCAACGGTGAGTTCGAGTTCGTGCTGGCGGACGCGCAGCGACGCGCGCCACGGGCGCTGGAGCGGATATTCACCGCTCTGTCCCCTGTGGTGGTGGGCTACCTGCGTGCGCAGGGGGCACACGAGCCCGAAGACCTGACGAGCGAGGTGTTCGTCGCCGTGCTGCGGAACATCGGCCGGTTCGCGGGCGACGAGGCCGGTTTCCGCTCCTGGGTGTTCACGATCGCCCACCGCCGGCTGCTCGACGAGCGGCGCAGCCTCGGGCGGCGCCCGGCCCTCACGCCCCTGTCGGACGCCCTCGATCTGCCGGCGCACGACGACGTCGAGGCGGCGGTCGACCGGTCGCAGCGCACCGAGTGGGTGCGCGAGCTGTGCGAGCAGTTGTCCCCCGATCAGCGCGACGTCCTGCTGCTGCGGTTGCTCGGCCGGATGACGATCGAGGAGGTGGCGACCGCCCTCGACAAGTCCGTGGTGGCGGTCAAGGCTCTGCAGCGGCGGGGTTTTCGGGCCATCGGCCGGTCCCTCTCGCTGGAAGAGGTATCCCTGTGAGCCCCCGCGGCGATGACGACGCCGGAATGAAGGCAACCCGCCACATCCACGACGACGTCATCGAGGCGATCGTCAGGGGCGAGTCCGTGCACGACGTGCACGCACCGCTCATGGCGTTCGCCGACCAGGTGCGGGCGCTCGGCGACGAACCGGTCCCGGTTCCGTCGCACGTGCTGGCTGCCGTCCTGGCGGGCCGGGCCGTTCCCGGTCCCGACCCGGACCCGTTCCTGTCCGTGGTGTCCGCGGCGGGACCGGGCGGGCGACCAGGAAGGAACCGCATGCCAGGAATCGAGACGGCCGCCGCGATGACCACGAAGGTCGCCGGGCTGAGCCTGCTCGCCAAGCTGGGTCTGGGGACGTCTCTCGCCGCTGCCGGCCTGGCCGGCGCCGGTGCTGCCGGTGCGCTCCCGACCGCTGCCAACGACGCCGTGCGCGGCGCCATCGAGGTCGTCACGCCCGTCGACTTCGAGACGCACGACGAGACCCCCAGCTACGGGTCCCGGGTCTCGGCCGACGCCACCGGCGAGAGCGACGGGGAGAAGGGTGTCGACGGTCAAACGATCGCCGACGGTGCGCCGGGCGCCGCCCACCGCCCGGACTCGGCCGCCGTCGACGAACCCCCGGGTCAGTCCGGTGATGCCGGGCTGACCCGGGCCAACGAGACGCCCGCCGCGCCCCACGCGCCGGACTCGGCTGGCGAGGCCGCGCCCGACGACGCCGGCGACCCCGACGGTGACGGCGACCAAGGAGGAGGCGGCGAGCAAGGAGGAGGCGGCGGCCAGCCGGAGACCGTGCCCAGCACGGTCCCCGAGCGCGGCGGCCCCGGAGAATCCGCCGGCGGGTGAGGGCCCCCTACCGCTGATCCGCTGGCGTGAGGCGCCGGTGCACCTGTGAACCCTGCGGCATTGCTCCCCCAGGGCCGGGTGTGCCGGCGCCTCGTCGATTTCGGGCATCGTGTCGGGGATGGCGTGCATCCATCTCGTCCGCCACCTGGCGACCGAGGGCGCCCCGGCCACCTGGCTGGACCGGGCCGGCCTGCAGGCCTGGTTCGACGCCGAGGGCGCCCGGGGGATCACCGCCGGCTCCCGCCCGTCCGGGCCGCTGGTGGCCGCGGTGGCGGCCAGCCGCCACCTGCTGGTGAGCCCGCTGGAGCGGGCCCAGGCGACGGCGCGGTCGGTCCTCGCGGCGCGGGGCCCGGACGCCGGCCCCGGCCCCGTGGTGATCACCGACCCGGACCTGATCGAGATCCCCCTGCCGGTGCTGCCCGTGCCGGGCGTCCGGCTGCCGCTCGACGCCTGGGACGCGGCCTGCCGTACGGCGTGGCTGCTGGGCTACCGCGGTCGCATCGAGTCGCGCGGGGAGGCCGTCGCCCGCGCCCGCCGGGCCGCCGAGCGTGCCGCCGGCCTGGCGGAGACCGGTCGGGTGACCGTGATCGGCCACGGGTTCACCAACATCCTCCTCGCCCGCCACCTGCGCCGCCTGGGCTGGCGCGGCCCGCGGCTCCCCGATCACCGGAACGGGGGGCTGACCTCCTACCGGCGCCCGTGATTCCGCCCGCAGGGCTCCCTACCGCCATCGCGGGGGGACGCCAGTGCGGTGAACCGATACGCCGTCGCGTCCGTACCGGGGGGTGGAGCAGCAGTTACCCCCTACAGAGGAGCAGCGCGTGCAGGCAGGTGTGAACCGGCGTCGCCTGCAGTGATCTCCCCCCGGCAGCGCTGGCGACGACGAGGTCGTCAGCGCTGCCGCGCGGGACGTGCTGGGCGGATGGCGACGACGCAGGCGGTGTGATGGTGCGAAGGCAACGATCGGGATCGGTCGGCGAGCGGTTCAGGGCCGGCGACGAGCGCGCGCTGGCGGAGGTGTTCGACGAGTACGCGGGCCCCATGCTGGCGGTCGCCGGCCGGATGCTGGCCGACCGGCGGCTGGCGGAGGAGGCCGTGCAGCAGGCGTTCGTCCAGGCCTGGCGGGCCGCGTCGACGTTCGAGCCGGAGCGCCCGCTGGGCCCCTGGCTGCGGTCGATCGTGCGGCGCACCGCCGTCGACCTCTGGCGCCGCGAGCACCGTCACGAGGCGCGCAGCCTCGACGAGGTCGCCCCGGTCGACCTGCCCTCGGTCGAGCCGCCCTCGATCGCCGACGCGGCCGACGTGTGGGCGGTCCGCCGGGCCATCGACGCGCTGCCGCCGGCCGGCCGGGAGGTCGTCCGCCTGGCCCACCTCGAGCAGCTGACCCAGCAGGAGATCGCCGCCCGCCTCGGTGTGCCGCTGGGGACCGTCAAGTCCCGTACCCACGCCGCCTACCGCCTGCTGGCGTCGACCCTCGCGTCCACCGTCGCGCTGGTCTGATCGGAGTCCGCCATGCCGTTCGAACCGACCCCACCCCCCGACGACCCGGTGGTGGCGGCCCTGCTCGGGGACCCCGCGGTGTGGGCCGAGGTGCCCCCCGGCCTGCGGGAGCGGACGCTGGCGGCCGCCGCGGCCAGCGATCTGGGGGCGCCCCGGCGCGGCCGGTCCCGCCCGGCCGGCCGCGCCTGGCGGCGTCACGCGGCGCTGGCCGCGGCGGCCGCCGTCCTCGTCGTCGGGGCGGTGGCCGGCGGCCGCAGCCTGCAGGGTGATCCCGGCGCCGGCGGCGTCGAGGTCGCGCTGTCCGGCACCGTCGACGCACCGGGGGCCTCGGCGACCGCGGAGCTGCGCGACGAGCCGGCGGGCGTGTCGGTGCTGCTCGCCGTCGACGGCCTGCCCCCGGCCCCCGCCGGCACCTTCTACGAGGTGTGGCTGGTGGGCCCCGGCGGCAAGGTCTCCGCCGGGAGCTTCCACCAGCGGGGGAGTCAGGACAGCGTCGCGCTGTGGTTGGGCGTGGAGCCGGACGGCTACGACGCGCTCACCGTGACCCGCCAGCCGGTGGCCGGCGGGACGAACGCCCCCGGGGTCGTGGTCCTCCGGGGGGACCTCAGCCGCTGAGGTCGGCCCGCTGGCAGCGCCGCGGGGCGCTGACCGGGTTGCAGCGGGCGGCGGCCTCGCCCGGCAGGTCCGCCACGTAGCCGGTGCCGAAGACCTCGTCGGGGAACACGTAGTCGGTCGACACGAACTGCGCCCCCGATGCGAACGCCGCGTCCCGCATGGACGTGTCGCCCGTGCGGGCCTGGACGGTGTCGGCGTCGGCCCGGGTGCGCACGATGAACCCGGCGGCGACCAGGGCGCGGATGCGCTCGCCCTGGGACAGCGGGTCGTTGACGACCATGACCGCGGCGTCGGGGTCGGTCTCGGGGACGTCCACGAACACCTGCCGGTCGGCGAGGTCGGGGACCTGCGCCCGGTAGGCGTCCCGCTTGGCGCCGTGGTCGTCGAGCACGAACAGGACCTGGCCCCGCACCTGGTCGAGGCGCGGCCACCGGCCCGCCCGCACGGCGTCGGCCAGCGTGGCGCGGTGACCCCGGACCTCGGCCGGTGCCAGCACCCGGCCGGCGGGGAACACCGAGTCGATCTCGCGCTCGAGCGCGGCGAAATCCGGCCCGGTCCACGGCAGCGGCTGGACGAAGCCGAGACCGGGGTCGGGGACGGGGCTGTCCTTGGCCTCGACCTGGATCGTGATCGGCAGGTGCCCCCGATGGGCGTCCGACCAGTCGCGCACCTGGGTGAGGCAGGCGACGAACGTGGGGCACGTCGAGCGGAAGTCGACCTCCTGCACGTGGAGCACCTTGAGCCCGGGGCCCGCCAGCGCCGGGTCGGGCGGTGCCACGCCCAGCAGGTCCACGGCACGGGGGTGGGCGTAGCGCCCGCCGGCCGGGTCGTCGACGAACACGTCGAGCTCGATCTGGCGGACGCCGGCGTCGAGCTCGTCGGCCAGGGGCCGGTGGGTGTACTCGAAGCCCTGCGCGGCGTCGCCGAGGAAGTCGGTGAGCGCGGCCATGAGGGCCGGCTCGGGCTGCACGTGGTAGCTGTTGTGCGAGGCCAGGACCTGGATCTCGTTGAGCCGCACCGGGACGTGACCGCCGGCGGGCCCCCCGCCACCGGGGCCGACGGGTCGGCATGCCGCCGCCACCAGGGCGGCGGTGAGCAGGGCCGGGATCAGGGCGTGTCGGCGTCTCGTCATCGGTGGGCAGCATGGCCGATCGTGCGGCGCCGCGCTCGCCCGACGGTTGCATCTAGAAGCCTCACCTTATATAAGTGATACATGAAACAAGAGCTGATCGAGCACCTCGGCGCCGTGCGGCGCGAGGTGCGGGACTGCGAGCGCGACGGCCGGCCGGCCCGTGCCGTGGTGGCCGAGCGCACGTACGACACCACGCCCGAGGACGTCTGGGACGCCATCACCAACGGCGAGCGCATCCCCCGCTGGTTCCTGCCCGTCGAGGGCGACCTGCGGCTCGGGGGCCGCTACCAGCTGGAGGGCAACGCCGGCGGGGAGATCACCGCCTGTGACCCGCCCACCCACCTGGCCCTGACCTGGGAGTTCGGCGAGGGCGTGACCTGGGTCGACGTGTACCTGAGCGACGACCCCGGCGGCGGCACGCGCCTGCGGCTGGAGCACGCCGCCGCGCTCGACGACCTCGACCAGTGGGAGGAGTTCGGGCCCGGCGCGGTCGGGATCGGCTGGGAGCTCACGCTCCTCGGCCTGGCCGAGCACCTGCGGACAGGGGAATCGGTGAGCGCCGAGTCCGAGATCGTGGCCGGGCCGGCGGGCGCCGCCTTCACGGCCCGCAGCAGCGATGCCTGGTGCGAGGCCGACGTCGCCGCCGGGACACCGCAGGCCGTGGCCCGGGCCCGGGCGGACCGCACCACCGCGGCCTATACCGGCGAGGCCCCGCCGGACGCCTGATGCACGCGTTCGACGTGCTCGGGGACCCGGTGCGCCGCCGGGTGCTCGAGCTCCTGGCGGAGGGCGAGCTGACCTCGGGCGCCATCACCGGGATCATCCGCGAGGAGTTCGGGATCTCGCAGCCCGCCGTCTCGCAGCACCTGGGCGTGCTGCGCAGCGGCGGGTTCGTGCACGTCCGCGTCGACGGCCCCCGGCGGGTCTACTCGCTCGACCCGACGCCCCTGCGAGCGGTCCACGCCTGGCTCGACCACTTCCGCCGCTTCTGGGACCAGCACCTCGACGCCCTCGGCACCGAGATCGCCCGCGGCAAGCGCGCCCGCCGCCAGGGCCACTGAGTCGCGGGCCCGGGCCTGCGGGCAGGGCCCCGAGACACGCCGAGACGTACCTGGCTACGGGGCCCCGGAGCCCGCCGGCACGAGCTCGAACACCGGGTGCCGATCGGCCTCGGCGGCGAAGTCCTCGTCCGGCGACTCCGCCGTCGCGTCGAAGTAGGGCCGGGTCCTGGTGGCGACCTCGACGTAGCGCCTGAGCACCGGTGCGGCCTCCCGGCCGCCGGCCTCGCGGACGTCGTAGGAGCGCGAGGTGCGCCCGTAGCGCAGGCTCACCCGGCCCGAGGCACGGGCGTTGTGGACCCATGCCACCGGCCCGTAGGGGGCGACCAGCCAGCGCCTGCCGTCGTGCTCGACGGGAACGACCGGGACGGTGTGGGGGCGGCCTGTCGTCCGGCCGCTGGTGGTCAGCAGGTGGATCGGTCCGATCCCCAACCGGGCGAAGACGCCCACCAGCGCGTTCCCCGCCCGCCACGACCTGCTCCCGAACCGCGGCTCGTCCTTCACGAACCCGAGCGTCGCACACCCGGCGCGCGAACCAAGGGACCAACGACGCGTCGCCGGTACCTTGGTCCCTGGGAGCAGGGCCCTGCGGAGGCCGATACTGGGCGTGCAGCCGCAGAGGAGGTATCACCATGTGGGCTCTCGGTGCCGGCTCCCGCAGGCCGGTGGGGCGGCGCGCCGCGGCGCTGGCCGCGGCGGCGTCCCTGGTGGTCTTCGCACTCGCCGCCGTTCCCCTCGGGGGGCCCGGCGCGGTCCCGGCGGGCGCTCAGTCCGTGCCCTCCAACCAGGCCGCCACCTCGGCCGCTGCCGTGGTCTCCGACCCGGGCGGGTTCGACCACGTCTTCTACCGGGGCCAGACGACGGGGGTGTTCGTCCGCACGTACGACGGAGCCTCCTGGTCGGCGCAGACGGACCTCGGCGGGCTGATCATCGGGGCACCGGCCGCGGCGCGGGCGGGGACGACGCTGGCTGTCGCCGGGCGGGGCCTCGACTCGGCCCTGTGGGTGCGGCTGCGGACCGGCGGCGCGTGGGGCGGCTGGTTCAGCCTGGACGGCGTGCTCACGTCGGCGCCAGCCGTGGCCGGGCATCCCGACGGCACGATCGAGGTGTTCGGGCGGGGTACCGACGACCAGCTCTGGACGCGCACCAGGGCGCCGAACGGCAGCCTGTCCGGGTGGACGCCCCTGGACGGCGTGCTGACCACGGCGCCGGCCGCGGTGGTCGTCGGCGCCGGCCGGCTCGACGTGTACGTCACGGGCGGCGATCGGGGTGTCTGGCGCCGCTCGCGCTCGACGGCCGGCTGGGCCTGGTGGGAGCCCCTGGGCGGGATCACCTACTCGGCCCCCACGGCCGCCGTGAGCCCGCAGGGCACCGACGCGTGGGTGTTCGTGCGCGGCACGAACGACGCGCTGTTCGTCAACGCCGGCGCCGGGGGGTCGTGGAGCGGCTGGCAGTCGCGGGGCGGCGTGCTGATCGACGCGCCCGCGGCGGCGGGGCGCAGCGGGCGCGTCGACGTCGTCGGGCGGGGCACCGACAACGCCCTGTGGGTGACCGGCCACCTCGGCGGCGCCTGGTCGGGTTGGTCGCAGGCCTGGGCCCCGGCGCCACCGGCTGCGCCGGCCCCGTCGCTGCGGGGCGTCGACTGGACGCGCATCCCGACGAGCGCGCCGGTGGTGGCGCTGACCTTCGACGCCGGCGCCAACGCCGAGGCGTTGCCGTGGATCCTCTACTGGCTCAAGACCAAGAACGTGCCGGCGACCTTCTTCCTGACCGGCCAGTGGGTGCGCACCTTCCCGGCGCAGGCGAACGACATCGCCGCGGCCGGGTTCCTGGTGGGGAACCACACCGACACGCACCCGGAGCTCACGACGCTGTCGGACGCCCAGGTGCGGGACCAGGTGGTGAACGGCCAGGACGCCATCCTGCGGGCCAACGGTGTCGAGACCCGGCCGCTGTTCCGGTTCCCCTTCGGTGACGTGGACAGCCGGGTCCTCGGGATCGTGAACGGCCTCGGCTACGTGGGCGTCCGCTGGACCGTCGACACGCTCGGCTGGCAGGGGACGTCCGGCGGCCAGAGCGTGCAGACCGTGTTCAACCGGGTGATGGCCGCGCTCCAGCCGGGGGAGATCGTGCTCATGCACATCGGCTCCCATCCCACCGACCGCTCGATGCTCGACGCCGCCGCGCTGCCGTACATCATCGACGGCATCCGCGCCCAGGGCTACGGCTTCGTCACGATGAGCGCGCTGACCGGCTAATCCGATCACGGGTTGTCGTCCTCGCCGGGCGGCGGTACAAGTATCCAAGTGGATGCGCATATAGACAGAGAGCCGGGTGACGGCGAGGTGGCGCGGGCCGTAGCCACGCTGAAGCTGCTGGCCGACGGCACCCGCCTGCGGGTGGTGTGGTACCTGCTGCACGGCGAGCACAACGTCAACGAGCTGGCCGACCACCTCGGCATGCAGCCGGCGGCGATCTCCCACCACCTCGCCAAGCTGCGGCTGGCGGGTGTGGTCCGCACCCGGCGGGC